>JBBRAE010000001.1:0-273626 GCA_038207085.1 Armatimonadota bacterium
GCGCCTATCAGGCACATGGGTGAGAACAGAATACCGACGAATACCACCGCGAATACTGGTATCATACGCCGCATTGGGAAAGTCACAACAATTGCTCCATTGGGTGAGATAGGCGAACTATCGGGCCAGACCCTGCTAACAAGCTCATGTAAATACTGACGCAGGGATTACGGATGCATTTACCAGTCAACGCAATCTTTTTTGCGGGCGGCAATCGTTGACCTTACGTGCTCTTGGTATTATACTGGCATCGGGGTGGTGCGCTTTATGGCGGCTCCCCGGAGGACGAAAGGATGGGTTTAGGAGGCCGATGGGGTGGTGGAGTAGGGCCGAGGCGGCCGCAGGACTTTAGGGCAGCGCTTCGCAAAAGCATGATCTGGGCACGGCCTATTTTGCCGATCATGGTCTTCGGCCTCGTCTGCACGCTCATCGGCGTGTTCCTCGCCCAACAGCCCCCAAGAATAATGGCCTATACTCTGGATCACGTCATCGCGGGGTCCAAGTATAGCCTGCTGTGGCGTGTGATCGGTCTTTATCTCGTGGTCGTGTTGCTCTCGCAAATTATAAGCTCTGCCAGCAACTACTGGATGAACGTAGCCGGTCAGAGGTTGCTTCACAGTCTTAGAATGTCGGTCTACGATCACTTCCAGAAGCTCCCTCTTGCCTATTATGACGACAAGCGCACCGGCGACCTTGTGTCCCGCGTCACCGGGGACGTAAGCCAGCTTGAGGGGTTGGTCGTCAACACGTCGAACTCGCTTGTGCGCCAGGTGTTCGGTGTCGCGTTCGCTCTCTACTATATGATGACCTACAACTGGCAGCTGGCTCTGCTTGTGCTGATTCCCGTGCCGATCCTCGGTTTCAGCCTCTACTTCTTCACGCGGCGGGTGCGTTTGGTCTATCGCTCGATTCGAGATTCGATGGGGGACCTGAGCGGCAAGCTGATGGAGAACCTGTCCGGGATTCGGGTGATCAAGGCGTTTAACCGCGAGGAACACGAGCGGGCGACGGTTGACACGACGAGTGTAACGCTTCGAGACGACAACATCAAGGCTTCTCGTATGACTTCGGTGTTCTATCCCGCTATGCAGACTCTAACGGCGCTCGGGACGATCGCAGTGCTCGGCGGCGGATCGTATCTGATTATGCAGAACCAGTTCACCATCGGCAAGTTAGTTGCGTTTTTGATCTACGTTTCGAACTTCTATCAGCCTGTCGGTGAGTTTATTCGCACATTCGACTTTGTGCAGCGAGCGCTTGCTGCCGGTGAGAGAATATTTGAGGTGCTTGACACGGAGCCGGGGATCAAAGACCCCATCGAGCCCGTCTCGCTTGGTGAAGTCCGGGGTGAAGTCGAGTTTAATCACGTGTTCTTCAGCTATGCGACCGGGGAGGAAGTGCTCCACGACGTAAGTGTTCGTGCGGACCCCGGGCAGAGAGTTGCGCTTGTTGGACAAAGCGGCGCTGGCAAGTCTAGCTTTATTAATCTCATACCACGGTTCTATGACGCAACAAGCGGCGAGGTGCTGGTAGATGGCGTTGACGTGCGAAATGTGCGCCAGAGTGAGCTTCGAAGCCACATTGCCCTGGTTCTCCAAGAGACGTTTCTCTTCAACGGCTCCGTTCGTGATAACCTCTTGTTTGGTCGCCCCGGGGCTACGGATGAAGAAGTCTTCGCTGCTGCAAAGGTGGCAAACGCCGACGAGTTCATCGAACGCCTTGAAAGCGGCTACGACACGGAGATCGGGGAGCGTGGAGTGAAGCTCTCCGGTGGTCAGAAACAAAGAATCGCCATCGCCCGCGCCGTCCTCGCCGACCCGCGCATACTGATACTCGACGAAGCGACCTCTTCAGTGGACTCCGAATCGGAATTCTTGATCCACCAGGCGCTTGACAGGCTTATGGTTGGCCGCACGACGTTTATAATCGCCCACCGTCTAAGCACAGTGCGAAATGCCGACTCAATTCTTGTTCTTGAAGGTGGGAGCATCGTCGAGCAGGGTGACCACGGCAGGCTGATAGATGCCGACGGCCGTTACGCCAGAATGTACCAGCAGCAGTTTTGGCTGGATGAAGAGCGTCCTGCTGAAGAAGGCATAGACTTCGACCCCATCTCTCAGGGCTGAAATGCCCACAAAATGTCTGTCAGGCAAAGTGATGAGTTTGGTTCTTGCTGTTCTTGCGTACACTACAATATGATTGGTTGTAACAGACTGAAGTGTACACCCATTGAATGGAGTTCGATATGTCTTCGGATATGAATAAAGCTGACGAAATGCATAGGGAGCGTGAGGCCCTGCGCTCTCAGGCCATGGGCAGGAGCGTGATGCTCTTTGTCACCCTCGCAAGCATCGGGGATGCCGTTATGACGACGGATAGCGAGGGTGTTATAACGTTCGTTAACCCGATGGCTGAAGCGCTTACCGGGTGGAGTCTCGCAGACGCAGTCGGCACAGAGGTTGAAGAGGTCATCAAACTGATCGACGAGGCGACAGGTGAACCACTGCCAAACCCGATCAGGGAGGCCTTAAGGACGCTTTCAAAGGTCGAACTTCCGCCCGACTCGGTCTTGATCCGCAAAGATGGCGTTCACATCCCAATTGACGACAGTGGCGCGCCGATCCTTGGAGGCGCTGATGAGCTCCTCGGTGCGATTCTGGTTTTTCGTGACATAACGGATCGCAAGAGAGCCGAGAGGGTGATCAAGTTTCGCTCCGAGCTAGATCGTATGGCTGCTCGGATATCTACAGCGTTTATAACGTCTCCCGTCACCGAAGTTGACGCAAGGGTCGATGAAGCGCTTGACAGTACGGGCAACTTCTTTGGGGCAGATCGAGCCTACGTGTTTCTTTACGATCAGACCGACACAGAGATGACCTGCACGCACGAATGGAGGTCAGACGGGGTGGTGGCGCTTCGCGGGAATACTGTGCCTACGGCCATCGTGCCGTACTGGACTGAGCTCATCTCGCAGCGCCATTATGTCCGGGTGAGCAGCATCGAAGATATCCCGAAGCACGCGAAGCAAGAACGAGCGCTCTGGGGGCTGAGGGAGCGGGAGTCGTTTGTAGCTGTTCCTATGTCCCAGGAGGATCGGGTGATCGGATTTATCGGTTTGGATGCCATCCACGAGCCAAAACCGTGGCCCGAAGAGACGATTAATATGTTATACTTGCTGGGCAACGTCTTTGCAAGTGCGATGGGACGTCGTGACGCGCTTACGAAGCTTGAAGCTGCACGGGCTCGGGAAGTTGAGATCGGTTCGAGGATCCAGCAGTCGCTGTTGTTGAGCACTCCGCCGCTGGCATCGGGGGACTTTCTGATATCAGCTCTGACTATCCCGTCCAGAGGCATTGACGGCGACTTTTACGATTTTTTGCTGCACCCTGACAGGAGCCTGGACATAATTTTCGGCGATGTTATGGGTAAAGGCGTGCCCGCTGCGCTTCTTTCGGCAGGCGCAAAGACCGAGTTCCTTCGGAGCCTGTCGCATCTGCTTGTAAGCAGCGCACGGGGACGGATCCCTCAGCCGGAGGACATCGTAAATGGTGTTCACAGCGTGCTGACGCCGCAGTTGCTCAGTCTGGACTCGTTCGTCACGCTGACATATGCTCGGTTCGACCCGCAGGCCAGGAAGGTGTCACTTGTCGACTGCGGCAACACGCGCTTGATTCGCTGTTCTCGGGATACCGGCAAGCTTGAACACCTTTCGGGGCTCAACCTGCCGCTTGGCTTTGACTCGCTCGAAATCTATTCGCAGGTAACGTTCGACTTTTCCCCGGGCGATTTGTTTGTGCTCTACAGCGATGGTGTCACCGAGGCCCGCAATGCCAGTGGGGGAATGTTTGGCCGTGAGCGTCTCGAAGAAGTCATCTTACGAATCAGTGAGTTTGACCCAGAGGCGTTTGTAAACGCGGTGCGTGACGCGGTGACGGAGTTTGTCGGTTCGGAGAGTCTGAGCGACGACCTCACCTGCGTTGCCATCAGGGTGGTGCCCGAAGCGCCTGAGACGGTCAAGACCGAGGCGGATGTTGTCGTTATCAGGAGCAGTCTGGATCATCTTGGCGCTGTCAGGTCGTTCCTGCGAGGGTTCTGTGTTGCACGCAGCAGTTGCGGCTTGACGGACCATGAGCTAAACCTGGTAGAATTAGCTGTTAACGAAGTGGCAAGCAACATTATGCGCCACGCATATCACGGTGACCCGACCCGGACTATAAGTATTCGAATCGCCAAGGATGATTCGACGGTAAGGATACGCTTGACCCATAGTGGTGACCCGTTTGCCGCGCCCGGCAAGGTGCCCGTTCCACGTGTCGGAGGCCCGAGAGAAGGTGGCTTCGGCCTGTTTATCATAAGCCAGGCAGTCGACAAGGTGGACTATGGTCAGGACGACGAGGGCAACCAGTATATTGAGCTCACAAAGAGTTGTGGCCTTGGGTAATTCATGCTTGATTAGATTTTGTTGCCGAATATATAAAAAACATTTGCAAGGAGAGTGATTATGCAGTTTCATACGGAAACAGTGAATGAGGTCCTGGTGGTGGAAACACCCGCCATAGACCTGGATGCGAGCAACGCGGATGACTTCAAGCGTCAGGCAGCGACGATAGTCGACGGCCACCGAAGGGTCGTTATGGATATGAGCAATGTCGGCTTTATGGACAGCGCCGGGCTCGGTGCAGTGCTTGGCGTGTTCAAGAAAGTAAGAGCTGAGGGTGGTCAGTTTCGTGTATTCGGACTGAGCGCCGAGGTCAAGGCGCTATTCGACCTGGTTCGCATACAGAGGCTTTTCGACGTATGCGAGGACCGGGAGTCCGCGGTCCTCGCATCGTCTGTATAGAGGTAATTATCTGACGTCGCGGTCAAACAGGCACTTGTCGACTATATCGGTGACGCGCGTTGTGCCTACGCAGATGTGGGTGTCGGCCGCGCCGTAGTATAGCTTGAGTTCACCGTCGTCCTCAAGTACAGCTCCGCAGGCGAAAACCACGTTACCCACGTCACCGACGCGTTCGTACATTTCTCTTGGGCTCAGGATGGGCACCGCGCTTCTGGCGATTACCAGAGCGGGGTTCTCAAGGTCGAGAAGCACCGCTCCCATCCTGTAGATAGGCCCAAAGCTAGTGTTCTTCACCCCGTGGTAAATCTCCAGCCAGCCGTAATCGAGTTCGATCGGGGGCGTGCCTGCGCCTATTCGGTCGGTGTCCCAGTATCCCGGTCTCGGGGTCATAACGACTTCAGAGTCATACCAGGCGATCAAGTCATCTGAGTATGAGACCCAGATAGCGCCATAGCTCCCACTGTATGGCCTATCGAGCCGGGCATAACGGCCGTTGATCTTCTTTGGGAAGAGTGCGCCGTTCTTGTTATCCGGTTGGGATATGAGCGCGATCCTATCGAAGTGTTCGAAATCAATCGTTTTGGCGAGCGCGAGGCGCGCGCCGTGCTTGGAATAGGCCGTGTACATTATGTAGTAGACGCCGTCCTCTTCCATATAGGTAATCCTGGGGTCTTCTATTCCCAGTTCCTCGTATGTTCTGAACGGCTCTTCAGTTGACGGCTTCATCGCAATATTTGGATCGACTGTAAACGAGAACCCGTCAAGACTCCGCGCAAGCGCAAAAACAGAACGCCCGGCAAGGTTTTCCACCCTGAGCAGCAAGATATACTCATCACCGAATTTCACACTTGCGGTGTTGAACACGGTGTTGCAGGGAAACGGCAGTCCTTCCAGAGTCAGGATAGGATTGCCGGCATATCGTTCGACAACATTTCTTCCAGAGACATATGGCATATTTGTTCACCCCAGCCAGTTATACCCAATGTATAACTATTCGCTAGCACTCTACGATAAAATTGCTGATCCAACATTCTACCACATCATACGTCGATTGCGTCTCATTTGGTTGCAAATCCAGCGCGAGTTCTACCGCATAGTGAGCAAGGTCTACCTCGCAACGTGCTCCGAAGGCACGACAGCGCCATCGAGATAGACCTAAGAGAAAGAAAAGACACCGAGAGACAATCAATCATCAACAAAGCGCCGGATTGGTAGGCTAATCTGTGGCTTCAGGTCTCCCAGCATATCTTCTACATTAGGTCCAGTTGCCCGCCGCCACTCGGTTTCGATGATTTGGCATCTTCATCGTCGAACTTGATCGATGCCGGTTGCTTGTGGTCGGCTTTTCGGTGCGCTGCCTCGCTGGCGAGCTTGTCAGCGTGCGTGTTCTCATTTCTGTAGACGTGCCCGATCTTGGCGTCGGCGAACTTTATGAGTAGCGACCGAGCGGCACTGAAAAGCTCGATGAGATGAGGGGCTTTCACCTTGTAAACGCCGGTGATCTGGCGCGCGAGAAGCTCGCTGTCAGTCTGAATGACGATGGACTTTGCGCCAAGCTTGAGCGACTCCTCAAGCCCCCTGATCAGCGCTGTGTACTCGGCTACGTTGTTTGTGGTGTGACCGATATACTCACCGACCTCACGAATTACATTGTCGTTCTCGTCATATATCACAACACCAATGCCCGCAGGGCCGGGGTTGCCTCGGGCCGCGCCGTCGATCGCCATCTTTACGCTTGTCACTAATAGAATCTCCAGTCAGTATTAAAATAGCATCTATTGGGGAAGAGTCTCAGATGCCGCCGAAGAGTATTCTTCCGCAGCTTTCACAGTTCTGGTATTCCTCGTCAGCCTGAACTCGCCGGATCAGGAATGGTGTGATCGCCACATGGCAGCCGCCGCATCGCCCGTCGAGAATGTGGGCGAGCCCCGTGTCTTTGTGGCGGACGCGAATCGCTTCGTAACGCGAGAGCATCTGCTTGTCGGTGACACCCGCGATCGCTTCCTGTCGAGAAATATCGAGCTCAGCAAGCTTTGCGTTCAGTTCGCTCGACTTAGCATGAAACTCGGCAGTGTGCTTTGCGAGCCGAGACTTGAGCACCACGTCGATCTTATCGATCTGAGCCTTATCAGTCTGAAGCTTCTCAAGGAAATCGTAGAGTTCAAGGATTCTTTGGTCGAGCTCGGAGCGCTTGCGGCCAATCATTTCGATCTCTTTTTCGACACTGGCCAGCTCCTTGGGGTTTGTCACCTGACCCTTGTAGAGCTTGCTTTCGAAGTTCTGCTTCTTGACCTCAGTGGTCTTCAGGCTGAGCTCGTTGTCGCGAAGCTCCAACTCGGCCGCGCGAAGCTGTTCGCCAAGTCGCGCGAGCTTCTTGTCAGCAAGGGCGCACTGAGCCTTCAGTTCCGTGCCGGGGTCGAGAGCCGCAAGTTCACGGTTGACTTGCGCGATGGCAATGTCCACCTGCTGCAGCACATTTAGAGCCTTAAGTTGTTCACTCATAAGATTCCGGCTCCTTCCAAAGTCGTCACTAGTGTAGGATTGGCCTGAACCTGGTAGATTTCACACATCTATCAACGAGGCCTCGCACGCTGAAACACCTGCTGCGGTATACTCGCATGATGAAGTTAAGCGTGCACTGGGACGGCATTGCAATTCTAGCAGCAAATGGGAACGGAATCAAGAACGAATCGCAGGTTAATCGGTGTGAAGTCGCTTGATGAGGGTGACCTTGCAGCCGTGTGAGCAGTCGATATCCACCTCGTCCATAAATGCGAACATCATAGGTATGCCGCGTCCGCGAGGTGATGACACAGGTGGCATGGTGATTTGGCAGGGGTAGGGGAAGCCGATGCCGTTGTCATAGACTACAGCCTCAATGCGATCCGGGAGTATCCTGATGTTGAGCGCAGCAGTGTCGGCTCCAGTTGTGCGACCGTGGGTGAGCGCGTTCGCGCATGCCTCAAAGACCGCAGAGACGATCGCTCCCGCATCTTCTGGAGTAAAGCCGATGCGTCCGGCAGCGTCGGCGACGATTTCTCGTGTCAATTGCAGATCATCTAAGTGTGAAAGTCTAATTGTAAACTCCTCGGTCATTGCCTTTGCCTCAACAGCACTCTCTGTGGCCGAATGTGCAAGCCTGTCCTATTAATTATGACGTCGTGAACAACTCTACTGTTTCCATTCTATTGCAAAGAATGCGCATATTTCTTTTGTGTCAGCCGCCACCAGTTATTATGGCAACATTCTCGGAAATATTTAGCCCTGACATTCACAAAACCGTCTTGAAGATACCTTGACTGTTTGAAATCTGTGTAACGGCCGCGGTAAAAGAAAAGCAGCCTGGAGAGCTTACCAGGCTGCTGTGTATCTGATTAAGTTGGATTAGTGAATTAACCAAGCGGCTCGATAGGCTTTGCGTTCCCGCATACATACTTCGGCCCGCGAGGGGCAGCCGCCCAGCGAACGCCGTTTGCGATGACCTTCATCACGTTCTCGTTGTAGTAGATCGGATACGTCTCGTGACCCGGCCTGAAGTAGAATATCTTGCCTCGTCCACGGTGCCAGCAGCAGCCGCTTCGGAACACTTCGCCGCCTTCGAACCAGCTGATGAATACCTGCTCATCAGGCTGGGGTATACCGAACGGCTCGCCGTACATTTCGGTCTGTGGGAGCTCGAAATACTCAGGAAGTCCATCGGCAATGGGGTGAGCGTAGTCAACCAGCCAGAGCCGCTCTTTCTCCCCGGCTTCCCGCCACTTGAGGTCGCAGCTGGTGCCCATGAGCTTCTTGAATATCTTGGAGAAATGCCCGGAGTGCAGGACGATCAGCCCCATACCGTCGTCGATAATTCTCTTATGGACGCGTTCGACCACTTCGTCGCTCACCTCGTTATGGGCCATATGGCCCCACCAGGTAAGAACATCCGTGTTTGCAAGCACTTCCTCAGTGAGTCCGTGCTCGGGGTCGTCGAGAGTTGCTGTTTGTGCGATTATGCCGTCCTGATTGTTGAGATAATCGGCGATAACGGTGTGCATCCCGTTCGGGTAGACCTTGATAGGCTCCTTGTCCGGGTTCTTCTCGTGCCGAAACTCGTTCCACACTGTCACATTAATGCTGTTACTCAATCTGTTCCTCCATTAGCGTAATGAAAATCGTTGACATTCCAAGACTGTACCACCTCGAGTGCGGCGTAGCCGGTGAGATCGAGATGGACGGGTGTAACGGATACTTTGTCGTCCGCGATCGCTTTTACGTCGGTTCCTTCGTCGAGCTCATCCTGCGGCAGGTCTCCTCCGAGCCAGTAATATGTGCGTCCCATTGGGTCGAGTCGCTTTTCGATCCTGCCGGAGTAGTGCCTTTCTCCCTGCCTTGTGACTTCGATGCCTTGAATCTGCTCTGCAGGCACTCCAGGAACGTTTACATTCAAAAGTGTGTTCGGCGGAAGCTTCTTCTCAAGGAGCTTGCGTCCAAGAAACGCAGCAAAATTGGCCGCGTAGTCGTAGCTTACTTCATCTTCGTGGGACGCAACCGATATCGCAAACGAACGAACGCCCATCACGATACCTTCCATCGCGGCAGACACGGTGCCGGAATATGTGAGGTCCCAGCCGAGGTTGGGGCCACGGTTAATCCCCGAGACAACCAGGTCGACCGGCCCTCCGGCGATATCGAGAATGCCCAGGGATATGCAGTCCGACGGTGTGCCGTTGGATGCGTAGGCGATGCTTCCGTCTCGCATTCGCACTTTTTCAACCCTGAGTGGCTTATGAAGTGTGATCGAGTGCCCTGAGGCGCTTCTCGGCCTGTCGGGCGCTACGACCACAACGTCGCCCACTTCCTGCATAGCAGTCTTCAGCGCAAGAATCCCCTCCGAGTAAACTCCGTCGTCGTTGGTGATGAGAATAGTCATAATGCCTCAATAGTCTGTGTTTTCGTCAGAGAATACTTATGCGTGGAGCGGTGGTTTTCCTTTTCAGAAACAAATAGACGTGAAAAAGGGACGGACAAGTGTCCGTCCCAGTGAGACTTGACTATACTTATGGGTTAGCGATGATGCTCCTCATCCGTGTCTTCTGTCATCTTGCGCGCACCTGCAGCCCCTCCTGCGGCGGCGGCAAGAAGTGACAGGAACTGGAACAGCACAAAGTACCACGCGCCGCTCTGTGCGGCGCCCAGTGCCATGTTGGCTTGTCCAGGAGCCGGGGTAGGTGTTCCTACGTTACCCCCCAACACCGTTCCAAGGATCCCTCCTGCCCCGACCGAGGCCATAATGACCAAGATCGAGAACGAAAGACCCCAAAGGACTATGCCGTTCCAGAGACCATTATCTGTGCCGGCGATACCGGCCAGCCGAGAGGCGAGCAATCCTCCGATAAACAAGCTGATAAGCCACGCAACACCAGCCCATATACCTATCGCTGAGCCAGCGTCCGCAGGGGCATTGTTCAGTCCTCGGGCGAATACCGCAAAGCCAATCGCTGTGAACCAGACCTGGAACGAAAACGCTACGACCAGTCCAGCCCATACCGAGGCCCAGCGAACCCTGTCTTTGAGCAGTAATCCGCGCTCTACCGGCTGGGCGTATTCTCCAGCATACGGATGTGTTGCTGCAGCTGCGCCACCTCTGACGCCGGTATCTTGTTCACGATTGACATGTATCTCGTCTGCCATTTAACGTGCCTCCTTAAGCGAGCTACCGCACTTAGCAATCTCGCCGGGGCGGTTCCGGCAATCAGTATCAGCCTGCTCGAAACCGCACCCCAATGTTAGTCTTCCCGCCACATTTAGGCTCCAAACATATCAAAGCAGCAGCGCAAAATCACGCTGAAAACTAATATGTTATTAGGCCCGCTGTCCAGTCTGGTCAGGAGTGGTGTGAGCGCCGGTGACAGCGCCTGCACATTCTGCAACAAGCGACACCAACGCCGCGACAAAGAACCACCAGGTGCCGGACTGAACTGCGCCGATCGCAAGCGGAAGACTGCGAAGCACCCCAAACGGCGCTGTAGACAGTACTCCGTTGTCTGCATGGTTTCCATCCGAGGCACCCACTGAGGAATGTCAGGGGTTGGAACGGGGTTTGGACGAGTTTTTGGCGGTAGGCTGAATGGAGCAAAACGAGGCCCGGTGATCGCGCGAACGACTACCGGGCCTCGTGATTTGGATATTGGCTTACTTACGGAGTGCCGGCTGCGGGCTTTGCAAAGACTTTCTTCACAACCGCGCCGGTCTTGCCGATTGTTCCGATGTCCTTGCCGTTGGCCGTGACATCTACCATACCCGCGTTTCCAAGCACAATCGAGATCGTATTGTTGCCTGTGAAGCTGGCTGTTTGTCCGGCTTCGAGGGTTCTTGATGCCTCAATCCTGCCGTCGACCTTTACGGTGATCCACGAAGCGCCTCTTGAGGCTCTCATAGTGATCAGCACCTTGTCCTTGGGGACGTTCGGCGCCGTGGCTGCGGGCTTGGTCGTATCAGCCGGTTTGGCTGGAGCCGTCGTGACAGGCGGAACTGGAGTCGCAGTGGAAACTGGCGCCGGCGCGGGACTAGTCTCCGGCTTTACAGCCGCAGGGGTAGGGGCCGGTTTGGTGGGTTTCTCTTCGACGGTTGCCGTGGGCCTGGCGATCTGCTTTGGCATCGGCATATACTTGGAATAGAGAAAACCGCCGCCCGCGAGGATTCCCGCGACTACGATTGTCCCGATTGTCACACCTACTGCCTTGGAGCCCCGTTTGCGCACGGGCTCGGGCACCGGTGATCCCCAGTCGGCCTCGTAGCGCTGCAACAGATCCGCACTGTCGAGCCCGAGGTAGTTGGAGTAATCTCGCAGGAAGGCGCGCGCGTAGACCCGGTTCGGGAACGCATCGAAACGGTTTTCCTCTATCGCTGCGAGGTTCTGCATCGTGATTTTGGTTGCATCATGGGCTTCGGCAAGGGTTAACCCTCGTTCAGCACGTCTGGCCTTGATTATTTGACCAATAGTTTCCACTTCGGCTCCTGCCTATAGAACCCGCTCGGTGGCGAGTGATAGATGAAGTAATCGACGATTACGGACCGCGCCTGTCGGGGCGGTTTCCGCTGGTGAATATAAGCATAACTCCGACGAGCAGCAACAAGAGCGCTGCCGACTGGTTTTTGTATAGCAGCGCGTTGCCGGCTCCTGCCGCCATAGCTCCGACCCCGGCGCGTAAGAACCGCTGCCGGTCCGCGATTGGGACCCTGGTCGCCCGTGCGATCAAAAAGAACCCGAGGGCAAATAAGAATACCCCAATGACGGCGGTGATGATCTGCATATCAGCTCCTTGCTGCCTCAAGCATCTCTCGAAGCACTTTGTTGACGACTCCAGGGTTAGCTTTACCCCTGGTTTCCCGCATTACTTGTCCTACAAAGAAGCCGATCAGCTCCAGTTTTCCAGCGTGGTAACGTTCAAGTTCGTCAGGGTTTGCTGCCAGAACTTTAACAATAGCCTGCTCGATAGCGCTCTCATCACTGATTTGGACGAGGCCTTTTTCCTTTATGATCCATGCCGGAGGCTTTCCTGATTCAAACATTTCGTCAAAGACAGTTTTTGCAATCTTGCCGCTGATGGTGCCGTCATCGATTAGCTTCAGCATTTCGACAAGCGCAGCCGGGGTAATCTTGGAATCGTGAGCTTCGATTCCCTTGGCATTGAGCAGTCTCATGAAGTCACCCATCACCCAGTTGGCGACGGTTTTCGGGTCTTTGTAGCTCTTAGCGGCTGTGTCGTAGAAATCTGCCATGTGACGGGAGTCAGTGAGAACTTCGGCGTCGACTTCCGAGATGCCATACTGCTCGACAAAGCGCTGTATCTTCTCCTGAGGAAGCTCAGGAAGGGCGCTGCGAACTTCTTCGACCACGGCAGGATCGAATGTCATCGGCACAAGGTCGGGCTCAGGGAAGTAGCGATACTCCTGTTCCATTTCTTTTGTTCGCATAACAGCGGTCTTGTTGTTTGCATCGTCCCAGCGTCTGGTCTCGTGGATGATCTTTTCGTCCTTTTCGTTGGCTTTGATCTGGCGCTTGATCTCGTACTCCACGCCGCCAAAGACGGCCTTGAAACTCGCGAGGTTCTTGATCTCGGTGCGAGTTCCGAAAGTCTTGCTTCCCACGGGGCGAACCGAAATGTTCGGCTCGCAGCGGAGGCTGCCTTCTTCGAGTTTGCCGTCCGCGACACCCAGATAGAGCAGAATGGCGCGCAGCCTGACCAAGTATTCGCGTGCTTCTTCAGCAGAGTTGATCTGGTCGCGCCCGGGGTCTGGGTCGTGATCGGTCACGATCTCCATCAGAGGCACCCCGCTTCGGTTGTAGTCCACGCGACTCCTGTCGCCCTCGACGTGGAGCAGTTTGCCAGTATCTTCTTCAAGATGCACCCTGCGAATGGCAATTCTCTTGGTCTTGCCTCCGACAGTGATCTCTACGTATCCGTGCTGACCGATCGGAGTGTCACCGTACTGGGAAACCTGGTATCCCTTGGGTAGGTCGGGATAAAAGTAGTTCTTACGATGGAAGATGCTGTACTCGGATATGGTGCAGTTCAGCGCAAGCGCGGTTCGCACCACAAAATCAACAGCGCGTGCGTTGACGACAGGGAGCGACCCCGGAAGGCCGAGGCAGACCGGGCAGCACCTCGTGTTCGGCTCGCCACCGAAGGCGACCTTGCACCCACAGAACATCTTGCTCTCGGTCAAGAGTTCTGAGTGCACTTCCATTCCAATAATTGGCTCGTATTCAGTCATATCTCTTATATCCCAGGCTTCTGTTTATGGAAATCGGTCGCCTGCTCGTATGCGTAGGCTACCCGAAGCAACGTCTCCTCATCAAACGACTTGCCAAATATCTGAAGACCGACGGGCAGACCGTTCGCGAACCCGCAGGGGATGGAAATCGCCGGAATCCCGGCCATGTTCGCGGGGATGGTGCATACGTCGGCGAGTTTCATCTGGAACGGGTCGTCGGTTCTCTCTCCGACGCCGAATGCGACTACGGGCGATGTCGGGCTGATGAGAACATCGAACTCCTCAAACATCCGCTCAAAGTGCTGGCGTATCAGCGTTCGCACCTTCTGGGCTTTGAGATAATACGCATCGTAGTACCCGGCTGAGAGGGCGTAGGTGCCGATCA
The DNA here is from genome assembly GCA_038207085.1 of Armatimonadota bacterium. Lineage (GTDB taxonomy): Bacteria > Armatimonadota > UBA5829 > UBA5829 > DTLH01 > JBBRAE01. The sequence goes on from JBBRAE010000001.1 coordinate 13,986, forward strand.
TAATTCTTTGCTTGACCTCGTCTCCGAAGCCTTCCTCGCGGGTGTTCTCAAACATCGAGATCGTGTCCGGTGAGTCGGCGCTTCTGTGCCCGAAGCGCACTCCATCGTAGCGAGCAAGGTTCGAACTCGCCTCAGCAGGCGCGATGATGTAGTAGGTCGGCAGACCGTATTCCACCATCGGGAATGAAGTCTCTTTGTGCTCCGCACCAAGCCCAGCAAGCACTTCGACCGCTTTCATGACAGCTTCAGTCACAGCGGGGTCGACACCTTGTGCGAAGAACTCGCGTGGGACGCCTATCTTCATGCCCTTAACGTCCGGGATGAGCGCCCTGGTGAAATCAGGAACCGGCACGTCAAGCGAGGTCGAATCAGCCGCGTCTCGCCCTGAGATTACGTTCATGACAAGCGCGCAGTCGGTGACGTCTTTGGTGATCGGGCCAATCTGATCGAGAGACGACGCAAAAGCGATCAGCCCGTAGCGGGATACTCGCCCGTAGGTCGGTTTCATCCCGACGACGCCGCAGAACGACGCGGGTTGTCTGATCGAGCCGCCCGTATCGCTTCCAAGGGCCACGATAGCCTCGTCAGCCGCGATTGCCGCAGCGGAGCCACCACTGGACCCACCCGGCACGCAAGCCAGGTTCCAGGGGTTCTTAGTCGCAAAGAACGCGGAGTTCTCAGTCGACGAACCCATCGCAAACTCGTCGAGGTTGGTCTTGCCGACGATGACTCCGCCTGTCTCATTGATCTTGTCAACGACAGTTGCGTTGTAAACAGGCTTGTAGTTCTGCAAAATCTTGGAAGAGCACGTGGTTAGAACGCCGGTTGTGCTCATATTGTCTTTGACGGCCCAGGGGATGCCAGCAAGCGCCCCGACCTCTTCACCCGCAGCTATCTTCTTATCGGTTGCGTCGGCTGCTGCAAAGGCGATCTCGTCTGTTACCGTGACATAGGACTTAACCTTGTCGTCGATGGCGCGAATGCGCTCGATGACGGACTCCGTAACTTCTCGACATGTCACCTGTTTGGCGCTTATGAGGTCGTGGAGTTCATGCGCGGTCAGTTTGTAAAGCTCACTTGCCATGCTCTAAGTCTCCACAATTCTAGGCACGTCGAAGGTGCCGTCTGCCTTGGAAGGCGCGTTCGCTACTACTTCGTCCTGAGTAAGCGACGGCCTTGAGATATCCGCCCGAAAGACGTTCAGAACGGGAATTGTATGCGATGTCGGCTCCACGTTCTCCGTGTCGAGTTCGCTGAGTTTCTCGAAGTTCCCCAACAGCTTGTTCAGCTGCTCCCCGAGCTTTTCGTTTTCAGTCTCAGAGAGACGCAGACGGGCGAGAAACGCTATCTGGGCGACTTGATCCCTGCTAAGTTTCAAACCGGTTCTCCAATCAAGGTAAATCGTATCTAAATCGTCAAATTATAGCATTCAGCAGGCTCAAACTGCAACCGATATTGACACCGGGCAGGCAGTAATGGTAAAAAGAATGTAGACAATCAAATAGCCCCAAGAAAGGCTGTGAAGAGGAAGAGTAGACCTGCTGGAGCGGTTACAGAGAGCCGGGATTGCTGAGAACCGGTGCCCAAGAGCTGATCGAACGTCGCCTCCGAGCCGGATCTATGAACGCAACGCGCAAGTAGTGGGTCCCGGGCGGTTCCCGTTACAGAGCCGGAGTATGCCGAACCAAGCGTGGTTCAAGTACTCTTTGAGGCCGGTGTCGTGAGGCATCGGCGAACCAGGGTGGTATCACGAAGGACTTTTCAAGCCTCTCGTCCCTGAATGTGGGATGGGGGGCTTTATGTGTTTTACACGTAGTGGCCGGTCGCCGCGCCGGCCTGATAATGGAAAGGTGCTGTCCTATGGCTATCAAGAAGACGGATACTAAAAAAATGATCGGCGCCCGGGTGCTAATCGAGGCGCTTGCCGCTGAAGGTGTCGAAGTGATCTTTGGCTACCCCGGCGCTGCGACCATTCCCATCCACGATGTGCTGATGGAGGGCAAGATCAAGCACGTTCTGACCCGCCACGAGCAGGGCGCGGCGCACGCGGCCGACGGTTACGCTCGTGCGACCGGCAAAGTCGGCGTCTGCCTCGCAACCTCTGGCCCAGGCGCGCTTAATCTCGTCACCGGGATCGGGACGGCCTATATGGACAGCGTTCCGATGGTGGCGATCACTGGCCAGGTCATGACATCAAAACTCGGCACCGACGCCTTCCAGGAAGCCGACATAACCGGCGTCTGCGAGCCGATCGTCAAACACAGCTATCTCTTGAAAGACGCAAGTGAGATCGCGTCGACCGTGCATGAGGCGTTCCATATCGCATCAACAGGCAGACCGGGCCCTGTGTTGATCGATCTGCCGATCGATCTCTCGTTCGCCGAGCTCGACTACGAGCCCGTAAGCGATGTCGACATCAGGTCATATAAGCCAACTGTGCTCGGTCACCCGATGCAGATCAAGAAGGCTGTAGCGCTGATCGACAGCGCCGAAAAGCCGCTCATAATCGCGGGCGGCGGAGTTATCGCGGCAGAGGCAAGTGAAGAGCTCGCGCGAATCGTAGATAAGGCCGATATTCCTGTAGCTTACACACTGATGGGCAAAGGCGCGTTCCCGGACGGGCATCCGCTCTGCCTGGGTATGCTTGGAATGCACGGCTGCGCGCAGGCCAACTATGCAGCCCAGGCATCAGACCTGATCATCGCGGTCGGAATGCGCTTCAGCGACCGAGCGACGGGCAAAACAACTGCATTTGCGCCTAACGCCCAGACGATACATATAGATGTCGACCCCGCCGAGATCGGCAAGATGCGAAAGCCTACAGTCCCGATTGTCGGCGACGCCAAAAACGTGCTTTTTGCCTTCGCTGAAAAGATATCTGAGATTAGAAGAGGCGATTGGGTAAAGCAGCTTGACGAGTGGCGTAAGTCACACTCGGCGGCAATGAGAAGCGGCGACGGTCGGATTCTCCCGACAGCCATCTTTGACGCTATAAACGATATCACCGGCGGTGAGGCGATTATCGCAACGGATGTCGGTCAGCACCAGATGTGGTCGGCGCAGTATATCAAGACTACGAGGCCGAGGTCGTTTCTGTCCTCAGGTGGTCTCGGGACGATGGGCTATGGGTTGCCCGCCGCGATTGGCGCGAAGTTCGGTTGCCCTGACCGGGATGTCTTCGTTATCGCGGGTGACGGCAGCATCTTGATGAACAACCAGGAGTTTATGACCGCCGTCGAGCAAAGAATCCCCGTGAAGGTGCTTATTTTTAATAACGGCTACCTGGGAATGGTGCGGCAATGGCAGCAGCTCTTCTATGATCGCCGCTACGCTTCGACCGACATTTCCTGCCAGCCCGACTTTGTGAAGCTCGCGGAGGCCTACGGCGCGGCTGGTTTTAGGGTGACGAGCGAGGCTGACATCAGGTCAACGATCAAAGCGGCGCTTCAAATCGATGATCGGCCAACGGTTATCGACTTGCACATCAGTCGGGAAGCGAACGTATTTCCGATGATCCCTGCAGGTGGCGGCGTGGATGATATGCTCCTTGAGTTTGATTAACTATCGTGCCTGTCTTTACGATGTTGGTCAGCGGGGTATACAATAGAGAAGGCGTTAGCTGACAGGCAGGTGTCCGCAATTTTTGCGTCGGTGTCTCGGAGGAATGAGTGACAGCCCGAACAGAGTTATCCACCGGTGGCGCTACGCGCCAGCCTCTAAGAGACGGCGCGGGTAGCGCCGTCGATACTGTTTCAACTATGACAATACCAGCGTTTCCGGAGTTTCGTCCGGTAGAGCTTGCAGATAGGCATTACATCGAGCGACTGCTCGAACTTGAGCAGCCTACCGCCTCGGAGATGTGCTTCGCGAACATCTTTCTGTGGCGGGAAACCTACAGCTTTCGTGTAGCTTCTCTTGACGGTGGGATAGTTGTGCGAGCAAGTCACAGATCGGGTGACACGTTCTACTTACTGCCCTTTGGAGTCAATGACCTCGCGGCAAGCGTTCGAACGATGCTCTCCGAGGATTCTAATTACGGCAAGCTCTATCGGGTGCCCGAGTCGGCCGCCAAAGCTCTTGAAAGTGCTGGTTTTCGCGTGCAACTTGACCGGGACAACTCCGACTATGTGTATCTCTCAAGTGATCTTATCGAGTTGGCGGGCCGAAAGCTTCACCGCAAGCGCAACCATATCGCACAGTTCAGATCGAAATACGACTATGAGTATCATCGGGTGACGACCAAAGATCTCGTGATCGGATGCGCCGACCTGCAGACCAAGTGGTGCGACATTCGTGACTGCTTCCAGCCCGAGAACTTCACCCTCGCTGAGGAGCACCGGGCGATAATGGAGGCGCTTTCCAACCTCGATGAGCTCGGACTTGTTGCAGGCGCGGTGATGATCGACGGGCATGTGGCAGCGTTCAGCATCGGTGGGCCGTTAAACGATGAGACGCTTGTTATTCACTTCGAAAAGGCCAACCCGGCCTATCCCGGGCTCTACCAGGTCATCAACAAGGAATACTGCACGGACGTCGCGGTCGACTACCGCTACGTCAACCGCGAGCAGGACTTGGGCGAGCCGGGGCTTAGAAAAGCAAAAGAATCGTACTACCCGCACCATATGGTGGATAAATATATAGTGGAGCTTTAGGTTTTGTGCCTGAGTTCAGTGTAATATCACATTAGCGATAGTGTTCATTCAGGAGGTTTTGATGGAAGAAGAGAGAGACGACTCCTACGTTGATGGGGAGCTCAGTGAAGAGGAAGAGCCGCGTACGCAGAGGTTCTCCGTAGTTGTTTTGTGGTCGCACGAAAGCGACGAACGTATTGACCCCGGCGAGGTGCAGTCGGTTCTGTCCGAGGCTATCATTGAGCTCGATGGCGATGCTATAGTCGAGGTTATCGAGATTAACGAACCTACGTACTAGCCGATCTCACTGCCCGGCAGGTCTACGGCGTCATATTCCACTTCATCGGCGACGAAGAGTTCGTAGCAGGTGACATCATGGAAATAGGCGTATCCGATTTCCGGCAAATCCGCTGATTCGTCAGATGGTTTGGAGCCCATTGCGCTTGCAAGTTGCCCGCGCCTTTTCATTCGGACCTTGTATGGCTCAGTGGTTATTTCACGAGCGTCGTATTCGCAGTAGAGCATCTGATGTTCTCCAGGGGAATGTCCCAAATTAAGCATGCCCCTGGAGAACGATGCCTCAAACCGCTTTGGCCTGCACTACATATTGTCATCTATAAGAGGCGACGCGTTTACCATTGCCGTGACTTTCCACTGTGGGACCTTGTAGATCAAGAGCCTTCTTGCCGGTTCTTTCTTCATTTGGAGTGTGACAACTCGCGGCGGAATCAGCCCGAAGTCCTGCCCCTTGACCCCGATTGCTACCTCCGCTTTCACTTCGGCCTCGTTTTGGTTGATTTTTACAGCGGGATTCTTCACACTTACGCTGTAGGTCGCGCCTGATCGGAACAGCTGCACACCGAACAGTCTGATCCCGTCAAAGTTGTTGCCTGCCTCGTCCTTGTAGTTTGGGGAGATGGCGGACATGGCCTTGGAGAGGTCTTTTTCTTCGATACCGGTGCGACCGCGTTCGATCGCCGCAAGAATCTGCGTTTCATCCGTCCCCTGATCACAGTTGGCGACAAAGTAGCCGATGACGATTACCACCACCAGAACTGCGCCAAGAATATATAATAGCTTCTTCATAGTGACACTATTGTAGCAGCCAGACACACATTTGCCAATCAGACTCTCTTAACGAATATCTCACCGGCTACGGTGGAGTCTATCGCCACGTCTGTCTGGCCGATTTTGAGCACGCAGGTGGGCTGCTTCTGGTGCAGGCGGATGTCGCTTCCCGGGACGATGCCGAGCGAGGCTAGCCGGTCCAGTCTGGCGTGTGATTTTGGCGTTATGAAGACGATTCGGGCAACTTCCCCCGGGCTCAGCTCATTGAGCGGTGTAACGAGCGGCGAGAGTTCCTTCTTGAACTTCTTGCAGCAGGAGCCGCGAGGTATCGGCTTGCCGTGAGGACACGTTGGCGGGTGTCCAAGAAGCGTGCAGATGCTTTCGGTCGCTTCAGGGCTCAGGATATGCTCGAACCGGCACGCGTCCGTCTCAGCCGTCTGGTTGTCGAGCTCAAGAATCTCAGTGAGCAACGTTTCTGCGAGCCTGTGTCGCCGAATGATCTCACGCGCTCGCTCGCGGCCCGTTGGCATCATCGCGAACTCGTTCGCCGCCACAGCTATCCAGCCAGCCTCTGTCGCTGTCTGAAGCAAATCTTCGGCGTTATCTCCGGCACGCAGGAGCAGTTCTTCGACTCGCGGGTCTCCTTCTTCGTCGAGGAGCCATGCGATCTCCAGAATCTCGTCGAGGCTATCGTCAGGCCTTACCTGAAACGTCGTCTTTTGCTGTTGTTTTGAGTCTTCTGAAGACCCTCTTCGCCATCTCCGCAAGTTTGGACTCCCTTTCTATTTCATAGCCGCAGTGTGGGCAGCACGTGGATTTGCACGAGCCATGCATTGGGCAGGCCGCGCAGGAATCTCTGGGTTTATCGATCTCGTGGCCGCAGAACGGGCACTTCACTTGAAAGCTCCTGTCGCTCTAAGCACGAAGTTCAGTAGTCCGCCTATCAAGAACGCATAAGGCACGATGAATAACGCCATTGCGACCCCAGTTTTTAGTCCGCGTTCTTTGATAATTACAAGAAAATTTGCAAGACAGGGAATGAAAAGCGTCATAGTGACGAGTGCGACAATCATCTGCACGGTGTCTATCTCGTGGGCTTTGGACATATTGTAAAGTCCCGCGACTCCATAGTCACGGCGAAGGAACCCGATCAAAAACGCCTCAGTTGCTTTCGCCGGAAGCCCGAGGAACACCTGTACGACAGGCGCTGCGAGCCTTTCGACGACCTTCAAGAGTCCGGTGCGGTCTGCAGTGAAGAGCACGAACGTTCCTATGATAAAGAGCGGTACAGCCTCTTTCACATACCATTCTACGCGCGCAAGCGTCTTGACAACGATGTTTTCAAGCTGCGGCATGCGAATCGGCGGGACCTCAAGGATAAAGTCAGACTTGTCACCGGGCAGGAGTTTACCAGCAAGATAGCCGACTTTGAAGATCACTACAGTGACTACACCGATCCAGATGAGCGCCGCGCCGATCGGCATCGTGGGGCTTCCGAGTATACCCAGGATCACTCCAAGCTGGGCAGAGCAGGGGACGCCGAGTGCAAGAAGCAGTGTGACGATCACGCGTTCACGCTTGGTATCGAGAATGCGCGCGGTGAGAGTGGCCATAGTGTCGCAGCCGAGGCCGAGGATCATCGGCAGCACTGCTTTGCCGTTCATCCCCATCTTCTTGAACACCCGATCCACCATAACCGCAAGTCTCGGCAGGTATCCCGAGTCCTCAAGAAGGCCAAAAGCGAGAAAGAACGTGCCGACTACGGGAAGCACAATCGCAAGCGCATAAGTCAAAGCCATTGTGACGATGCCATACTGCCCGGCGATGAGGTCACGAATGGGCTCTGATGGAATATGGCTGACCGCCGACGCTACCCAGGGGTTGATAAACTTGCCGAACAACGTGTTACCGAGAAAATCGACCCCGGTGCCAGCGCCGAAGCTGCCGACAAATACCCACGTCAGATAAAGCACAAGCCCAAGGATGGGGATGCCGAGAATGGGGTGCATCCCCCAGTCTCCCAGCGCAAAGAGGGCGTATAGCAGAATCGGCAGGCTGAGGAGCGCAAATGCCGGGTGGATACCGACAAGTGTGTTCAGCCCGATACAGGCTCCGGCAAAAATGGGGATCGCAAGCGCCGGGTGGAGCCTCCGTAGGACAGAACGCTTAGCCGCGCCTTCGGGAGTGACCTTTGAGCCCTCATAGAACGACTTCAAAAGCAGCTCAACGTGGCGCATTCGGCGAATGTAGATCACGTATCCGAGCGGCTGATGATACTTTGACTGGATCTGCTCACGGACGGTTTCGATCTCTGCAATAGTCTCTTCTGGAAGTTGCTCGTGGAGCCAATCGGAGAGGCTTTCGTCGGCGGCAAGGACTGTAAGCGCAATGCCTCGGCTCCCAGGCCCGATATCACCCATAAGGGATTCCACCCGCACGATCGCTTCCTCGATGCCTTGATCAAACTTGACTCTGTAGGGAGAACGCGCCGCGTGCGGGATTTGTGATATCAGCCGGTCGAGCCCACTCTTCTGGGTTGCGATGGTGCCTACAACAGGCACTCCAAAGGCTTCAGAAAGCGCCGAGATGTGGAGCCTGATCCCCCGGCTGCGGGCTTCGTCAATCATATTGAGGTCGATCAGAAAGGGCACGTCAAACTCGGCGAGCTGAGTGGATATAATCAGCGCACGCCGCAAGTTCTTCGCGTCGCCGACCTGGACAAAGACGTCGTCGCGGGACTCAAGTAAGATATCGCGTGTGACCCGCTCATCCTCGGACATAGGAACAAGGGAGTTTGCTCCTGGGGTGTCCACGACATCAACGCGCTTCCCGCGCATCGTAATGTGACCCTTGGCGACCTCTACGGTAGTCCCGGGGTAGTTGGATACGACAACATACTTGCCGGTCAGCGCGCCAAATATGGCGCTCTTGCCCACGTTTGGGTTGCCGAGCAGGACCACTTTAGATACTTGCTTGCCGCCCTCGCTCTCGTGTGCGGTTTGATCGTCCATATATCGAGGATAACTCCTTCTGTAGCCCAACAATTTAGCTTCACCTTAATTATAGAGTACAATCACTCGGCAGGTCAAGGAGGTTGCAGGCATTATGTTAGCGAATATATAGTCTATGCGAGAGAGTAACTGTGATATTTTGGTGGTTGGAGCCACTGCGGCAGGGACGGCTGCGGCGGTAAGTGCAGCGCGTGCAGGGGCTTCGGTGCTCTTGATCGAGGAGACCACAAGAGTCGGCGGGATGTGCTCAAACGGGCTCGGTGTAAGCGACATCCGAAGCGTCGAGCATTCATACGGCTTCTCTGATGAGTTTCGAAAGAATGTCGTTCTGCATTACGGCGTCGGCGCTGGCCTTACCTGCGAGCCTGGTGTCGCAAACTCCATTCTGACCTCGCTTGTGCTCGCCGAGAGCAAGATTAGCTTCGCGCCGAGACACATCGCGCGCGCTATCGTTCGTGATGGCAACTCTTGGGCCGTACAGATCAAAGACTTGGCTACTGGTGAGAGTTTTGTAGCACACGCAAACGTTGTGATCGACGCCACTGTAGAGGCCGATCTAGCCGCCGCTGCTGGGGTAGAGTTTCGCGTCGGGCGAGAGCCCAGAACCGACGACGAACCCCACGCAGGCAGAGTATTCTACGACAACGCCACCGACGAGATCCTCCCCGGAAGCACTGGCGTGGGCGACGGGAGAATCCAAAGCTACGCCTATCTGCTCACTGTAAAAGACTATGGCCATCGTGATGACCGAACTATCCCAAGGCCGGATGGTTATGATCCCCGAGATTACAGATATTCTCCAGAGTGGGAGCTGTCGTGGGCTTTCCAGTATGGTCGATTACCAAACGGCAAGTTCGAGCTGAACCAGCACCCTTGGGGAGGCGACCTGCCCGGCATCAACTACTACTACCCGACGGCGTCTCGTTCAGAACGAAAGAGAATCTCTCCGCTACACTTGAACCGGGCGCTTGGCTACCTCTACTATCTCCAGATCGAGCTTGGGATGAAGTCTATCGGGCTCTGTGAAGAAGATTATCCTGAAACTGGTGGCCTTCCCGAATCCCTCTATGTTCGGGAGGCGCGAAGGATGATCGGCAGGACGTTTATGCGTGAGTGCGACATTACTCTCTCTGCTGATCGCGTGGTTGAGCACCCGATCGCAGTCGGCGACTACCCAATGGACAGCCACGCGACAGCTCCTGCGCTTGATCCAAATGCCAGGCATAGGGGAGAAGGAGAGTTCTGGCTCGTGAAGCACACTCCTGTCTATCGGGTGCCCCTCGGGGTGATTCTGCCGCGCAGTACGCTGGGAATGATCGTCCCGACGGCTGTATCGGCAAGCCACGTCGCATACGGCACGCTTCGAATGGAGCCGGTGCGCATGCAGATGGGGCAGGCCGCCGGTGTCCTTGCCGCAGTCGCCGTTCAAACTGGCCTGGATCCTTCAGTAGTGCCATACGATATGTTCCGTGACCTGCTTGATGGGGGAATAACTCCATAGCAGAACTCCACGGAGACAGGTGATGGAAGATAGATACGAGCCCGACAGCGCTGTCTAGCTTGTAGCGGCGGCAAGAATGGCCTTGAGGATGCCGCTTGGCCTCGGTTGGGCGACGACCACTCTCGTCTGAAGCTCGGAGGCGGCCTCGTCCAGCGTGACATCGTCAAGAAACGCGCCGTCCCGTTGCATGATGCTCGGGATCATAACGATATCGGCGAGAGTCTCGCACTTAAGCTGCTCTATCACGTCTTGCCCTGTAATGAGCCCCGCGACGGTCACGCTTTCACCAAAGAACTTGTTTCTGATAGGCGCTACGCGCACTGTGAGGTTCTTCACGCTAGAGAGATCAGCAGCGAACTCCTCCAATATCCGCGCGGCAAGTGTCGAGGTGACGAGCGTTACCGAAAGAGGCAGGGGGAGTCGCTCAGGCAGCCTGCGAAGCGTTCGCTTGCGGTCCTCCATGAACTGTCGCACAAGACCGATGCCGTTTTCAATCTGCGGATAGCCCTCATAGCTCACAGCTGAAGGCACTTGAACACCAGCTGATAGATACAACTCATCAGATGCCCAAACAAGCCGCGTCCCGTGAATCTTCCCAAAATCTTTTTGCCTGCGTTTTACAAGCTCAATGATCTGTCGCGCGCCAGGAGCGTCAACCGATTTGATATCCGGCCCAACTCTTCGATGCCTCGTAAGCCCCACCGGAACGATTCCGATCGAGGCGACCTGGGGAAATAGCCCCGACAGATCGCTCACCGTGCGCTCCAGTTGCTCACCGTCGTTCACTCCCTCGCAGACAACGACCTGGGTGTGAAGCGTGATCCCGGCGTCTGCGAGCGTTCGAAGCTGCGCCATAACGTCGGGCGCATTGCCCGTTCTCACCATCTGAGTTCGCAGAGTGGGGTCCGTAGCGTGGACTGAAACATAAATGGGCGTCAGGCGTTGTTCTATGATCCGTGCAATATCTTCGTGTGTTACGTTGGTGAGGGTAACAAAGTTGCCGTGCAGGAAAGACAGCCGGTAGTCGTCATCTCTTACGTAGAGTGGGCGGCGCATTCCTTTGGGGAGTTGATGGACGAAGCAGAATATACACCTGTTGCCGCACTCGCGGACACCGTCGAAGAGCTCATCAGCAAACTCGACGCCGATAGGCTCATCAAAATCTTTCTCGACCTCGATTACAGCCTCTTCCTGCCCGCGCCTGACCAGGATATCAACGGATTCTTCAGCAGAGTAGTACCTGTAGTCGACAATGTCGCGCAGTTCGTGGCCGTTAAGGCTCACGATGATATCGCCCGGCTCGATTCCCGCATCCTCGGCGATGCTGCCCGGCGCTACTGATTGAACCCTGCCACCGTTCAAGTCTGTTAAGCCTTTTCCAGTCGATCTTTGACAGCTTCGATCAGCCAGTCCGGGGTCGATGCGCCCGCGGTGATACCTGCTCTTCGTTTACCCCGGAGCCAATCGTCCTGTATTTCGGCTGCTGTCTCGATGTGGTAGGTCGACACGCCTTTGGCCTCGCAGAGTTCGCGCAGCCGGTTGGTGTTCGCGCTGTTGCGGCCTCCGATGACAAAGACAACGTCTGCTTCGGGGGCTACGTCCTGAATCGCCTCCTGGCGCTGCCGGGTCGCAACGCAGATTGTGTTTACGGCACGAACGTCATCCGCTGTCTTCTTAATAACGGAGATCACTTCTTCAAAGCGTTCAGCGGTCTGAGTAGTCTGTGCGACGACGCCGATCTTGCCGGTGAGATGTCGCTCAGATGCTTCCTCAGGGGACGACACGGCAATCGCGTCAGCTCCGGCCGCCGAGAGAATACCCTTGACTTCGGAATGCCCCTGATCGCCCACAACCACGACCTTGAACCCGGCTCGGGCGAGCTCACGGGCAGTGCGATGGACCTTCGCTACGTACGGGCATGTAGCGTCGATGATCTCGTGACCATTTGCCTTCGCCCTGTCAAGCGTTTCCTGTGCCACCCCGTGGGACGGCATCACAACGCGGCCGTCGATCGCGTCTTCGATCCTTTTGGCGACGTGTACCCCGGTTGCGGAAAGCCTTTCGACCTCCTGGGGGTTGTGAATAAGCGGCCCAAGCGTGGTTAGCGGTCCACCGGATTCGACCGCACGTGTGACAAGCTCAATTGCTCTTCTCACACCAAAACAAAAACCGGCGTGTTCGGCGATTATGACTTGCATACTACCCTATTTCTTCTCACCAATATGCTTCTGGAGGCCATACTCGACACTGTCTGCCAATGCCTGCCAGCTCGCTTCTATGATGTTGGTTGAGACGCCCACAGTTGTCCAAGCTTCGGCCTTATCCCTGGACTCAATTGCTGTCCTGACCTTTGCGGCGGTTCCGGCCTTAGTGTTGATGACTCGGACCTTATAGTCACTAAGCCTGATCTTCGCGAGTTCCGTGCCGTAGAACTGCGCCAGGGCGAGCCGGAGGGCATTATCGAGTGCGTGCACCGGGCCATCGCCTTCTGCCACGGTGAACGCTTCCTTGCCGTCAACAGCGATCTTCAGAGTAGCCTCGGTGATGACGTCCTCGTCCGGCCCACGCTTCTCGACTATCAAGCGAAATGCCCTGAGGTCGAAAAGTTTGCGGTAAATGCCAAGCGACTTTTTGAGAAGCAGCTCGAACGATGCCTCGGCCCCTTCGAACGAGTAACCATTGTGCTCTAGACTCATCACGTGATCGAGTACGTTTTTGATTTCAGGCGAACCCTTGCCAAGGTCGATATCGTATTTTTTAGCCTTCTGAATGACGCTGCCGGAGCCCGCAAGTTCGGATATAAGCACGCGGCGGGTGTTGCCCACAGTCTCAGGGGTGATGTGCTCATAGGTCTGAGGGTGCTTCATCATCGCGTCGACGTGAACACCTGCCTTGTGGGCAAAAGCGCACGCACCGACGTAGGGGAGCCTCTCATTTGGAATGATGTTCGCGATGTCGTCGACAAATCTGGAAATCTCGGTCATCTGAGCAACAGCTCCGTTGGGCAGACACTTCTTGCCCATTTTGAGCTCGATTATTGGGATGATGCCGCAGATGTTCGCGTTGCCGCACCTCTCTCCGTAGCCATTAACCGTCCCCTGCACCTGGACAGCGCCTTCGTGGACCGCCGTGACTGAGTTGGTTACAGCAAACCCTGAGTCGTCGTGCACGTGGATGCCGATTGGCCCCAAATTGGCCGCAACAACCGCACGGACGATCTCTCCAGCCTGCCAGGGAAGCGTTCCCCCGTTGGTGTCACAGAGCACGAGGCAGTCGGCGCCGGCCTGCGCGGCAGCTTCGAGGGCCTTCATAGCATACTCGGGGTTAGCCTTGTAGCCGTCGAAGAAATGCTCGGCGTCAAATATCGCCTCGCGTCCCTGGTCTTTCAGAAACTTGATCGAGTCGTAGATCATCGCAAGATTCATCTCAGGTTCAACACGAAGCGCATGCGTGACGTGGAAATCCCAAGCCTTGCCGAAGATCGTAACGACAGGCGCGCCACTTTCGATCAGCTTGATGAGGTTCGGGTCCTCGTGCGCCGCGAACTTTGCGCGTCTGGTGCTGCCAAACGCGGCAATCTTGGCGTTTTTCCATTTCCTCGTGCGGGCGATTCTGAAAAACTCGATATCCTTGGGGTTCGACATCGGCCAGCCGCCTTCGATGTAGGCGACGCCGAAGTCATCCAGCCTCTCAGCGATCTTGATCTTGTCTTCAAGAGTGAGAGTCATACCCTCGCCCTGTGTGCCGTCACGCAGGGTGGTATCGTATATTTGAACGTCCATTACGAGTTGTTTGTTGGATTCCGCCATCAATAACCTCCGCGAATCAGGGGGTTGGTGGGGCGGACACAGTGGCCCGCCCCAGAGTCGTTACGCTGATGCCAGTCGTTCTTTTGCGTAGTTGATCAAGCCGCCTGCCTCGATCAGCTGCTGCATGAACGGCGGGAAAGGCTTTGCCTTGTAATCATTGCCGGTCGATACGTTCTTGATCGTTCCCGAATCGAGATCGACTTCAAGCACGTCGCCGCTCGATATGCCGTCGACAGCTTCGGGGCACTCAAGAATCGGGAGCCCGATATTGATCGCGTTGCGGTAAAAAATCCGCGCAAACGTCTTCGCGATAACGCATGAGACACCCGCCGCCTTGATCGCAATCGGCGCATGCTCACGGGATGAGCCGCAACCGAAGTTCAGATCTGCGACCATAACATCGCCGGGCTGGACATTCTTTACAAACTCGGTGTCGATGTCCTCCATGCAGTGTGAGGCGAGCTCTTTCTCGTCGGTCGTATTCAAATACCTTGCAGGTATAATCTCGTCAGTATTGACGTTGTCTCCGTATTTGTGGACTTTGCCGCTGATCATGCAGCCTCCTTTTCTTCTGGGTATGAAACCACAGTAGCTTCGACTTTCTCAGACGATTCTCCGTGGCATCTAATTGCCTGATCCATGCGGTTAACTACATCGTAGTCAAAATACCGCATACCGCAGTCTATGCACTCTTTGGAGGGTACCCCTTTAAGGATATATATCTTGCCGTCGCGTGAGCGTATCGTTTCGACGCGAACCGCCCGCATCTTCCCACCGCAGAAACCACATTGTTCGACTGTCTTTGTTGTCATCTGCTTGTCCTTCGGCGTTTGTGATGCCGAACATACACTGTAATAACCTGAATCATGTTAGACTCGCGACACCATGCCACCGCCAGTCGGAGCATTGATGTCTTGCCGAACGGAGCCTCAGCCAAATACTTAGTGCCACGTTCGTCTTCGTGTGTATCCACGACTTCAAGCGCATAGGCAATGTTTCGTATGTCTTCAGCCCAGATTCCGTCGTCGTCCATTGCTCTGATGGCGTGTTCGCTGAGCGCAAACTACCCTTCAGAAATAGCGCGGCGAATGGTGTCGATGTCGACCACGTTACAGTTCCTCAGGACTCCCGATTCTGCCAAGCACCGCGCTGGCAGCAGCGATTGCCGGTCCTGCAAGATATACCTCGGACTTTACGTGGCCCATTCGGCCCACGAAGTTGCGGTTGGTAGTTGCAATAGCGCGCTCGCCAGCAGCAAGAACGCCCATATGACCACCGAGGCACGGTCCGCATGTCGGTGTCGAAAACGCCGCGCCGGACTCGACGAACACTTCAGCGAGCCCTTCGCGAACAGCCTGCAGGTAGATCTCCTGCGTGCCCGGTATCACGATAAGGCGAACGTTGTTGTGTACCTGTCGGCCCCTCAGAATCCCAGCGGCCTCTCGAAGGTCTTCGATTCGACCGTTGGTGCACGAACCGATTACGGACTGATCGATCACAACGTTCCCAACCTGGCTGATCGGCTTTGCGTTCTCAGGCAGGTGCGGGAAGCTGACCTGTGGCTCAAGCTTGCTGCAGTCGATCTCGATCACCTCGCGGTAAGTGGCGTCGGCGTCGCTCTCATAGATCTTGCTCGGACGTTTGCCGCGGCCGTTGACGTACTCCATAGTGATCTCGTCAGGCTGGATAATGCCGTTCTTGCCGCCGGCCTCGATTGCCATGTTGCACATTGTGAAGCGCCCGTGCATCGGAAGGCTCCTGATCGTCTCGCCGGTGAACTCCATCGTGGAATACAACGCGCCGTCGACCCCGATCTTGCCGATCGCGTACAGAATCAAATCCTTGCCACCGACCCACTTCGGGAGTTCTCCGTAAAAGACGAACTTGATCGCCTCCGGCACTTTTAACCACACTTCACCGAGCGCGTACGCCGCGGCAAGGTCGGTGCTTCCGACTCCGGTCGAAAACGCGCCGAGTGCGCCGTAGGTGCACGTGTGCGAGTCAGCGCCGATGACAACGTCACCGGGGACAACAAGCCCTTGATCGGGAAGTAGCGTGTGCTCGATTCCCATACGTCCGACCTCAAAGAAGTGCGGAATCTTGTGCTTTCGCGCAAACTCACGCATAATCTTCACGAGCTCTGCGCTCTTGATGTCTTTGTTCGGGGTCGAGTGATCCGGCACGAGCGCGATCTTGTTGGGATCAAATACGCAAGGTGCGCCGGTCTTCTCGAACTCCTGAATTGCTATCGGCGCGGTAATGTCGTTGCCGAGGCACAGATCAATCTTTGCGCTGATCAGCTCACCCGGCTCGACTACGGCCTTGCCGCAATGAGCGGCTAATATCTTCTGAGTTATGGTTTGGCCCATTCGAAGTGCTATTCCTCCACCAAATATACTACAATTTAGCCTTGATCGGAGCCCCGTTCTTCATACGGCGGCTGCGGTAGTAAACGAGCTTGTTGATCGCCTGAAGATACGCCTTGGCGCTTGCCTCAACAATGTCGAGACTCGTCCCGCGACCAGTGAAAATGTTTCCATTATCCCCGAGTTTTACAGTGACATCGGCGAAAGCGTCAGTGCCGCCTGTTACCGCGTTCACGACGTAGTCGACGAGGTCGTGCTGAATGTCTACGAGCTTGTCTATCGCCTTGTAGACAGCATCGACCGAACCAACACCTATCGCACTATCAACGAGCTCCTTGGAGTCATCTGTGACGAGCTTCAAGGTCGCTGTCGGTATGCCGTCGAGGCTGGCGAATACGTTCATGCACTGGAGCTGATACTTTTCCGGCACATTGTAGACCTCGCGAGACATAATCGCTTCGAGGTCCTCATCAAAAATCTCTTTCTTCTTGTCGGCGGTCTCTTTGAACTTCAGGAAAGCGCGGTCGAACTCGTCTTTACCCACCTCGGTGTAGCCAAGCTCCTTCAGCCGCGCCTCAAATGCGTGGCGGCCGGAGTGCTTGCCGAGAACCAGTCGGCTTTCAGTGAGTCCAATCGACTCGGCGTCCATGATCTCATAGGTTCGTTTGTCCTGGATAACGCCGTGCTGATGAATCCCCGCTTCGTGAGCAAACGCGTTCGAGCCGACGATAGCTTTGTTTGCCTGGACTCTCATACCAGTGATGTCGCTTATCATACGGCTGGAACGATATATCTCGGTCGTCCTGATGCCGGTGGTCTTGTTGAAGAGATCCTTGCGTGTGGCAAGAGTCATAACGACCTCTTCAAGTGCGGCGTTTCCAGCGCGCTCGCCTATGCCGTTAATGGTGCACTCCACCTGACCTGCGCCTGCCCGCACAGCTGCGAGTGAGTTCGCAACGGCAAGGCCGAGGTCGTTGTGGCAGTGAACGCTGATCACAGCGTTTCGGATATCCCGAACGCGCCTGCGAAGCGTCCAGATCAGCTTGCCGTATTCTTCAGGTGTCGTGTAGCCGACAGTATCTGGAATGTTGACGGTCGTTGCGCCAGCTTCGATCACGGCTTCGATGACCTGGCAGAGGTAGTCGACGTCACTTCGGGTAGCGTCTTCAGCCGAAAACTCAACGTCGTCACAGTAGCCTTTGGCGCGCTTGACGGCGGCGACGGCGGCTTCGAGCACCTGCTCGCGGGTCTTCTTGAGCTTTCGCTCAAGGTGAATATCGGAGGTAGCGATGAACGTATGGATGCGCGGCTTCTTGGCGAACTGAAGCGCTTCCCAGGCACGGTCGATGTCCTCGTTAACCGCGCGGCACAGACCGGCGATCGTGGGGCCTTTGACCTTCTGAGCGATGAGCTTAACAGACTCGAAGTCGCCAGGTGAGGAGATCGGGAAACCGGCCTCGATCACATCGACCTTCAGCCGAGCAAGCTGCCGGGCGGCCTCCAGTTTCTCCTGGATGTTCATACTTGCGCCGGGAGACTGCTCCCCGTCGCGAAGTGTGGTATCAAAAATCTTGATTCGTTTCGGCATCGGTTACCTCCTTGTTCCAGTCGTTAGGTCAGTCGCAGGGCAGCATAACTGCCCTGCGACCAAATAATACCTTTGACCTACTTCTTTTTGATCCAGGGCATCATTTCGCGGAGCTGTCCGCCGACTTCCTCGATCAGTTCTTCCTTGCAGTGCCTGCGCGCAGCGTTCAGGACCGGGCGGTTAGCCTGGTTCTCAAGAATGAACTCACGGGCGAACTCACCGGACTGGATCTCTGAGAGGATCTCTCTCATCGACTCTTTTACATAGTCGTCGATCACGCGCGGGCCGCGGGTGTAGTCGCCGTACTCAGCAGTGTTGGAGATGGAATATCTCATCCAGTCCATACCACCTTCGTACATCAGGTCGACGATGAGCTTCAGCTCATGCAGGCACTCGAAGTAAGCGATCTCCGGCTGATAGCCAGCCTCAACGAGAGTCTCGAATCCGGCCTTCACAAGCGCGGTGCAGCCGCCGCAGAGGACAGCCTGCTCGCCGAAGAGGTCGGTCTCGGTCTCTTCCTGGAAGGTGGTCTCAAGGACTCCGACGCGGGTAGCGCCGATTCCCTTGGCATAAGCAAGCGCAAGGTCTCTTGTCTTGCCGGTAGCGTCTTGGTAGATGGCGAACAGCGCCGGGACGCCTGCACCCTCAACGTAGGTCCTGCGAACGAGGTGTCCCGGGCCCTTAGGGGCGACCATGAACACATCGACATCCTTTGAAGGGACGATCTGGTTGAAGTGAATGTTGAAACCGTGCGAGAAAACGAGCGCCTTACCGGCGGTCATGTTCGGCTCGACTTGGGTCTTGTACACCTTGGACTGAGTCTCGTCCTCGGTCAGGATCTGGATGATATCCGCCTGCTTTGCAGCTTCGGCGGCGGAAAGCGGGGTGAACCCGTCCTTTACTGCCGCATTCCAGTTGTCCGACCCTTCGAGGTCGCTGACGATCACCTCCACGCCACTGTCGCGCAGGTTCTGCGCCTGTGCGTGGCCCTGGCTGCCGTAGCCAATGATCGCGATCTTCTTACCCTTCAGGATGTCGAGATTGGCATCCACGTCGTAGTACACCTTTGCCATTTGTTAGCTTGTCCTCCTGGTTTGATTTTGCTTCTATAAAGCTGTCACTGCGTGGCGGTTTCACGGATTTCTGGATAACAAACCCAGCCAATAGACCGGCTGCCGCAAAAAGCACGGCCTGACCTCCGAGAAATCCCACGCCTGTATATCCGCTGTGCTTGCCGCACAGGTGATAAACTCTCCAAAGCTCGAAAACCGCAGTCCCGAGCAAGCCGAGCAAAAGCCCGGCGACGACATTTGTGACCATCTTGCGTCGTATCCTGCCGACGATCGCGCCGACTAGTGTCCCACAGACCGGCGCCGCGATGCTCAGGACCGCAAGGGTCCTCTCGATGTGTTCACAGGTGATGATATCCTTCATGGCATTCACCTCTAGTGTTGGGCTAAGGCGTTCTCGCGCCTCTGCCCATAGCGATCTTGCCCGTTCGGACCATCTCCTGGATTCCGTAGGGCGAAAGCAGGTTCTCAAGTGCGTCCACCTTCGCGCCGCTTCCGGTCACTTCAACGGTGAAAGTCTTGTCGCTGATGTCAATGATCTTCGCGCGGAAGACATCGACCACCTGCATTATCTCAGAGCGGTTCTTGTTATCTGCGTTCAGCTTGATCATAGCAAGCTCGCGCTCGACAAAGATCATGTCCGTGTAGTCGATGACCTTGATCACTTCGATCAGCTTGTTCAGCTGCTTGGTGATCTGTTCAAGCACCTTGTCATCTCCCGTTACGACGATGGTCATGCGCGATACTGACGGGTCATCGGTGATGCTTACCGCGAGCGACTCGATGTTGAACCCTCTGCGTGCGAAAAGCCCCGAAACTCGGGCAAGAACGCCGGGTCGGTTCTCAACGAGCGCCGTTATCGTGTGTTGCATAGTCTGCTTTGACATTATTTGCCCTCACGTCTGCCGGGGACCATCATCTCTTCGACGCTCTGTCCGGCTGGGATCATTGGGTATACGTTCTCTTCCCGTGCTATTCGGAAATCAAGAATTGTAGGCCTGTCAGTTACGTTCATTGCCTTGTCAAGCGCATCTCTGACGTCCTCGGCTCGGTCAACTCTTATGCCTACGCAGTGGTAGGCCTCCGCAAGCTTGACGAAGTCAGGCTGCGCGGTAATATCGACGCCTGAATATCGGCCATTCCAGAACAGCTCCTGCCACTGCCGGACCATACCCAGATATTGGTTGTTCATGATCGCGATCTTGATCGGCAGCTTGTGCACCATCGCCGGAATCAGTTCCTGGATGTTCATCTGGATGCTGCCGTCGCCCGCGATGTCGAACACGGCCCTGTCCGGCTGTGCTATCTGAGCGCCAATCGCCGCCGGCATACCGAACCCCATAGTGCCGAGTCCGCCGGAGCTTATGAACTGCCTGGCATACTTGCACTTGAAGAACTGAGCCGCCCACATCTGGTGCTGCCCGACTTCGGTTACGCAGATGGCGTCGCCGTTGGTGATTTCTGAAATCTGCTCGATGATATACTGCGGGTAGAGGCCGCCGTCATCGGGGTAGTGGAGCGGGAACTTATTTCTCCATTCCATTACCTGCCGGTTCCATTCGGTCTCTTGTCTTGGCTGAACGTGCTTCAGAAGCTCAGAGAGGACGCTCTTGCAGTCGCCAACGATCGGGATATCGACGCGAACGGTCTTGCCGATCTCGGCAGGGTCGACGTCAATATGAATGATCTTGGCCTTCTTTGCAAACGCTTCGAGCTTGCCTGTGACGCGGTCATCGAACCTCGCGCCGACCGCGATCAACAGGTCGCAGTTGGCTACAGCGTGGTTCGCATAGGCGGTGCCGTGCATCCCGAGCATTCCAAGAGAGTGGGGGTGCATCTCAGAGATCGCGCCCTTGCCAAGAAGAGTCGTCGCCACAAGAATATGTGTGCGCTCCGAGAGTTCAAGAATCTCAGCGCTCGCGTTTGCCGAAATTACACCGCCTCCGACGTAGAGCACGGGTCTCTCAGCTGCGGCGATAGCCTTGGCGGCTTTCGCGATCTGTAGAGGGTGCCCCGCAACCGTAGGTTTGTAAGATCGAAGATCAACCGAGTCAACCGGCTTGTAGTCCAGCGTTCCGAGCGACACGTCCATCGGGATGTCGATCAACACAGGGCCGGGCCTGCCGGTGCTCGCGATATGGAACGCTTCGGCGATGACCTGAGGTATCTCATCAGCTCGCTTGATGAGGTAGTTGTGTTTGGTGATCGGCATTGTGATGCCGGTTATATCGGCCTCCTGAAAGGAGTCCTTGCCAAGCGCAGTCGTTTTCACCTGGCCGGTGATGGCTACCATCGGAACCGAGTCCATGTATGCGTTTGCGATGCCGGTGACGAGGTTCGTCGCGCCGGGTCCTGAGGTCGCAAAACACACACCGACCTTGCCTGAGGCGCGAGCGTAACCGTCAGCGGCATGCGCGCCGCCCTGCTCGTGCCGCATCAGCATGTGCTTGAGGTCTTTACAGTCGTAGAGCGCATCATAGATAGGAATCATAACGCCCCCGGGGATCCCGAAGATGTTCTCCACACCCTGATGGCAGAGCGACTTTATTAGTGCCTGGGCACCGTTGATCTTCACTTACAACTCCTTGGTTAGGTAACAGATAACAGGAACTGGTTCCTGAGTTACTTTACAACAGCTCCGGTGTTGGCCGATGACACGAGCCTCGCGTATCTTGCAAGGTAGCCGGTCTTGACTGTAGGCTCTGGGGCTGTCCATTCGGCCCTGCGCGCGGCAAGCTCATCGTCCGAGAGGTCTACATTGATCTTCCGAGCAGGCATATCGATATTTATGATATCGCCTTCCTTGAGAAGACCGATCGGGCCTCCGTTGGCAGCTTCGGGTGAGACGTGGCCGATACTTGCGCCGCGGCTTGCTCCGGAGAATCTACCATCGGTGATAAGCGCAACGTCTTTTGCCATGCCAAGACCTGCGACGGTCGCGGTCGGCATAAGCATCTCGCGCATGCCGGGTCCGCCCTTCGGCCCTTCGTTTCGGATGACTATCACGTCGCCTTTGTTTATCTGCCTGGAAGTAAGTGCGGCGATTGCGGCGTCCTCACATTCAAAAACCCTGGCTGGGCCAGAGAAGACCCACGCTTCGGGATCTACCGCGGACTGTTTGACGACGGCTCCATCGGGTGCAAGGTTGCCAAAGAGCACCGCAAGCCCACCGGTTTCGTGATAAGGCTTCTCGTCACGAACAACATCGGGCCGCCTGTTGACGACACCTGCAATGTTCTCCCCAACGGTCTTGCCGGTTACAGTCATAACCGACTGTTCGATCATGCCGCGCTTGGCAAGCGCCGATATAACTACCGATACGCCTCCGGCTTCCTCTAAGTCCTGCATATGGAACCGCAGGCCTGTTTCGGCGTCGGCAATAGCGGGGCTTAGCGTCACCATATGCGGTGTGCTAGCAGAAATCTTGTTCAAGTCGTCGAGATTCATCTCAACCCCTGCTTCGTATGCGATTGCAGGAACGTGAAGCACGGTGTTGGTGGAGCATCCCAGCGCCATATCTACGGTGAGAGCGTTCTGGAAAGCACTCGCGGTCATGATATCCCGCGCCTTGATGTCTTTCTCCAGAAGCTCCATCACCTTCATACCTGCGGCTTTGGCGAGCCTGATTCTCGCTGCGTGAACGGCGGGAATAGTGCCGTTGCCGGGTAGCCCCATGCCGAGCGCTTCGGTCAGGCAGTTCATGGAGTTGGCGGTGAACATACCCGCGCACGATCCGCAACCGGGACAGGCCGACTCTTCCATATCGTGGAGTTCGTCTTCGCTGATCTTGCCCGAAAGCACAGCGCCCGCGCCCTCAAACATCTGAGTGACTGAGATATCCTGGCCTTTATAGCGACCGGCCATCATCGGGCCGCCGCTAATGACGATCGTCGGCAGGTTGAGCCTCGCCGCCGCCATCAGCATTCCCGGGATGATCTTGTCGCAGTTCGGGATGAGGACGAGCGCGTCAAACGCGTGCGCCATCGCCATGATCTCGATACTGTCGGCGATCAACTCGCGGCTGGCAAGAGAATACTTCATGCCGACGTGGCCCATAGCGATGCCGTCGCAAACGCCGATGGTATTGAACTCGATCGGTGTGCCACCGGCGATTCTGACTCCGGTCTTAACGGCCTGAGCGATGCGCCCGAGGTCAGCGTGCCCCGGAACGATCTCGTTTGCCGAGTTAGCGATACCAATCAATGGTCTTTTCAGCTCTTCATCGGTGTAGCCCATAGCCTTGAACAGCGCACGGTGCGCAGCTCTCTCCAAGCCATTTTTGACGACGTCACTCCTCAAATCAATGCCTCCTGAAAAAATCGTTCCTAAGCACGAATCCTAAATAACAAAATAACCCCTCATCCGTATAACGGGACGAGAGGTTTTACTCACGCGGTACCACCCGAATTAGCCCAGCGGCACTGCGCGCATAGACTCACTCTTTTGGCGCGATAACGGCCGCCAGCCGGGACCACCTACTGCGCGCGGAACAACAATTTCCGGCTTTTCAGCGTCCAGCTCCGAGGTGAGCTTCGAAAGCAGTCCGCGCACCGCGTCTCAGCCGCTGCGGTTCTCTGTAACGCCCCTGGCTGCTTCTACTGTCCTCTTCATCGCCTTTTCACTATACAGTTGAACTATGATAACACGCCAGGAAACCCCTCGTCAATAGTGAGAGCGTCCACTTTTAAAGAATGATAAGGATCATTGAAACGAAAGGGTCGCGAAGCGCTCCGGGCGGTGAAAACTGCCATAAGGAACGGACCACGCCAGATACTCGACTCTTCCCGTCGTCCACCTGTTCCGGGTGAAGTTTGCAAACCACTTGTCGCCGGGTTTGGGCGCTGTGACGCCGAGAGACGCAAACGGGATCGCCGCTTCGAGCACCCATCCGCCTGAGTTCTGGGTTGACGCAGTTGTCCAGTCGGGGTTGACGCTCGTGTTGTTGACCTTGGCGTCGAATCGTGCGCCGAGGGTGTTCGACGATAGCTGGAAATACTCGTGTCGCTTGGCCCAGGGGTCAAGGAAGAGCTCGGCGCTGTCGTCGTAAAACGCCGGCCCGTCGCGCTTGGTGACGATTGCCTTGAGTCTCGCCATATCCGGCTCAGATGCTATGTAGACGACATAGAGGCTAGTGTCGTCATAAGCGACTCTTACTTCCGTTGCGACCGGTGCGGTCTGGCCCATCGCTGTGTAGGAGATCTGCACGCTGGAAGCTGTCAACCACGCGGGGTCGTCGAGTTTGCCGTCGATTACAGGTGCGATCGTTGTTTTAGCTACAGTCGCCGTTGGCAGCGGCAACACATTGGTTGGGATGACCAGCGGCGGAGGAATCGGTGCTATATAGCCGACAGGCGTTGCACGATACGCAATGTAGCCGAGCAGCCGCTCTGCGTCATTCAGATAACTAGCCGCAAGCGCAGGGTTCTTCTTAAGATCCTTGTTTGCAAGTTCGAGCAGCGTCTGGACACGCTGTCCGGGCTTTCTGAAGGGAATCTCAGCGCTGGCTGGATACGGCCCGGAGGAGAGCGCCGTCTGCCATGGCTCTTTGAAGTATACTGAGGCGAAAAGTGTTGCCCCGTCAGTGTTCATACTGCGGGTGATCTCGATCTGCTCAAGCATTGGGTCTACAGTCTTTTGCGTGTGAAGCCCGATGCCGGGCAGCAGAATCGTGCGTTCGTCAACGGAGATCTTCTCGCTTGCGACCATCTTTCGGAAATTGTCGGCATCGGCGGTGTAGGCCATGGGTGTGAGAAAGTCGACCCACTTGTTGTTGACCCAGTGGGGCCAGTTCTGAAGCAGACTCACTCGTGCCGCATCCGGCATTGAGCCTACGGAGGCCGATATCTTGACCTCTGGCCTGATCGCTTTTGCCTCTCTCGTGAGCTGCTGAACAAACGTGTTGACGAGGTCTTCCCTCCACATGTGCCAATCTACCTCTGCCGGAGATATCGGGTCGATGGTGATCGGGTCGATGCCGGACGTGGATTTGTATTTCTCCCTGCAACTGTCGTTATAGCAGTAAGACGTAGGGAACTGGTTCTCAAAGCGTATATAGTCGAGGTTGAGTCCATCTACATCGTAGTTCGTGACGATCTCTTTGAACATAGAGAGAAGATACCGGCGCGCCTCAGGGATAGACGGGCAGACCCACAGTCCGCCGTTGGCTGAAAGTGTCTCTCCCCATTTGTTGACCGCCATCCACTCAGGGTGCTTGGTGAAGATAGGCCCCTTGTTCTGCGCGTAGCCCTGCCTGAATACCCACACCCAGGAATGTACCTCCATCCCACGCTTGTGGGCCTCGCGGATCATGGCGGCGAGGGGGTCGTACCCCACGAACTTAGGGTCCTGTTCGTCAAGCTTGCTCGGGTAGATCGTGTATCCCCTGCGAACTGTTTCAGGGATAAGTATGTTCAAGTTGGCGTGGGCAAAGCTGTCCACAAATGCCGACATGTCAGTGTCGTTTGTGGGAATCGAGTTTGCATCGATCCATATCGCGCGGCCCTCAACTGGCTTTACAACAGGCGAGGCTCCAGCGAAGGCGGTTAGTATTGTCACTATCAGTACGCTCAGTATGTATCTCAGAACAGTCTCCTCCGGCATTACCCAGGTATTCTCTACAGTATTATACGACAATCGGTATTCCAATCTCGCAATTTGGCTCCACTTATGGAAACTATTCTACGTATATGGCCCGCCTTCCTCCACGCCTGTGGATTCGTCGGGCAAAATGGACTTACCCAGCGGGCTCGGTTAACCCACGCGCCGCAACGGAGGAGTGTATGAGAAGATTTCTGGTATTTGTGATTGTTTCAGTGTGCTTGCTAAGTGGAGACGCAGCAATTGCGAAATCCGTTCAGCTTAGGTTCAAGCATGCGGCTGGGCAGATCGATAGATACAAGATACTGATGGAAGTCAACGTAGTTGTGCCGAACATGCCACAGCTTCCCTGTGGGCCACTGAACATGAAGATGGGCTTTGTCTGGACGCAAAAGGTTCTCGGCATCCTCCCTGACGGCTCCGCCAAAGTCAGGTTCACCTATCAGGATATGAAGCTTGTCGCGTCAGAGAGAACCCTTGAGTTCACCAAGAATCATTTAAATGATATGGCTTGGACCGCTATTATTGATCGCGAGGGCAATGTAACGAAAGTTCAGCGAGCAGGAGGCGCGGGGGTGCACACAGGAAAACAAAACGAAGTAGGGGACGGACTGTGGCTGCTCATTGGTGGGTGCTTTCCAAGAGAATCGATGGAGGTCGGAGACTGTTGGGACGCGAACTATCCGATGCCCTGGAAGTCCGGCGAGATCCGAACGGTCTCTCGTCTTGATGCTGCAGCTGTTACGAGGGGCAAGTTCGTCGTTTCAAAAATTACACAGTCCACGAGCGGACAACTTGATATCAGCAAGGTACTGGTCGGCCTGGCACAGTTATCTCCCAAGTTTGCAGCGCGCGACCGAGATATGCTGAAGGATTTCTCTCAGATAAAGGGTGCAGTGTCCGTGAACGGGTCATCCACACTCTACTTCGCACCTGAACAGGGGCGGATTGTGCAAGCTGACGGCGTGTGCAACATGGCTATGAGAATGACGATGCCGCAATCTATGATAGCGCAGGGAGCGCCGAGCGAGGTTATCGCCAACATGGATGTCAGAGCGCAGATGGTGCGCCTCTAGCATTTTCGAGGTGTCTAATACCAGTTTTGCCTCCAATAGCTAGAGTCTGGGGCAGGCGACACCGATACTTAGACTGAGGCGGGACATGTTCGCCTGGAGTTCGCTGTGCCGTTGCAATGGAAGGACTCATGTGTAAGTTGAAGGAGCACGTTTCGCTATTGACTAAGTTTACTGGCATAAAGACAAAAGTTAAGGAATCAACTGCGCGGAAGAGACGGTGTCTTTCATCATCTCTCAATTATCTTCCGCTTGTGCTGATGATTCCAATGATAATGTACGCCGTTCGCAGCCATCACGTGATCACGAGCAGGTTCGACCAGCAGGAGATATCTGAACGTCAAAGGGATATGAAGGTCTGCGTGTCGACCATCGAAAGCGAGCAGCGGCATCTGAGAGAAGCGTTGAACGATGCTCGTGCGTCTGACAGCATAAGAGACGTGGTGCGTTCGAGCAATCCCGCGGACGCCTCACATGTCCTCGCGAGCAGAATCTCTTCCAGTGGGTACCTGGTTACTGGCAGCACTGGCAGTGTTCTTGCAATCGCCCGGATGCCTGAAGCTGTGAGACGAACTCTTAGCGCCAGCCCTCAAGTTAAGTCCGCCATACGCGGAGGGAGCTCAAGCGGAGTCGTTGAGGCAGGCGGACGGGTGTATATGGTAGCCGCGGGTCCCATCATCGGCGCAAAGCAGCAGGGCGCGGTTGACGGCGCTCTTGTCGTCGTGCGTGCGATGGACTCGGCGGTGCTGACTGAGCTTGGCAAGGTCGCCGAATGCAAGTTTGCTCTGTTTGTTCGAAATCGGCTTGCAGGATACTCCCAGGGCCTGAAATATGACGCCGTTCCCGCTGCGGACACCGCACGCGTGAAGGACGCGATCACTTCAGAGTCGACTGTCCTCAGCATAAGCCCTAATGAAAAGCACATTTTTGCATCCCGTGCGCTTGTTGACTGGAACGGCCGCCCGGTCGCAGTTCTGACCACAAGCACTTCAAGAGCGACAGCGGTTTCAAACCGAAACACGGCAGCGCTTCAGCTTCTCATGCTGATCACAAGCTCACTGCTGCTTGCAGTTCTAGGTATGTTCCAGATGCGGGCCCGTATGCTCGCCCGTCACGCGCATGTCGATGAGCTCACAGGGCTCTACAACCATCGCTACATGCAGGAGAGGCTCTCTCAGGAGATGGTGAGGTGTCATCGCTATAACAGACTGCTTTCGGTCGCTCTCCTGGACATCGACCACTTCAAGGATATCAACGATGAATACGGCCACCTCGTAGGCGATGAGGCGCTGAAGCACCTCGCCGAGCAGCTCCAGGAGACGGTGCGTTCCGCTGATGTCGTCGCCCGTTACGGTGGCGAAGAGTTTCTGATTATCATGCCAGAAACTGAGCTTGAGCAGGCCAAGGCAGTCGCAGAACGCGTCCGTCAGCAGATCGAGGAGAGCAGTTTTGAGGCCAAGATACAAAAGGGCGTCAATACTCCGACAATCAAGACTATGGTCCGCTTTACCGTCAGCATTGGTGTTTCCACCTTCCCCGATCATGCGAAGAAGGGTGATGAACTCATAATGGCCGCCGATCTTGCGCTATTTGCCGCCAAGCGAATCTCGCGCAACGCCGTTATGACCTATGATGTGATTGCCGGAGAGAACGCAAGTCAGTGCGAGAACCCGCAAAGCATCCACCTGCGTATGCGGGAGGGCACGCTTTCGACGATAAGGGCGCTTGCCGCCGCAATCGACGCGCGGGACACTTGGATGAAAGGTCACTCTGAGAAAGTGACGCTCTGTGCGCTTGCGATAGCCGAGACCATGGGTTTGCCTGCTGGTGAGATGAATAACCTGCGAACAGCGGGGCTTATGCACGACGTCGGCAGGGTCGTCATCCCCGACTCCATTTTGAACAAGCCAGGGAAGCTCACCGACAGCGAACGTGAACTGGTCGCACGGCACGCGATGCTTGGCGCCGAGATTCTTTCAGAAGCGCCGCAGCTGTCGCAGGTGGCGGACATCGTGCGCCATCACCACGAGCAGTTCGACGGTAGAGGATACCCCGACCGGATGACTGGGGAGGAGATTCCATTGCTGTCGCGCATTATCGCGGTTGCCGACGCCTACGATGCAATGACAAGCGACCGGGCTCATAGAACTGCGTCAAACTCGGCGCAAGTCATGAAGAAGATCTGGCAGTCGTCCGGAACCCAGTTTGATCCTGAGGTTGTGAAGTCGTTGGATGAACTCGTGGCTTCAGGCAGGCTTGCAGAGATACTCAGTTCGTATCGCAGTGAGCCGCGACTTGCTGCTTAATGGCTGTTTTGGGATACTTGACGAGGGTGACGGTGGTGCCGCGGGAGAAGTCGAATAGGACTTCGTCGACCATGGTCTTCATAAAGGTGATCCCCCGGCCGTGCTCCAGTGGTTCGCCACCGGAATGCGCCTGTAGAACGCAGTCGGGATCGAAGCCGGGACCCTCGTCTGATATCTCGACTGTGAGCTTGTCGCTTGATGTGATACATCTGACAGCTACGGTCGCCGAGGGTAGGCAGCTGCCGTGACGGACAGCATTGGTAAGCGCCTCACCGACTGCAAGCTTCAAATCTGCAAGTTCTTCGTCGGAGAATAGTCCCAGTCCACCCATCTCGGCAACCCTGTTTCTAACTATTTTGCCGTAACGAAGCGATGCGCTCACCGTAAACGAGGCAATAGCCCTGTCTTCTGTAACAGCGGCGCAGTCTGTGATGGGGTGGGCGTCCGATACAATGGGGGGAGAGAACTCTGCGGACTTGTGTATAATCTCCGTCTGACCAGCGACTTCGAAGACCTTTCTTACGAGAGGGTTTATCGAGACCACTTCAAGGCTGCAGTTTCGCATTATGAAGCGCTCACGCCAATCCAAAAGTGAGCGAAGGCCGGTGGTGTCCATGAAGCTAACGCCAGCGAGGTCGACGCGTGGACAGGTAGAACCTGCTCCAAGCACTTCCGAGAGAACATCACTCACGCGCTCACAGCCGGTCATATCCACCTCGCCCGCAAGACGAACGATGGGGTAATATAACTGATGGTTCACCGCCACTTACGCCTCCTGGCTTACTGCGGTTCTAGTTTGACCGCTAATGTTAGAGTGACGGTTCTGAATTGACAGCATTGTTGTGAATAGACTATCCAAACTCTTATACAACATCTGAGCTATGGTAGCATCAGGCAGGTAGCTCGTCAAGTGTAATTCGCCGTTTGACACCACAATATTTACACGAAGTTTGTTGGTCAGCGCACTTGTTCTCAGTAAATAGAGGCAGAGGTTGTTGACACGGTGGTCACTGATTGTTATACTCGGTTTGTTTAGGGCATTATGCTGGATTTGCCCGGATGACGGCGTGTTTCTCGGGGGCGTATGGGAATCTCGCCGGTTCCTCAGATGAAAGGCGGCCTTTACATGAAGGGCATCGCGTGGTCCGGTGGTCAGCCGGCAGGCGGTTACGAAGCAGTTGTTGTGGCGTTTTCCAAGTTGTCGCACGCGGTTATTACGGACCAACCGCCTGGACGGGCTCTTGCTACCGCTGCCGAAACTGCCGCTATCCTGCTGCAGTGCGAATGTGGCGTAGTCTATCTCACGGGTTCGCACTCAGGTTCGGTGAACGTTGCTGTTTCCTACGGGATGAATATTGCGCCCGGCGAGTCGTATGTGCCCGGTGAGGAGATTGTGCTCCAGTGTGCCGCTTCGGGCTTGCCTGTGGTTGCTTCAAGCCTTGTCGGTGACGACCGCAAAGGCGTTGCGGCCTGGGTGAAGATGGGCATGGCGTCCGCTCTTTGTGCCCCGTTGATGGTCGGAAACCGCACCATCGGCGCTATAACCGTGCTTTCGGAGACCCTGCGTACGTTTTCTGCCGCTGACATTGATCTGCTCTCTGCTGTCGCCGATCAAGCCGCTCTTGCGGCATGGAAATGTGGCGGCGCGCCTTCTGATACCGCCCTCGAGTCCCCAAGTGAGCTTACAGACCTTGCCCAGCGAAAGATTCAGGAGCTATCGATTCTAAACAGCGTGAGCGAGGCGGTAAGTTCCACACTCAATCTCGAAAGGCTTCTTGAACTAGCGCTGGAGCAGTGCCTGTACGCGGTCGACGCCACTGTCGGCTCGATTATGCTCCTTGACGAAGGCACCGGCCGACTGGTCATCAAGGCCGCGAAGGGTTTGATGCCTGACGTTGTGGCGTCTGCCAGCGTCGAAGTAGGGGAGGGAATTTCCGGTTGGGTAGCTGAACAGGGCCAGCCGGTTCTGGTGCAGGACGCAAGGCGCGATCCAAGGTTCAGTATGAGGCGCTACCGGGACGATATCACTTCGGCGATGTCGGTGCCGCTGAAGGCCCGTGGACGAGTAATAGGTGTGCTGAACGCAAGCACTGTCGAGGCTGGAAAGCGCTACGGCCCCCGTGAGATGGAGTTCCTGACGACCGTCGCAAACCAGGCCGCAATGGCGATCGATAATGCGCGCCTCTACGACGGTCTTGAGCGCAGGTCCCGGGAACTGACGGGGCTTTTACAGATTTCGGAGGCGATCACCTCCACACTCGATGTTCGAGAGGTTGTAAGCCTGCTCTCGGGTCGATTCCTCGCGATGGCAAACGTTGACGCCTCGGCGCTTCTGGCTTATGACTCGGACAACGCCCGGTTCAGGTGTCTGGACGGGCAGGGGCTCTCGGCTAAGAGCAAAAAGAGCGCCTATCTTGAGCTTGCCCTGCCGATTGCCAACAAGGTGCTGGAAACCGGAGCCCCGGTCATTATGGATGTCGAGGACTGCGGGCCACGCGCGTGTGAAGTGGCGGGTGCGGCGGAGCTTACGAGTGGAGTGGGTGTGCCGCTTGTGGCTGGTGGCAAGACGGTCGGCGTGGTTGCACTCTTTTCTCTACAGCCTCGTGCGTTCACCAAGCATGAACTAGGCACATTGGTGGCGCTTGGGAAGCTTGCAGGGGTAGCGTTGCACAATGCGATTGTTTATCAGCATAAGTATGAGATAGCACGATCGCTTCAGTTCCAGCTTGTTCCCAATGTTCCCCTGAAGGCGGACGGCTTGGAGATCGGTCACAAATATTCTCCCGCACGCGAAGTCGGCGGTGACTATTACGACCTCATCAAGGTGGTGCCCGGAAAAGTGGGCGTTGTGATTGCCGACGTTGCAGGAAACAGCGTCCCGGCGGCTATGTATACCTCAATGGGCAAGAACGTTCTATTGGCCTACGCTGTCGATAACGAGTCACCCTCCGACGTTCTTAAGAAACTAAACCGTATAGCTTGCCAGCAGACCCAGACCGAGGTCTTTATCAGCCTGTTTTACGGTGTCTTCGACTCTGCCACGCGCGTCTTTCGCTACGCCTGCGCCGGACACGAGCCTCCCATTCTCTGCAGACCCGATGGTGGCTTCGAGAAGCTGCACGCCGACGGCCTTCTTGTGGGGATCAGCGAGGGAGTTGCCTTCGAGGAGAAAACCATCGCTCTTGACCCCGGTTCGGTGCTGGTGATGTTCACAGATGGGCTTGTTGACTCCCCTGCAGTGCGAGGAAAGTTTGGTGTTCGCGAGATAGTTGATATCGTTTCGCCGAATCTGCTAAAGCCACCCCAAGAACTCGCCGATAATATTTATGAGAAACTCATGGAGACAGCCGGTAGCAGGGTTCAGGATGACGTGGCTCTTGTGGTCCTGAAGGTCCTATAAAATATGTACTGCGCGGCTGGTGAACAGTAAGTTATGCAGGATGCACATCAGATACGGCTGGAGATCCCTTGTTCCACGGAATACGTGGGTGTAGTGCGGCAGGCTGTCGTTGGGATCGCAAACCGAATGCGTTTCGCCCCCGGGGAGATCGACGATCTACGTCTTGCCGTGGGAGAGGCTTGCAACAACGCTGTGAAACACGGCTGTCCCTCGTGCGCAAACCCCTCCGTGACAGTGACCTGCAACGTCACCCCTGATACCATAGAGATAGAGATAAGCAACGGCCTCTCCGGAGAAGAACCATATCCTTGTGTAGGCGAGTGCATGCCAAACGACGCAAAAAGCGCCCGCGAAGGCGGTATGGGGCTTTACATCATGAGAAAGCTGATGGATGATGTGGATATCATCTGGGACAACCACCTGGCAAAAATCAGGATGGTGAAACGCCTGAAGACCAACGCTGAAGTAATGTAATTTAAATGGCCCAGCTGTAGAAAGCTGGGCCGTTGCTGTATGTCTTGGATTATACGATGTCGACGCTCTTGCCAGTCTTTGTAGACTCGTAGATCGCGTCGAGTATCTGTGAGATGTGCAGCCCGTGCTCTCCAGTCGACATGCACTTGCTTTCGCCCTTGATGCAGGAGATGAAGTGTTTGATCTCCATCTCATGTCCGTTTGCCGGGGCAAAGGTGGGCTGAATGTCTACCGGTGCGCCGTGCATGTCCTTGTAAATCTTCAGTGGATCGAGGTCCGCGCCGCCCTTGGTGCCAACGAGGGTTGTATAGAACGCCTCCTTGGCAAAGTGCGCTTCCCAACTGGCTTCAAGAATAACAGTCGCCCCATTTTCGAGCTTGATGAACCCGGCTGCCAGGTCTTCGACGGTATATTCCATACCCTTCTGCTTGTAGATATCCGGGCCGAGCTTGGCGTAGGCCGTCCCCATGACGGAAACAGGCTTCGGGTTTCCCATAAGCCAGAGAGTGAGGTCCAGCACGTGGACGCCGATGTCGATCAACGGCCCGCCACCTGCAAGCTCCTTCTGAGTAAACCACCCCGAAAGCCAGTTCAAGCATTTTCGGCGAATCCATCCCGTCTTCGCGTAGTATATCTCGCCGAGCTCACCATTTTCAATGTAGCTCTTGAGAAGCTGACTGTCGCCGCGGAAGCGGTTGTTAAAGCCCATCATAAAGAGCTTGTCGGCCTTCTTGCCTGCTTCGACCATAGCCTTGCCTTCGACGGCGTTCATCGCGAGCGGCTTTTCACACATAACGTGCTTGCCTGACTCAAACGCGGCAATGGTGATGGGCATGTGGAACTTGTTCGGGGTTGCGACGATGACGGCGTCGATACTGTCGTCTGCGAACATCTCCTGATAGTCCGTATACACGCCGGGGATGCCGTTGTCGGCGGCGAGGGTGTTGGCTCTGTCCCTATCAATATCACAGATCGCAGCCACTTCAGCATCGGGGCATTTCGCAAAGTTTTTGACGTGAAGCGCACCAATACCTGAGCCGACAATACCGACTCTTACTTTATCCATAAGACTAGTTTCTCCCAGTTAGCTATATGTTTAGATTCCAATATAGTCTACGACAGTGCCCGTAATTCTCCTTCCCAAATTGGAAAAGAGTTTACGGTGTGAGGATGCAGTAAGCCGTACGGTCGACCTGGTAGAAGCTGATGCTTGTTCCTGCTGAGACCATCAGTGGCTTGTTCAGCCAGTTGCTGATCGGTCGGGAGAAGATAATCTCTTTGTCGCGGATCTTCACCTGCCACCCCGGTGGCGATGGCTTGCCGGGACGAGCGATCACTGAAGTGGTGTTGACCTCGTCGCCGGTCATGGGATGGACTCTGATCTCGTAACCCGACTTGGCGGTAGGCTTGCCGGCAAGTTCCATCCTGAAGTAGATGCGATCAGCATCTCTCACAGCCTGCACGCTTACGATATCGGCAGACGGCTGAGTGTTGGTGACCATACCATCGGCTACCGCGTCCTGTATCACGGGGCTGAGGGCTTTCCAGTTCACGTGGGCTGAATTGGCGCGCGGTAGCTCAAGCTCGGGGCTGCGTGTGGCGAACAGTTCGTTCTGCCTGACAAAGCTCGCAATGAATCGTCGCGAACTCCTGGGCTGTGACTTGAAGTACAGCGTTGCTTCGCGTTTTACGTCAATGGTCTTCTCATCAAGCGGGAGTTCATACCACTTCGTGCCGACATCCGCAAGCGACGCCGGGGGCGCAAGATTCACATCGTCGTGCAGTCCCTGCGGCACCGGCCAGTCACCTTTGTGCACCAGGTACATACCGATCGTCTTGGTGTCCCACCATCCGAGATCATAGAGTGCCTTGGCGGTGAAGATACTGGTTCCCCAGTGGTCGGGATGCTGGTCGCTTGGATACGGAAGGTAGACCTGATCCGGGTTGATCAGCGTAAGCGCCCGCCGCAGGTCCGAGTTCAACTGGTGCGCGGTGTACGGCGCATTCTTGGTAAACGAGCCCGAATAGGGTGAATGAGTGTCTTTGGTGTATGCCGAACGGTATGGAGTCGTCCAGTGGGAGACCCACATTGGCTCAAGTCCCCGGTCAGGGTATCCAAGCTCGATAATGCGCCTTTCGGGCACACCAATTCGCCTTAGCGCGCTGACACTTTCCTCGTGGCGGCGGTAGCCGAGACTGACGAAGCTTGCGGAAGGTGTGCTAAAAGGCTTGAGTCCCCGCTTGGCTGCCGCGCGATAGCCGTCACCGTTGGTGACAAAGATCACCCAGACCTGCGCGCCTGCGGCGATGGATTTATGCATCAAGCCACCGGCGCCGATGATTTCGTCGTCGCAGTGAGGGGCGACGATGACGATGCGTTCACCGCGCTTTGGCAACTTCCAGTCAGGGAGGCTGGCGCGAAGTTCGCGCAAGTTCGCGACCCGAAGGTCCCAGGCAGTGACGCCAATAGAGGCGAATGCGATCGCTGGCAAGATGATACCAAGGATCATCACGTTGCGCTTAGCAATACCAAGGCGGCGGATTTTCATATTTGTTAGTACTTCACCAGGACTTCGGCCTTGTAGCCGTCGAGCCGGTCTCTGCCATTCAGAAACTCAAGCTCTACCAGAAAAACAAGTCCTGCAACGTGGCCACCGAGTTCTTCAACGAGCTGAATTGAGGCAGCGGCAGTGCCGCCGGTTGCAAGCAGATCGTCGATAATCACCGCTCTTTGACCGGGTGCAATGGAGTCTTTGTGCATCTCGACGGTGTTGGTGCCGTATTCGAGAGTATACTCGGCTCGAATAGTATCAGAGGGAAGTTTGCCAAGCTTTCGCACCGGAACAAACCCAAGCCCTAGTTCCATGGCGATCGGAGCGCCCAACACAAAGCCACGTGATTCAACCCCGACGATCACGTCAGGATTCAGTGCGCGGGCCATTTCGGTCATCTCTGAGATGACTTCACGAAATGCGCCAGGATCTTTCAGCACGGGGGTGATGTCACGAAACAGTATACCGTCTGTAGGAAAGTCCGGAACGTCACGAATGAGATCTTTGATCGTTCTTTCTCCTATCATTTCTTAGCGCCTCCCCATTCATCCTCTACCGCCTGCCGAAGTCCGGCAAACGGGGGATAGAAAACTCCTCGTTCGGTGATAATTGCAGTGATAAACTCCGCGGGAGTGACGTCAAACGACGGGTTCATCACAGGCACTCCAGTTGGAGCTACCCGGTGCCCATCAATGTGAGTCATCTCATCGCTTGAGCGTTCTTCAATAGCAATATTGTCGCCGTTTTCGATCGCTGTGTCAATTGTGGAGACCGGTGCGGCCACATAGAACGGCACGCCGTGAGCTTTTGCGACGACTGCGAGCGAGTATGTCCCGATCTTGTTTGCCGTGTCTCCGTTAGCGGCGATTCTGTCGGCTCCGACGACAACGCAGCTAACTTCATCGCGCCGCATAATCGATGCGGCCATATTGTCTGCAATAATTGTTACGTCGATGCCGTCCTGCGCGAGTTCCCAAGCCGTGAGCTTCATTCCCTGGAGCCTGGGTCGTGTCTCATCGGCGAGCACACGGATGTGTTTGCCCGATTCCACCGCGCCCCGAATAACCCCTAGCGCCGTGCCGTAGCCGACACACGCTAGCCCTCCGGCGTTGCAGTGGGTAAGAACCGTCCCACCATCAGGGATCAACTCGGCACCGAGGCGACCAAGCTCCCTGCAGATTGTTTCGTCCTCAGAGATCATCAATTGGGCAGTATGGGTAATATCGATCTTGATCTGCTTAACTGAGCGTCCGTCGGCGTGTCGGGCAACATCGACGATGCGGTCTACAGCCCAGAAGAGATTGACAGCAGTCGGACGCGTCGACTTGATAACCTCGGCGACCTGAACGAGTTCGAGCAAGAACGCGTCTTTGTCTTCTGTTAGAATTGCAGACGCGCCAAGGGCAACCCCAAGCGCGGCTGTAACGCCGATGGCGGGCGCGCCGCGGACCTTCATCGTGCGGATTGCCTCGGCGACTTCGGTGTAACTCCCCATTTCGATGGTCTCGAAAGAGTGGGGGAGCTTGTTCTGATCTATGATGACGACTTTGCCGCAGTTGTAGTCGACTGTTCGAATCATAGTCTGGCATGCTCAAGCGCAGTCGCGCATTTGCAGTCGCGCACGGGCGAGACCCGGCGAATTATCTCAAGCAGAACGTCGCGCACGCGGGAGTTGTTCTCCTTGAACACCTTCATGACCTCGTCAGAGCTAACAGGTTCGGTACCTTCAACGCCTACAAGGCCGGCGTCGTAATCTGTAACAAGCGCGATGTTGACGTAGCATAGTTCTTGTTCGAGCGCGAGTATGCACTCCGGGTACTGGGTCATGCTGATCACTTCCCACCCCATGCTTGTGAACCACTTGCTTTCGGCTTTAGAGGAAAACCGGGGCCCCTGAATGACCAAGTTTGTGCCGCGTTCGTGGACCGTGATACCCTGTTCGCGAATCACATCGACCGCAAGGCTCCGAAGCACTGGACAATAAGGGTCAGCCGATGAGACGTGCACCGCAAACGGACCATCGTAGAAAGTGTCTTTGCGGCTGTTTGTCCGATCGACGAACTGATCGCTTACCACAAAGTCTCCGGGCTTGATGTGCGTCTGAAGGCTTCCAACGGCACTAGGACCGATGACCCGTGTCACGCCAAGCGACTTCATCGCCCAAATGTTTGCCCTATAAGGAATCATGTGTGGCGGGACCTGGTGTTCTCTGCCGTGCCTGGGTAAGAACGCCACTTTCCTACCGTCGACAGTGCCGATCGTAAGCGTGTCGCTCGGCGAACCGTAAGGGGTTTCAACTTTGATATCGACAGCGTTTTCAAGAAGCGAGTAGAAGCCGGAGCCTCCGAAGACGCCGATTTCAGCAATCTGTTCCAATAGAGAATCCTCCTCGACCCAAATACCCTGGCCTAATCCCCAGCAGCCAAGCGTTCCGACTGCAGTTTCTTCTTGCTTTTCTCAAGTGCTTCAAGCGCTGCCGCCTGTTCGGCCTGCTTCTTGCTCTTGCCGACCCCTTTGCCGAGTATCTCGCCTTCCAGCCTCGCCTCGACGAGAAACGTCTTGTCGTGGTCAGCGCCGTCTTCGCGGATTACGATATACCTGGGCGCCTTCTTGTGCTTGCTCTGGGTCATTTCCTGCAGAAGGGACTTGTAGTCTCTGATATGCTCCTGACGCTCGATATCGACAAGAATCGACTCAAGCGCGCGCAGGCAGAATTCACGTGCGGCGTCGAGTCCGGCGTCGATGTACAGAACCGCGACAAGCGCCTCGAAGGTGTCAGATAGGATAGACAGCCTCGAACGTCCTCCAGAGGCTTCTTCGCCGGAGCTCATCAGGATAGCTGAATCCAGCCCAAGGGCCTTGGCTGCGTCGGCAAGCACCGGTTCGCTTACGGCGACGGCTTTTGCCTTTGCAAGTTCCCCTTCGGTGCGATCTGGATACTGTGTAAAAAGATAGGCGCAGACGACGAGCCCGAGTACCGCGTCACCGAGAAACTCGAGCCGCTCGTTGCTGTGCACCTCGATCGAAGCCTCTCCGAGGTACGACCGGTGCGTAAGTGATTGCTCCAGGAGGTCGAGATTGCCTATCTCGATATCGAGCATCGCTGCTATTTCCTGGAGCCGCTCAGTCTCAAGAACCATACTGCTCCACTTGGGCAAGAGGAGGGAGAGGAGAAAGTGGAAAGCCTGGCCCTCCACTCACTCCACTCACTTCTCTTGCGCTCCTTTTGAAGTGCCGACTGCAGAACTCGGAGTGCAAAGAATATACCTCTCTGCACTCCTCACTCTGAACTCTAAATCTTCTTGATAACGATGGTTGCGTTGTGTCCGCCGAACCCGAGTGAGTTCGACATTGCGATGTTGAGGTCCGCCTTAACGGGTGTATTGGGCGTATAGTTCAGATCGCAATCGGGATCAGGGAATTCGTAGTTGATTGTCGGAGGAATGACTCCTTCGCGCAGTGCCAACACACAGGCGATGGCCTCAACCGCGCCCGCCGCCCCGAGAAGATGCCCGGTCATTGACTTGGTCGAGCTGATAGCGACCTGATATGCGTAGTCTCCAAAGACGTGCTTGATCGCCATTGTTTCAAACTTGTCGTTCAGTTTTGTGGAGGTGCCGTGAGCGTTGATATAGCTGACGTCTTCGGGCTTGATCCCTGCGTCGTCGATTGCCAACTGCATGCATCTCGCTGCGCCCTCGCCCTCCGGGGCAGGGGAGGTGATGTGATAAGCATCGCCGTTTGCGCCGTAGCCGATAATCTCAGCAAGCATCGTAGCTCCGCGAGCCAGGGCTGACTCATACTCCTCAAGGATCATCACACCCGCGCCTTCACCCATCAGGAACCCGTCGCGCTCGTTATCGAACGGTCGGCTTGCCCTGAGCGGTTCATCGTTTCGGGTGGTAAACGCCTGAGCGCTGCAGAACCCTGCGCAGGATAGGGGGCAAATAGCCGCCTCAGTGCCACCGGCGAACATTGCGTCGGCGTCGCCCCGCTTGATGACTTCAAAAGCCTCACCGATCGCATTAGTTCCGGATGCGCACGCAGTCACAACGGACTCGTTCGGACCCTTGGCTCCAAATGCAATAGAGACTTGGCCGCTTGCCATATTCGCGATCAACATCGGCACGAAGAACGGGCTTACGCGTCCCGGTCCTTTTTCGAGCAGGTTCTTGTGCTGAGTCTCCCACGTATCGACTCCGCCAATGCCTGACCCAACGATCACACCGACTCGTGTCGCGTTTGACTCGTCTATTACAAGACCACTGTCCTGCATAGCCATCTTGGCGGCCGCCACGGCATACTGGACGAACGGGTCCATGCGCCT
Source organism: Armatimonadota bacterium (assembly GCA_038207085.1). Taxonomy (GTDB): domain Bacteria; phylum Armatimonadota; class UBA5829; order UBA5829; family DTLH01; genus JBBRAE01. Next base: position 53,759 of record JBBRAE010000001.1, read on the forward strand.
GGCTTCCTTGGGATCGATCCACTGGCCCAGATCGAAGTCCTTAAGCTCAGCGGCGATCTTGCAAGAGTGTCTGGACGCGTCAAACCGGGTGATAGGTCCAGCGCCGCTCTTGCCTTCCATAAGTCCGGCCCAAAAGTCCGCGACGTTATTGCCTATGGGCGTAAGCGCGCCCATTCCCGTGATTACAACCCTACGTTCCTGCATTCGCACCTCTGTCAAATCGTGCGGGAATGTCGGGAAACCGAAACTTCACTGGCTCCCCGATACTCCGCCATCCTAGCTCGCTCTATTTCAGAAAGAGAATAGAGCATTTTGCTAGCCCGCATTATTTACGAGTAGCGTGAATAATGCTCTGTTAGCGAAAGCTTTATTCGCCTCACGAATAAAGCGGGCTAGCCCGCACTATTCACGAAAATCGTGTCTCACACGGGCTAGCGTATAAGTCTCTTACGCGCTCTTGCCGTCGATATAGCCGACTGCCGCCTCGACAGTCTTAATCTGCTCGGCATCCTCATCAGGGATCTCGATGTCGAACTCTTCTTCGAGACCCATAACGAGCTCTACGACGTCAAGGGAATCTGCGCCGAGATCATCTTCGAAAGATGCGGTCTCAGTGACCTGATCATCGTCGACCTTCAGCCGGTCAACGACTACCTTTTTAACTCGATCATAAGTTGTGGACATGTTTCACCTCCTCACATTACCATTCCGCCATCAATATTGATTACCTGGCCGGTGATGTAACTCGCTGCTTCGGAGCAAAGGAACAGGATGACTCTTGCGACGTCCTCCGGCGTTCCAAGCCGCAGCAGCGGAATACGCTGTTCAATTTCTTTCTTTGAGTTTTCGGGCATCTCCTGCGTCATAACCGTCTGGATGAACCCCGGAGCGACCGCGTTCACGTTGATACCGCGTGAGCCGAACTCTTTGGCGGTAGTCTTGGTGAGCGCAATGACTCCACCCTTGGAGGCCGAATAGTTGGCCTGCCCCGCGTTGCCCATTACGCCCATAACGGACGCAACGTTCACGATTTTGCCGGTCCGAGCTCGGAGCATATGCTTTGATACGCTCTTGGTGCAAAGGAAGGTGCCCTTCAAATTGGTATCGAGCACCGAGTCCCATTCCTGCTCGCTCATTCGGAGAATCAGGTTGTCTCTGGTGATGCCGGCATTGTTGACGAGTATATCAATTTTTCCAAACTTGTCAACAGCAGCGCTTACCATAGCGTCCACTGCGGCGGGGTCTGTGACGTTTGCGCTGAGCGCAAGCGCCTCACCACCGATAGCTTCAACTTCAGCTGCAACCGATTTCGCCGCGTCCTCAACGAAGTCGGCGATAACGATCTTAGCACCCGCTTTAGCAAGTTCGAGAGCGATAGAACGACCGATGCCCTTGCCCTCTCTACCAGCGCCCGTGACGAGCGCGATCTGTCCTTGGAGATTCACCGATATTCAGTTCCTTCCGTGTAAAGTTAACGATAAGTAGCTAGAAACGCCTCAAGCGACGCCTTGTTGCCTACACTTGTGACGGGGACATCTACTGTCCTTGAGATGAGCCCCGCAAGCACGTTCCCAGGTCCTACCTCGACAAACGTCTCCGCGCCGTCCGCTGCGATCTTCTGAATCGACTCGACCCAGCGCACGCTTCCGCTCACCTGCTCAGCAAGTGATTTGCGCACAGCATCTGCAGAGTTAACATAATCAGCAGTGACGTTCGCGACAATGGAAATTGCCGGGTCTGCTATTGTAACACATTCAAGCTCAGCTCGCATAGCCTGACCGGCAGGCTTCATCAGCCTGGAGTGAAACGCCCCGCTCACCTTGAGCGGCAGAACCCGTTTTGCGCCCATTTCCTTTGCGATGCGACCCGCTTCGGCGACCGCATCCGGCTCGCCGGTGATTACCGTCTGAACCGGTGAGTTATAATTGGCTACGTCTACCACCCCGGCTGACTGAGCAGCTTCGACAGCCTCACGAACCTGGTCAGAACTGAGGCCGATAATCGCAGCCATAGTCCCAAGCGTGCTCGACCCCACCTCGTGCATAAGCTCGCCTCGCCTGCGCACAAGCTTGACGGCATCCGCAAACTGAAGCGCACCCGCGCAGACCAACGCGGCGTATTCGCCGACACTGTGTCCTGCAGCAAACTGAGGCGTAAAACCCTCAGCCTTGAGCACCTCAAGCGCTGCGATGCTGGCCGTAAGGAGCGCGGGCTGAGTGTTGATAGTGCGTGTGAGCTCGTCCTCAGGGCCTTCGAACATAGTCTTCGAAAACTCAAATCCCAGAGCCTGATCGGCAGTCTCAAACACCTTGCGGGCCGAGTCAAACGACTCAAAAAGCTCTCGGCCCATTCCGACCGACTGTGACCCCTGTCCGGGAAAGACAAACGCGAACTTCTTCATCTAGGAGTCCATCCCCCATTTGATCACGCTTGCTGCCCAGGTGAGCCCTGCGCCGAATCCTACAAGCACAACGGTGTCGCCCTTCTTGATCCTGCCAGCCTTGACGGCCTCATCAATGGCAATCGGGATCGAGGCGGCAGAGGTGTTGCCGTATTTCTCGACGTTAGAGAACACTTTCTCAGGGGGAAGCTCAAGCCTGCGCGCGGCGGCGTCGATGATTCTAATATTAGCCTGGTGAGGTATCAGAAGGTCGACGTCCGCGGTAGTCATCCCACACTTCTCAAGCGCCTCTATGGCAGCTTCGCCCATCACCTTAACTGCGAACTTGAAGACCTCACGGCCCTCCATACGAATAAAGTGACGTTTGTCGTCAATCGACTTATATGTAGACGGGTATTTGGACCCGCCGCCCTCCACAGTCAATGTCTCAGCGCCGGAGCCATCGGAGCCAAGGACCGAGGCAAGAATGCCTTCGCCATCAGGCACAGCGACAAGCACAGCAGCCCCCGCGCCATCACCAAAGAGCACGCACGTCGCTCTGTCAGTGTAGTCGGTAACGGTGCTAAGCAGGTCGACCCCGATCACGAGGATCTTGCTATACATCCCCGACTCTATGAAGCTGCTTGCAGTAGTCAGTCCATATACAAACCCGGAGCACCCGGCAGCGAGATCAAACGCGGCGGCTTTGGTCGCGCCTAGCGCGTGCTGCACGATCGATGCCGTTGCGGGAAGAGGCATATCGCCCGTCACCGTAGCACAGATCACAAGCTCGATCTCATTGGCGTCGATCCCAGCGCTCTCAATGGCAGCCTGGCCCGCGCGAATAGCGAACTGTGAGGCATACTCGCCTTCGGTTGCCTTGCGGCGCTCTTTGATCCCCGTGCGGCTAAATATCCACTCGTCGTTGGTGTCGACGATCTTTTCAAAGTATTCATTTGTAAGGACCAGGTCAGGAAGAGACGAACCAATCCCGGCGATACCAGCCCTTCTTTTGTCCATACACATATAATGAAATCCGGCTTTCTTACTTCCGTGTCTCTAGCCGCTAGCTACGGGGCTCTTTGTGAGGTTAGGAAGCGAAGTTTTAATGCAGTTGATGATGTCGTGGTCCACGGCCTCTTTTGCGGCTCGGATCGCGCTCATTACGGCTTTTGCGTTTGACTTGCCGTGTCCGATGATCGAAACACCATTGACCCCAAGAAGCGGCGCTCCGCCGTATTCGGAGTAGTCAACGCGACGTTTTACACCCATAAGCACAGGTCTTGCCAGAAGACCAATCAACTTATGTTTACTAAACTCTTCTTTCAGCAGGCCTGTCAGGAAGTCGCCGAGACCTTCGCTCACCTTGAGCGCCACGTTTCCGACGAACCCATCGGCGATAATCACGTCGGCGAACCCGCTAAACAGGTCCCCACCTTCGCAGTTGCCGATAAAGTTAACAAGTTCAAGCTCGCGGAGTGCGGCGTGAGTGGTCTTGGTGACTTCGTTACCCTTGGAAGGCTCTTCGCCAATAGAGAGCAGCGCTACGCGAGGGTTGGATCTCTTAAGCACAAGCTCCGCGTACAGACTGCCCATAATGGCGAACTGCAGCAGGTTGTTAACCGTGCAGTCGGCGGTTGCACCGCCGTCGAGCATAACGGTGAACCCGTTGCGTCCAGGGAAAACCGTGGCGATACCGGGCCTCTCTATGCCGGGAATTCTCCCGAGTTTGAGAAGCGAGACGGCCATTGCAGCGGCAGTGTTGCCGACACTAAGCACCGCATCCGCCTCACCAGACCTAACCATAGACGTAGCCACCACGACAGATGCGTTCGGTTTTGTCCGTACGCTGTTGACGCAGTCATCCATGCTTATATAGTCCGGAGTATGGTGGATCTCAATCCTATCGGAATCGACCTGCTTTTTGGGCAGGTGGTCCTCTATAGCCTTCGCATCTCCGACGAGGACAATCTGTATGTCGTATAACGACGCAGCCTCGACAGCTCCCTTTACTATTTCGGCAGGAGCAAAGTCGCCGCCCATGGCGTCTACGGCAATCCTCATCCTTGCAGTACCCTCCTTGGGTAATGGTGGCAGGTGCTGGGCGTTAGGTCTAAGAAGCGAATTATCAGCCGAGTTACGGCCAAGCTTCTAACACCCAACACCCATCACCAGACACCTCCGAAGAAAATGGTGGTTTGGGCCATTTCCTTCAAGCAAATAACGGCACGAAAATCGTGTCATGAGTTGCTCTCGGATTATTCTTCCGTCTTGCGTTCTTTCTTCTCGATAACGAGCCTGCCATTGTAGAACCCGCATGAAGGGCACGCGTGATGCGGCAGTCTCGGCGCATGGCAGCGCGGGCAGTCCACAACGTTCGGGACGGTCATTTTCCAGTTTGCCCTACGTTTGGCCTGTCTGGCCTTTGAATGTCTTCTTTTCGGCAGCGGCATCTAGTATGTCTCCTTATTAACAATCTAACGGAGATAATTGGGCTAAGCCCTTTGGTTACTCCGTCGTGTCGGCTTCGTCGCCTGTCTTCTCCAAAAGTCCCTGGAGCGCGGTAAATGGCGAAGCTTCCACATCCACGGGGCACTCGCACGCCCCCTCGTTCAGGTTTTGGCCGCAATGCGTGCACAGCCCCTTGCAGACATCGCTGCAAAGAGGCCGGATCGGCGTTTCGACCAGAACCGATTGCCTGATAAACTCAGACAAATCGAATATGTTGTTCTTAAACAGGGGCTCGATCTCTTCTTCGGTAATCTCTTCCTCGTGTCCAGCAAGCATAGCCTGGAGATTGGTGATGGGGAATTGCTCCTCCATCTTCACCTCTACTGGCACCGTAGACTTGCCCAGGCACCTGGAACACTCAAGTTCCACAACGGTCTTAAACTTCCCGCGAGCGAGAATCAGGCTCCCCGTATTTGTAAAGTCCGCACCTCCGACAATCGGATCGATGCAGTGCAGCTCAGAGTATTCCTCGTCATTGCACTTTTCCTTGATATCGTAATGATACGACTTACCGATATTTGCTGCAAGTTCGGACAGATCAATTTTCATTATGTTACCTTGGCCGTGAGGCTAACCGGCCACTATTTCAGCGGTCTCGCGAGCGATCATTCTCTCTTCGTTGGTCGGAATGACCATAACGCGAGCCGGTGAATCCTCAGTGCTAATATCGGACTCTCCACGGGCAGCTTCGTTCTTTTCAGGGTCGATGTTCAGACCCATAAAGCCCAGCCCAGTAGTCGACAGACGTCGCATGATCGGGCCATTCTCCCCGATACCGCCGGTGAATACCAGAGCATCGAGGCCGTTCATGGCAGCCGCATACGCGCCTATATATTTTCTTACACGATAGCAGAAAATCTCAATCGCGAGATTCGCTCTCTCATCGCCTTTGGCCTGAAGGTCTTCGAGATCGCGCATATCACTTGATTTCCCAGTGATTCCAAGAAGTCCGCTCTGCTTGTTGATCAGGTTATCGACCTGATCGGCAGACATCCCGAGCTGTCGCTGCACATACATCAGAATAGCGGGGTCGAGGTCACCTGACCGGGTGCCCATGACAAGTCCTTCAGCCGGAGTAAGCCCCATACTTGTGTCGATGACCTTGCCGCCGACTATTGCAGTGATGCTGCATCCATTGCCGAGGTGGCATGTGATAAGCTTAAGCTTTGCCGGGTCGACGCCACGGTCAGCCATAATCTTTGACGCTCTACCACTGACGTACCTGTGCGATGTCCCGTGGAACCCGTAGCGCCTGATGCCAAAATCGGTATACAGGTTATAGGGCAGGGCATATATATACGCGTGCGGCGGGATCGTCGAGTGAAACGCCGTATCAAAGACCGCGACCTGCGGCACACCGGGCATAAGCCTGCGGCACGCCCGAATACCCATAATGTTAGGCGGGTTGTGAAGCGGCGCAAGCTGGCTGACCTTGTCGATCTCAGCGAGGTTCGCGTCGTCGATCAGAACCGACTTGGAGAACTTCTCACCGCCGTGAACCACCCTGTGGCCTACCGCCGATATCTCGGAGATGCTCGCAATCGCGCCCTTCTCGGGGTCGGTCAGCATCTTGAACACAAGGTCCATCGCAACGTCGTGATCAGGAATCTCGATCTCGATCACAGTCTTGCCGCACTTGCCGGACTCGCATTTCAACTTGCCCATATCCAAGCCAATGCGCTCGAGCATTCCCTTTGCGATAACTTCTTCGGTTTCCGACTCAAAGAGCTGATACTTAAGTGACGAACTTCCGCTATTTAGAACCAGAATCTTCATGTGACTCTTCCCGCTCTACCTTTCGATTGCCTGAACAGCCGTAATAGCTGCAACGTTTACGATGTCGTTGTAGTCGCATCCGCGAGAAAGGTCGTTGACCGGCTTGCGGAGCCCCTGAAGCACAGGGCCGTAGGCGTCAGCTTTCGCGAGCCTTTCGGTGAGCTTATATGCGATGTTTCCGGCGTTCAGATCAGGGAAGATAAGCACGTTTGCCTTACCGGCGACACTGCTCCCCGGAGCCTTGCGCTCGCCAATCCAGTCGACGAGTGCGGAGTCAGCCTGAAGCTCTCCATCGATGTTAATCTCCGGAGCCTTGGCTTTGGCTATATTGGTCGCCTCGATGACCTTGTCGATAATCGGGTCGGAGGCGCTTCCCTTGGTCGAAAGCGAAAGCATTGCGACGCGCGGCTCGTAGTCAAAGAGCTGTCGCATCGTCTTTGCGCTCGATATCGCGATCTCGGCGAGCTCGCTTGCGTTCGGGTTGATAACCAGACCGCAGTCTGCGTAGATAAACAGACCGTTCTCGCCATACTCGCAGTCAGGGACGATCATAACGAAGAAACTCGATACGATCGAAACCCCCTGCGCGCATTTCAGTACCTGGAGTGCAGGTCGGACGGTGTCGGCTGTTGAATGGATCGCTCCGGAGACCTGGCCATCGGCCTCTCCGGTGTAGACCATCATAACGCCGTGGTACATCGGGTCCTGAACTATCTCGCGCGCCTTCTCAGGGGTCATCCCCTTTGATTTGCGCAGTTCATAGAACATGTTAGCATATTCGTCGAGCTTCGCCGACTTGGTAGGGTCGACGACTGTGACCCGCGAGAGGTCGGCTCCGGCTTCGGCCACGGCTTTAGCTATTTCTTCTTCTCTGCCCAGTACTACGACCTTCGCCAGGCCATGCGCGGCTATTTCCTGTGCGGCCTTAACGGTGCGCGGGTCCTTGCCTTCCGGCAGGGTGATTGTCTTCTGCGCCGCGCGCGCTTTGGCGAAGATTCCGTCCATGATTTTCATTCGATCAGTGCACTCCTGAAATTTCTTGGTCGGCGAGGGATGGGCTAGCGCCGTCCCATCTCGCGTCCGGCCGGAATAATTGGCTCATCCTCCGGCTTGGTATACTTGATACGCTGATCAAGCTTTTCACGACCGCGCTGAATAGTCCCCATCAGCTTTGCCGTAAAGTTCTCAAGATTTGCAAGCACTTCCTTGGCGTATTCGTCAGAGCCGCGCCGGGTCTCTCTTGCAGAGGCTTCGGCAGCGGAGACGATGTCGCGTGCCTGGCTTGTCGCAAGCCTGTTGATCTCGCTTGCATCCACAAGTCGCAATGTCTGGACCTTGGCTTCTTCCAACATGCGTCCGGCTTCCTCGCGGGCATGCTCGACCATGATCTTGGCCTCTTCGCGCGCTGCGGCGACGATTCTGTCGCTGTCGCCAGCGAGCCTGGTCGCGGTCCTTACCTCATCGGGTAGAGACGCGCGAATCTTGTTTATGAGCATGTGGAACTCTTCGATCCGCACTCCATAAGCGCGGTCCCAAAGCTCGAACATGCGATTATCTATACAATCTTCAAGCTTGTCCAGGAGCTTGAGAATATCAACCTCCGGTCCTCGCGACTGAAGGAATGGGTATTTCGGTATTGCAGTCTGTTCATCACTCATTTGTTTTTGACCTCCTGCCTTTGACTTAGCTTTTCTCCCAACTTCCGTGCTACGTTTTCCGGGACAAGTCCCGTAACTGCGCCTCCGAGCCTCGCTATTTGTTTGACAAGGCTCGAACTAAGATACGAATACTCGGCGCCTGTTGCCATGAAAACTGTTTCGACTTCGGGTGCCAGATTTCTGTTCATAAGCGCCATTTGAAACTCATACTCAAAATCTGATACGGCTCTAAGGCCCTTTACCATCACCCGTGCCCCTATTTCACGCGCATAGTCGACAAGCAGCGTTTCGCCGAAGCTCTCTATTCGCACATTCGGCACATGCTTTGTCGCCTCCCGAAGCATTTCGATTCGCTCCTCGACGGTGAACATCGGGGACTCCTTCGCCGGGTTAGGCGCAACGGCCACTACGACCTCACCAAACACCCGCGCGGCCCGCTCAATAACGTCTATATGTCCACTGGTGACGGGATCAAAGCTCCCGGGATAAAGCGCAATCATCTAATAAGTGTAAAGTGTAATGCTCAAAGTGTAAAGTGGCCCATGAAACATGCCTCTACACTTGCCGTCCTACACAGTCTCCTTTAGCTCACTGCGGCGAGCTGGAATCCTTCGAATTTCTTGATCATCTCAGCGCGCAGGTCTCTTAACTCCGGCGCGCGCAGGTTCGGGTCTCGCTCGATCGTAAGAAACGCCTCTTTACGAGCGATCTCAAGTATTGGGATGTCTTTGAAGATATCCGTAACCTTGAGTGCGGGCATCCCGCTCTGCCTGGTTCCGTAGAACTCACCCGGACCCCTGATTTTCAAATCTTCTTCGGCGATGGTGAACCCATCGTTGGTCTGGGTCATCACCCCAAGCCTGAGCGCCGCGTCCGCAGTCCCACCGTCGCCTACGAGCACGCAGTATGATTGCTCAGTGCCTCGTCCGACTCTTCCCCGAAGCTGATGAAGCTGGGCAAGCCCGAACCTTTGCGCGTCCTCGATCACCATAACGCCGGCATTCGGAACGTCGACTCCGACCTCGATCACCGTTGTCGCGACAAGCACATCGATCTCGCGCTCGCGAAACGCCTTCATAGCAGCGTCCTTTTCGGACGTTTTCATCTGACCGTGAAGCAGGCCAACTTTTAGATCAGCGAACACGTCACCCGCCAGATGCTCGTAAAGCTCCGTAGCCGCTCGCGCCTGCATCTTGTCCGATTCCTCAACAAGCGGGCAGACCACATAAGCCTGCTGGCCCTGCTCGACAAGCTTTCGAACTCCGTCATAGACGCGCTCGCGTTCATCGCTGCTCTTCCAATGCGTCTTGATCGGCTTTCGTCCGGGCGGAAGCTCGTCAATAATCGAAATCTCAAGGTCACCGTAGACCGTCAGCGTAAGCGTCCGCGGAATGGGCGTCGCAGTCATAACGAGCACGTCGGGACTGAGTCCCTTTTCGCGCAAAGCCGCCCGCTGAAGCACACCGAATCGGTGCTGCTCGTCGACTATGACAAGCCCAAGTTGGGCGAACCCGACGCCTTCCTGTATCACAGCATGCGTTCCAATAACAAGCTTCGACTCACCGGACGCCGCCCGTGCCTGCGCTTCGCGCTTCTCTTTGGCTGTAAGGCTTCCGATCAACAGGTCTACTTTTATATCAAGCTTCGCAAGCGACTCTGAAAGCCCCAGATAGTGCTGAGCTGCAAGAATCTCGGTCGGCGCCATGAGAGCCGACTGATAGCCATTGGCTGCAGCGATCACAATCGCCGCCATCGCAACGGCGGTCTTTCCCGCGCCGACGTCTCCCTGGAGCAGCCGGTTCATGCAGTCCGGCTTTGCCATATCTGCGGCGATCTCAGCGATCACTCGCTTTTGCGCGCCCGTAAGCTCAAACGGCAGGTGTCCCTTAAAATCTTCTTCAAAACCTTCAGGTATCTGAAACGCGATACCACTTCCCGGAGCGTCACTTTCACGTTTCCTTATCGCAAGCGCAAGCTGCAGCATAAAGAGCTCTTCGAACACGAGTCTCTTGCGCGCGGCCTTGAGCGCTTCCAGGCTCTCTGGAAAGTGCATATTGCGAATCGCGTCGTGCGTGCCCATAAGGTCGAGCCGGTCCAAGAGCGTCACAGGCAGGACCTCTTTGACGAGTGACAAATAACCGTCGAGCGCGGTCAGCATCAGCTTCCGCATCTGCCCCTGCACCATGCCCTCGGTCAGAGGGTACACAGGAACGACCCGCTTCGCAGATATCGGGTCCTCGTCGGGCTTATACTCTTCCCACTCCGGGCTCTGGATCTCGATCCCCCAGCGCGACAGCTGAGCTGTTCCGTAGGCAATGATCTCCTTGCCTCGCATTTTCAGGAACTTGTCTTTCAGCCAATGCTGGTTGAACCACGACAGAGTGGCGACCCCGGTGCCGTCGTCAATGGTGACCTTGGTGATGACAAAATTGCCACGCGGTCTTTGATTGTCCGCTGCGACGACTTTGCCTCTGATCGACACCTCTTCGCCACCGGAAAGACTCGCGATCTTTTCAGTCCGCGATCTGTCCTCGTGACGCCTGGGGAAGTGAAGAATCAGGTCACGTACGTTAAAAATGCCCAGCTTGCCGAGAACACGTGAGTTCCGTTCCCCGACGCCCTTTACGTATTGCACGGGCGAGTCGAGTGTCCGAAACCCTGTGGCGACTTGCGCACCAGCCTTCACAGGCCGCGCACTTCTCGCCGTCGTGGACTCGGAAGTGGGTGTCCTATATCCTGCCCGAGGGCCTTTTTGCTCTGTACCTGCCATTCGGAACCCCCGCTTGGTCGTTCAAATTATAAGTCTGCAACCCCCTTTTGTCAAGCAGCATGAGTCACAGAAAGCGGTCACATACAGTATATCAAATTGACGCTTGGGTGTAAAATATGCGAAAATAGACCTGGTAGATTCACTTGACCTGAATGCCTGCTCGGTGGTACCCTAAGCTATGATCATCGATAGACTCGAACGAGCACCGTTATATTATGGTCTGGGCGGGGGGATAGCCCGCGGGCTCAGGTGGCTTGCGGCAACCGACCTGGATGCCATCAGCCTTGGCCGTCACGACATCGACGGCTTCGACATCTGGGCTGGTGTGAACGAGTATGATACAAAGCCTGTCGAAAAAGGCCTCTGGGAGGCGCACGAGAAATATATTGATATACAATATATTGTGCGGGGCTCGGAGCGAATGGGTTGGACGGATATCGAGCGGCTTCATGTCTCAAAGGAATACGACGAAGCGCGCGATGTGGTGTTCTTGGACGGAAATGGCGACCTCATTCTCGTGCCTGAAGGATCATTTGTTATATTCTTCCCTCATGACGGACATATGCCGATGATAGCGGCCGATTCTCCTGCTCAGGTTCGAAAAGTTGTAGTCAAGGTCGCGCTTTAAGCTGACACTTTTTCAACGAAACGACGATTTTAAACACGTCTGCCCGCTGGGAATGGGTATACCTTAAGCAGAATTTGCTGTATCCTTATTAGTAGAGAACGGTGGGTGAGACACTATGATTACACAGGTTGCACGCGCAGTTGATATAAAACAGTTCCTGCGCGGCGTTGTAAAAGAAAACGAGATGATGTCGCTGCACACCACTTACGGTGTTGGTGGCCCGGCGGATGTTTATGTGGAACCGGCGGATGCCGATGACGTCGCAGAGCTGATGGCTTGGGCTACAAGAAACGAGATCCCCTGGATTGTCTTTGGAGGCGGCGCAAACTTGCTGGTTTCCGATAAGGGCATTCGCGGTCTCGTGATTCATCTCGGACGGGCTTTCGCCAAGATTCGTGTAGAGGAAAATCAGATGATTGCCGGCGCGGGAGCCATCTTGCAGAAGGTGATTCAGGCTTCGGCGGACGCTGGTCTATCGGGCCTTGAGTTTGCGACGGCTGTTCCGGGCACTGTTGGCGGCGCTATCGTGATGAACGGGGGCACGCATCTGGGCCGGGTAGGGGACGTGGTTGAGTCAGTTGAGATCGTCACTGGCACGGGCGAGAAAGTGCTGTTTAGTCGTGAAGATCTTGAGTTTGACTACAGGTGGAGCATGCTTCAGACTGACAAGACCAAGATCGTGACTGAGGCTACATTTGGTCTTAAGCGATCGAGCAAGCTTGCAGTGATGCGCATAGTCGAGCAACTCCGTCAGCGCAGAGCGCAGACCCAGCCGACTCTTGGCCGAAGCGCGGGTTGTATGTTCAAGAACCCGCCTGGGGATCGCACTGCCGGTTGGCTTATCGACGAAGCAGGCCTTAAGGGCACGCGAATCGGCGATGCGATGGTCTCCGACAGGCATGCAAACTTCATCATAAATGTGGGGAGTTCGTCGGCTACACAACTAAAGGCCGTTGCCGACTTGGTGCACGCCAAAATCAAAGAAGTTTACGATATTGATCTTGAGTTTGAAGTAAGGATTGTAGGAGACTGGTAGATTAGTGGACGGGAAGCTGAAGGTTGCAGTGCTGATGGGTGGGCTTTCGAGTGAGAGAGCCGTTTCGCTTTCGACGGGAAGAATGATCCTTGAGGCGCTTGATAGAGACAAATACGCTGTTGTGCCGGTAGACGCGGCGTTGATTTCCGGCACGAACCGCAAGGTGCTTGCCGGATGCATGCAGCCGGTCGCTGCGATCTCCGAGGCCGAAAAGGCGCTGGCAGTTGTTGGTCCGCTTGCTTCGGTTGCAGAGATGTCGAATGGCCGCTCCGTAGACGTTGCCTTTATCGCTCTTCACGGCAAGTTCGGTGAGGACGGCACTATCCAGGGACTTCTTGAGCTCTTAGGCCTTCCTTACACTGGCTCGGGCGTGCTCGCAAGCGCGTTGGCGATCGACAAGATCGCCTCCAAGCGTGTGATGCGTCAGGCCGGGGTCTCGATGCCTGACTCTGTCGACATCACCCGCCGCTCAGAACTTAAGCATCGCGACATCGTAGCTGAAGTCGCGCCTCTTGGTTACCCTGTTATGGTGAAGCCGAGTAAGCAGGGTTCAACTATCGGTATGAGCAAGGTCGAAAACGCAGGTGAATTGCTTGCGGCCATCGAAGAAGCATTTAAATACGATTCGCAGGTTCTAGTCGAGCAGTTCGTCTATGGCACAGAGATCACCGTCGGTGTGCTCGGCAACTCGGAGCCCGATGTTCTTCCCATCGTCGAGATCGTCCCGGCGAAGGGGATATACGATTTTGAGGCCAAATACACGCCTGGCGCCACTGAGGAGATCGTTCCAGCGAGAATTTCTGATAACGCCGCCAGCCGCGCTCGCGAGCTTGCGCTTATGTCTCATGCAGCGCTTGGCTGCAGAGGGATGTCGCGCGTTGATATGATTGTACAGTCGGATGATGAGCTGGTCGTGCTTGAGGTGAATACTATCCCCGGCATGACCCCGACTAGCCTTCTGCCGACCGCCGCCAAAGCCGCGGGAATCGAGTTTCCAGAGCTGCTTGACAGGATTATTCAGCTCGCTCTGGAGGAGGACTGAGTTTGAGCTCGGCAGGTTCCTCTCGCAGAGTTACCCGTCATACCGCAAGCCACAAGAAGCAACGGCGAAACAAGCGCCGGTTCAACTTTCGTCGTCTGGTTATGCCGCTTTTCGTGCTCGCCATCGGGGCTGGCGTTGGATACGGTGTTAATCAGTTGATGACGACGCCGTCGCTTGCCGTGCGGGAGATCAGAGTCGGTGGCACGAGACTGATCACGCCGCACGCTGTCAGACTTGATGCAGCCCAGGCTCTCGGCAAGAACATTTTGGCTTTGAAGACCTCTGCCATAGCGCTAAAGGTCGAGAAGCGGCCTGAGGTCAAATCTGTTGAGATTGGCCGCAGGCTCCCAAAGACGATTATATTACGCGTCACAGAGCGGACACCGTTCGTGAACGTGACAAATGGATCAGGGATCTGGCTGGCAGACGCCAGGGGCCTGCCATTTCACCGAGTCAACGCTGCGAAGAAGTCGATACCAACGGTCATGCTTCCTGCTGAAGTGACGATCGTTGCAGGCAGAAAAGTGGCCCACACCGGCCTCGATAGTGCGATCAGGTGCATCGAGTCCGGGCCGGAGCTTGCGGGTCGTATCGCCAAAATTTCCGTTGACCGGGCGGGCAATCTGTGCTTAAATATTGGGAGTGACTTTTATGTGAAGTTAGGGCAGCCAATTGAGATTCCTCAGAAGATGAGAGAACTCACAAGGATGCTTGCCGCTCAGCCGGAAATCGGTGACAAAGTTGAATATATCAACCTGAGCTGCTACGACAGACCGGCTATCAAGCCGAAACCTGCGCCGGAATCGAAATCCGACGCGAACACTTAAACTGGATGTGCTCAGGTGGACAGTAAACACAGCAGAGGCTGGATAATCAGGATTACCTTTTTGTGCGCGATACTCGGCATGCTCATCGCGGCGTCACTTAGGACGCAGGGCAATATCAGGCGCAACTACGGCGTTGCCGGGATGAGGTTTGACGAGCTTGCCGGACTCTATCAGGGCAAGAGCCGGGAAAACGACCGGCTCAGGCTGCAGATCGAGAACCTTGAAAAGAAGAATACCGATCTTCTAAACACAATGGCTGCAGGCACGAGCGAAACCAGTGCCATTAACAAGGAGTTGCAGGAAGCAAAGTTCCTCGCGGGCCTTACCGAGCTTGAGGGCTCCGGGCTTACCGTGACTCTCCGCGACAGCCAGAAGAAAGACGTGGATACAGACCTGATGGACATTCAGGCCTATATCATTCACGATCTTGACATAAGAGATATTACAAATGAGCTTAAAGCCGCAGGCGCAGAGGCTGTGTCGGTTAATGGCCAGAGGCTCACTGCGACGTCGGCGATTCGATGCGCTGGCCCCGTCATTCTTGTTAACGATGTTGATGTTGCCGCGCCGTATGTCATCAAGGCGGTCGGCGAGCCGAAGACGCTTGAAAGCGCCCTTCGGATGCGGGGTGGCATAGTTGAGAGACTGCCCGATCCCAAGATGATCGAGATTCAGCAGTCACAGAAGGTTGGAATTGAGCCGTTTAGCGGCAGTAGGCAATTCCGATACGCTCATAAGGTTGAAGATTAGTAAGTTTAGGACGGGCCTGCGCATGCTGGGTCCGGTGACAAAAGAGAGGTCATAAGGACTATGTCTTGGTTGCCCGTGGTGGGGCTCATACTCGGCTTCGCACTCATCTACGGGACAGGAATTACCGTGCCCAGCCAGTATGCGAGCTATTTGTCGCTTGCCACACTTGCTGGGCTCGACTCGATTTTTGGCGGAGTGAGAGCTGCGCTGGAAGGAAAGTTCCACGATGACATTTTCCTGTCTGGTTTCTTTGTTAATACGATCCTGGCCGGTGTCCTTGCCTGGGTCGGCGATCAACTCGGGGTGAACCTGTTATTTGCCGCGGTTGTTGTACTTGGCGGCAGGATCTTCCTGAACCTTTCGCTGATTCGTAGATACTGGCTTACCAAGGTTGCTCTCTCTAAGCGGGAGAAGGGCAGCTAGGCAGGCGGCAGGAACGGAATATTGGTTCTCTGCCGTATACGTAACGGACAAATGAATATTTTGAACTGCTGGTCAGCATACAGGTGTAAACTAATGGCATGCTGTGCTTTCCAGGGAGGATTCAGTGGCTAAAAGCGAGATTTTCGCCGGACTTGATATTGGATCAACGAAGGTGTGCACGACCGTAGCCGAGGTGTACGAGGACGGGCGTGTTGATATTATTGGGGTGGGGCTAGCTCCCTGCTCTGGACTAAAGCGCGGTGTGGTGGTCGATATGGACGCGACCTCGACGGCGATACGTGACTCGGTTGACCTCGCGCAGAGGATCTCCGGAGCGGAGATTCACACTGCTGTAGTTGGAGTCACCGGAGAACACGTTTCTTCGCTGAACAGCCCCGGGCGCGTTGCGGTAACTCAGGACGATCATGAGATCAGGCGCGAACATGTCGAGCGCGTGCTCGATGCAAGCCGGGTCATCGTTCTTCCTCCGGAGCGCGAGATTATTCACGCGATACCGCGTGGTTTTACAGTCGACGGTCAGGGTGGCATCAAAGACCCGCTTGGTATGGCCGGCAGGCGTCTTGAAGTTGAGACCCACGTCGTTACAGGCTCCAAGAGCTTCCTTCAGAACATCGTAAGGAGCACTCAGAAGGCCAACATCGAAGTCGAGGCTACAGTCCTTGGCTCCATTGCCTCTGGTCTTGCTGTCACGAACCAGGAGGAACGCGACCTCGGAGTCGGCGTCGTCGACATCGGCGGTGGGACGACCGACATTGCAATTTTTGTCGATGGTGAGATATTCTATACGGCTGTTCTGCCTGTTGGTGGCAGCCACATCACCCACGACCTCGCTGTTGGCCTTCAGACCTCGCAGGAGGAAGCTGAGAAGGCGAAAAGGGAGGCGGGTTGTGCTCGCGTAGATATGGTCGACCCGAACCAGACAGTTCATGTCGCCGCGCTTGGAGCTGCTGAGTCAAAGCCGGTTCCGAAGCATATTCTTGCCGCGCTGATCGAGCCGCGCGTCGAGGAGATATTTGAGATGATTCGCCGGGAGATCGATCGCTCCGGCTACCTCGGACTCCTTCCTATGGGAATTGCTCTCACGGGTGGAAGTTCGCTTATGCCGGGTATGGTCGATACCGCGACCCGGATTCTTGAGACGCCTTCGAGGCTTGAAATGCCCCGTGGCGTTGGTGGAATGGTGGACTCTGTTGCCAATCCGATCTACGCTACCTCTGTCGGCCTTGTGCTTTATGCGGCGCGACACAGGGTAGTTACTCAGACGGATGGTCGCAATGGCAGTCTGCTTAACAACGTAGTAAACGGCGTGACCGCATGGTTCCGCCAGAGAACGAAATCACGTTAACTATACCGCGCCAGTCGCGGATCGTTTTTACGCTTTTGGACAAGAGAGGAGCGCGCTGATGATGGCACATGGCGAGGAACGCTACGCCAAAATCAAAGTTATAGGTTGCGGCGGCGGTGGGAGCAACGCTGTCAACCGTATGATCGAAGCCGGGGTTTCCGGTGTCGACTTCATATCGATGAACACAGACCTGCAGGTGCTGAACCTCGCGGGCGCTGAGCATAGGCTGCAGCTGGGAGAGAACCTCACGAGGGGTCTCGGAGCCGGTGGCGACCCTGAGATCGGCCGTCGCGCAGCTGAGGAGTCCAAACAGGACATCAGGCGCCTGCTTGAAGGTTCTGACATGGTCTTCATCACCGCTGGTATGGGTGGTGGCACGGGAACTGGTGCTGCTGCTGTTATCGCCGAGATATCCAAAGAGCTCGGCGCGCTGACCGTTGCGGTGGTCACCAGGCCGTTCGGCTTTGAAGGCGCAAAGAGGGCGAGATCGGCTGAGACCGGCATCGAGTCACTGCGCGACAAGGTCGACACGATGATCACCATCCCGAACGACCGAATCCTCTCTGTTGTAGAGAAGAAGGCGACTCTCACCGACGCTTTCCGTATCGCTGACGACGTTCTGCGCCAGGGTGTGCAGGGCATCTCCGACATCATCACCATTCCAGGTATGATCAACGTCGACTTCGCTGATGTGAAGGCGATTATGGAGAACCAGGGATCGGCGCTTATGGGCATCGGTCACGGCGTTGGCGAGCAGAGAGCCATACACGCAGCTCAGGCTGCTATCGCGAGCCCGCTGCTTGAGACATCGATCGACGGAGCGCGCGGTGTGCTTTTGAACATCACCGGTGGTCTTGACCTCACATTGAACGAGGTCTACGAAGCCGCCGAGGTCATCTACAAGTCGACCGATGAGGAGCACGTCAATATCATCTTCGGAACCGTTGTTGATGAGAGAATGGAAGGCGAAGTCAGGATTACTGTTCTTGCCACCGGCTTTGATGTCAACCGGCCGGAGCGTCCTTCTGCGCGCTATGAAGGCAAGTCCGAGCCGACCTCAGAGCCCCAGCAGGCCGCAAAGCCGCTGGTCGAGGAGCCGGTACCAGTTGCGATGGGCGAGAGCGAACTCGACATCCCCGCGTTCCTGAGAAGAAGATAATACGGTAGGCTGGGGGACAGTCCCCGGCTCTACGATTAGCATACACCGGCCCGGAGTCACGTGATTCCGGGCCGTTTTCTTTCGATAAGGCTGTATATGAGCGAGATACAAAGAACAGTTGTCGTGATTGGGGCCGGTGCTGGTGGGCTGATGGCCGCCGGTCGAGCCGCCGAGTCTGGGGCCAGGGTTGTTCTCCTTGAGAAGGGGCCAAGGACTGGTAGGAAGCTCCGAATCTGCGGGAAGGGGAGAGCAAACGTTACAAACACCGCAGGGATCCAGGACTTCATCAAAGCCTTTGGTGACAACGGCAAGTTCCTGTATGGCGCGTTTTCTCGGTTCTTCTCAAACCACCTTATGCTGCACCTCGACCGCTTGGGCGTTCCGACAAAAGTCGAACGCGGCGGCAGAGTGTTCCCAGTATCCGACGATGCTGACGACGTCGCAAACGCGCTTGAGCGATGGTGCAAGCAGTCGGGCGTTGCTCTGCGTACAAACCAGAGCGTGCTTCAGGTGCTCACCGGCAGCGACGGAGTTGAGGGTGTCATGACCCCTACCGGGATGATCGAAGCCGACGCAGTCATTCTCGCTACAGGCGGTATCACCTATCCGGCAACGGGATCAACGGGCGACGGCTACCGAATAGCCAAAGACCTCGGTCATCACTTGGTCGAGCCAAGGCCAGCGCTAACGGCAATGACTACGGCTGAAAAGTGGGTAGAGGAGCTTCAGGGCTTAACTCTGAAGAACGTCGAGGTACGCTTGCTTATCTCCAAAGAAGACGGCAGCCCCAAGCGTATCGCCAAACAGTTTGGAGAGATGCTCTTCACCCATTTCGGCGTGTCCGGCCCAATTATCCTAACACTCAGCCGAACAGTGCTGGATCATCTCAAAACCGGAAAGATGGAGCTCTCCATCAACCTAAAACCCGCGCTATCCGATGAACAGCTAACCCAGCGCTTTATCCGGGACTTCACCGGCACCCGTCACTTCAGAAACTATCTGGGTGATCTCCTCCCTCGGACGCTGATCCCGGTCTACGGGAGCCTGACAGGCATTCCAAGCGACCTGCCGATCAACAAGATCAACGCCGCCCAGCGTCGGAAAATGATCGATCTCCTGCACGACTTCCGCGTGACCGTAACCGGCCTGCGCCCCCCTGAGGAGGCGATAGTCACTGCCGGTGGCGTCGATATCCGAGAGATCAACCCGAAGACTATGGAGTCGAAGGTCGTCAAGGGGCTTTACTTGGTCGGTGAGGTCATTGATATAGATGCGACAACTGGGGGCTACAATCTGCAAGCTGCATTTTCGACGGGCTGGGTTGCGGGGGAGTCAAGCGCAGCTTCAAGTTAGCATAAGAGAATATTGGCTAAATATTATGTTAACTACGCGTAGCATTATGTTAACACTGGTGAAGTGTGCACTAACCCGGGATGTTGCGAGACCAAGTGATAGGTGGAGGGAAGTGTTGTGGTCCCAACCTGCGTCAGGACCACAACAGATTACTATTATCCGCCGTGCTGTTCTTCTCTGATCGCTTTCAGTCGCTTCATCGCGTCGTTTGCGCCTCGACCAAAGTAGTCGTGAAGAAGTTTATACTCGGCGAAGAGCTTCTTGTAGACCTCATGGTTATTTGCGATTGGCTTGTAGGTGATGTCTTTCACCCGGGCCATCTTCTTTGCCGCGTCGAAGATGCTGTCGTAGCCGCCTGATGTCGCTCCTGCCGCCACTGCACCGAACATCGCCGAACCAAGCGCCGGAGTCTGAGGTGATGCGGCGATCTTTATCTCACGGTTTGTGACGTCAGCATAGATCTGCATCAGCATCGGGTTGCGCTCAGGCAGGCCTCCGCAGGCGTAGAGCTCATCAATCGTCACCCCATTTGAGTGGAAGGCGTCGATGATGATGTTCGTGCCGTAAGCTGTCGCCTCGATCAACGCGCGATACATCTCCTCGGGCTTGGTCGCGAGTGTCATGCCGATGAATACCCCAGTCAGGTCCACATCGACAAGCACCGAACGGTTGCCGTTCCACCAATCAAGCGCCATCAGCCCGCTTTCGCCGACTTTGAGCTTCTCTGCCTTCTCAGTGAGAAGCTGGTGAACCGAAATGCCTCGCTGCTTAGCTTCACCAGCGTAGGCAGCCGGAACACAATTCTCGACAAACCAGGCGAAGTGATCGCCAACGCAGGACTGACCAGCCTCATACCCGAAGTAGCCGGGGATGATCCCGTCCTCGGTGTAGCCGCACATTCCCTCAACGATCTTTGGTTCAGTGCCAAGCACCATATGGCAGGTCGATGTCCCCATGATCATCAGCATCTTGCCCGGCTCAGTGACGGTTGCTGCAGGGACTGCCACGTGGGCGTCGACATTCGCGACCGCGACTGCTGTGCCAGGGCGCAGACCGATCCGAGCGGCCATTTCAGTGGTCAGCTCTCCTGCTTTGTCGCCGATTGGGTAGATATCGTGGGACATCTTCTCGTCGACCACGTTCTCGAAACCGGGATTAAGCGCCTTGAAGAACGCCTTTGACGGGTAGCCGTCGGCCTTGGACCAGATGGCCTTATAGCCAGCGGTGCAGGAGTTGCGCCGCTCATTGCCGGTCATCTGCAGAACGACCCAGTCCGCGGCCTCGATGAACCTGTCCGCCGCCGCGTATACCTCGGGGGCTTCGTCCAATATCTGCAGAGCCTTGGCGAAGAACCACTCCGAGCTTATCTTGCCGCCGTAACGTGCAAGCCAGGGTTCGCCCATCTCGCGAGCGACTTCGTTGATGCGGTTTGCCTCAGGCTGCGCCGCGTGGTGCTTCCAGAGCTTGACCCACGCGTGCGGGTTTGATCGCCACTTGGAGTCGAAGCAAAGCGCCTGACCTGCTGCGTCGATAGGAAGCATCGTGCAAGCTGTGAAGTCGATGCCAAGCCCGATCACATCGTCTGCCGTGACACCCGACTCCTTGAGCACGGCTGGAATAGTCTTCTCAAGCACGCGGATGTAGTCGGCTGGGTCCTGAAGCGCCCAGTCGGGCGGAAGTTTCTCGTTTGTCTCGGGCAACCGGTCGTCTATAACCGCGTGAGAATATTCATAGACCGACGTTGCGAGCTCTTGTCCATTGGTCACATCAACAAGGACTGCGCGTCCTGACAGTGTACCAAAATCAATGCCAAGAGAATACTTGGGCATGTGTTCCTCCTTGAGCTGAATAATAGCTGTGGGCTTACTCCCAACCGATGTTGTAACACGCGCGAAGGGTCAATGTCAATCAGGCTTGGTATATTGAATCGTGTGGTGAATGGCCTGAGTTCCGAGAGTTGCATGAGTCGTTTCGGGGTCTTTGTCGTGCTTGTACATAAAAATGGCTGCCGACCAGGGGCTTGAACCCCGAACCTCCTGATCCAGAGTCAGGCGCTCTGCCAATTGAGCTAGTCGGCAACAACTCGAATACTTTACCATCGACAGCCTGAATTGTCAATACTGTTGCAGGTAAACATTGAGATAATTTGGTCTGTGGCCCGGAATTATCGACTGCCGAGCCACAATATGAGTTCTACTTCTTCGCCGGACTCCCAGTCATAGCTTTTTCGATCTTCGACCAAGAGTCTCTGAGTGTCACTGTTCGGTTGAAAACGAGCATATCAGTCGTTGAGGCCGTATCAATACAGAAATAGCCCTGTCGCTCGAACTGGTAACGCCTGCCGGGCGCTGCGCCGACCACGCTTGGTTCCACGTAGCACGTCGTCACGACAAGCGATTCCGGGTTCAGGTTCGCAAAGTACTCCTGACCTTCCTCGACATCATCGGGGTTCGGCTTGGTGAATAGATGGTTGTACAGCCTCGCCTCAGCAGGAACAGACTGCTCAGCCGCCACCCAGTGCAGTGTCGCCTTCACCTTGCGCCCATCAGGAGCATCGCCGCCCCTGGTTTCGGGGTCGTAGGTGCAGTGCAGTTCGACGATCTCGCCCGCATCGTCTTTCACCACGTCCTGGCACTTGATAAAGTAAGCGTTTCGGAGGCGAACCTCTCTACCCGGAGCGAGCCGGAAGAACTTTGGCGGCGGGTCCTCACGGAAGTCGTCACGCTCGATATAGAGCACCTTTGCAAAGGGAACCTTGCGCGTGCCGGCGTCAGGGTTCTCGGGATTATTGATGACGTCGAGCTCTTCCACCTGCCCTTCGGGGTAATTTGTCAAAACCACCTTGATCGGGTTCATTACGGCCATGATCCGCTGAGCGCGCTTGTTCAGGTCATCCCGAACGCAGTCTTCAAGCACTGCGACCTCGACCATGCTGTCGGTCTTGGCGACACCGATCCTCCTGCAAAACTCGAAAATGGCTTCAGGCGTGTAACCTTTTCTTCTCAGCCCGGCGAGGGTGGGGAGGCGCGGGTCGTCGTAGCCGTCCACATATCCGCCGTCTACAAGCTCGACGAACCGACGCTTGCTCATGACCGTGTATGAGAGGTTAAGCCTCGCAAACTCGATCTGCCGGGGGTGATATATCCCAAGCTGATCGAGGAACCAATCATATAGCGGCCTATGGTTTTCATATTCGAGCGAGCAAAGCGAATGGGTGATACCTTCGATCGAGTCCTCAAGGCCGTGCGCCCAGTCATACGATGGGTAGATACACCACTTGCTGCCCTGTCGGTGATGATCGGTATGCCGGATTCTATACATCACAGGGTCACGCATATTGAGGTTCCCCGAAGACATATCGATCTTGGCCCGCAGTGTCCTTGCGCCGTCCGGGAACTCACCTGCGCGCATCCGAGCGAACAGGTCCAGGTTCTCCTCGACACTTCTATTTCTATATGGGCTGTCCACACCGGGCTCTGTGAGCGTGCCGCGCGACTTGCTCATCTCCTCGGCAGTCTGATCGCAGACATAGGCAGCGCCCTTCTTGATAAGGTCAGTCGCCCACTCGTACATCCGCTCGAAGTAGTCGCTTCCGAAGAACAGGCGGTCGTCCCAGTCTGCTCCGAGCCACTTAACGTCTTCGATGATCCCGTCCACGAACTCCTGATCTTCTTTAAGCGGATTGGTGTCGTCAAATCTCAGGTTGAAGAGTCCGCCGTAGTCTCGCGCTATGCCGTAATCGATCCAGACCGCCTTGGCGTGGCCAATGTGCAGGTATGCGTTAGGCTCCGGTGGGAACCGGGTATGCACACGCTCGAACCTGCCTTGCTGCAGGTCCTCCTGGATAGCCTCGCGAATGAAGTCTATAGACGCTTCGGTGTTTGGTTGACCAATTTCATTCTCTGGCTCATTCATTCTCAGCAAATCTCTTCTTTCTGTCCGTCACAGACCGGTGGCGCATAGCGCCAGCCTTTAAGAGACGGCGCAGATAGCGCCGTCGACCGGAATCATTGTTACAATTTAGTGCTCATTATGCCACAACGCCAAACCAAGGTCAAGGTGAACTGCACCTCTTTGGCGAGACCCTAGGGGCTCCAACTAGTCCCACTGTCCATGTCTTTATTGATATTCTGTGCATGCGTATACATTGGGCTGAGGATTGTGGTGCTTTCGACCCATAATAAATACTGTAGGGTCATAACCAACTCACCCGTTTTCTCTTAGGACCCTTCTCATTGCGGGTGTGAAGCTATGGAGTAGTGCAGCAATATGGTTAGTCAATCCGATGAAAAGCCGGGTATGAGTTTTCGAATAGCGTCCTACTTTGTAGGCGCATTCTTTGCGATGGTCAGCTATGCCGTGGGTGTTTGGGCGTTTGCCGTGGAAACGGCGGTTCTCGCACAGCAGCCTGTGCCCAGCCTTTGGTCACAGATCAAGGAAGTATGGCCGTCTCATCCGTTCTCGTTTATCGCGTGGGTTATCTCTATCGCCGGACTCTCTGTGGTGATCGGTTACCTGTTCGACAAAGAGGTATTCTACCGAAAACGCGCCGAACAGAAGGCGAACGTCGATGGACTAACGGGCCTCTACAACCACCGCTATTTTCAGGATCGTCTTAGCACCGAGATCGAACGCGCCGTGCGCTACGATCGCAACCTTTCCCTGGTGATATTCGACCTCGACGACTTTAAGTCGTTCAACGACATTTATGGCCATCAGGAGGGAGACCGCCTGCTCTGTTGGCTTGCGGAAGTCTGCAAGGCTGGTGTTCGAGGTATCGACGTCCTCGCGCGCTACGGTGGTGAAGAATTTGTAATCATACTTCCTGAGACCGGCGCTGTCGAGGCCGCTGATGTCGCAAACCGGATCCGGCAGGCAGTTGAGCGCGAATCCCCTACGGTCTTTCCGAACGCAAACGTTGCCACATTCAGCGCAGGGGTTGCATCGTATCCCAACCACGCACTTACTCGACACAATCTGGTTCTCGGTGCCGACACGGCCCTTTGTTACGCCAAGCACAACGGCAAGAACCGAGTGGAGATATACGCTGAAGAGTTCAAACGGCTCTACCGGGCGACTCCCGAAAAGCTGAAGGCGCTTCTTGCGGGCGATCAGCAGATGGGCGCAATCGAGGCCCTTTCAGCTGCTGTCGACGCGAAAGACCACTACACGCGCGGGCACTCGGAGTCAGTCACAAAATATTGTGTCATGGTTGGACACAAACTCGGTATGTCCGGTACCGACATTGAGAGTCTGAAAGCCGCTGCGCTTTTGCACGACATAGGCAAGATCGGCACGCCGGACTCGATTCTTCGCAAGCCCGGCCCGCTTCAGCTCGACGAGTGGCAGGTGATCGAAAACCATCCCAAGATCGGCTCCGAGATCCTTCAGAAGGTCCAGGAGTTGAGCTCGATTGTCCCAGCCGTCCGCCATCACCACGAGCGTTTCGACGGCCTCGGCTACCCCTCAGGCCTTGCCGGGAAGAGCATCCCGTTAGTCGCAAGAATTATCGCACTAGCCGACTCCTACGATGCGATGGTCTCAGACCGCACCTACCGCACCGCTCTATCTCGTGAAGACGCGCTCGATGAGATCAAACGCTGCGCCGGAACCCAGTTTGACCCAGAGCTTGTAGAAATGTTCGTCGACCTCGTGATGAGCGACAATCCGGCTGACGCCGAACAGAACCAGAGGCAAGCCGCATAAAATCGCAATATTGTTGTATCGGGGACCCCCGTCCCCGATACCTGCCTCCCTAAATATCCTCACTTCCACCACGCAGCAAACCGAAGTAATTATAGTAGACACTTGACTACTATCGCATTCTGTAGTAACATATACACGTTCGGAAACGGAGAGTCCGAGTGTGAGAGGGTTAGCAGGATGCAGATTTGCATTACACAACGAGACGGAATTAGATATTTCAGCAGGTTCAAGAACATCCCAGAGCGCGACAAGCTTGAGATTGAGCTTACAGTCCTGGGCGACCGTGTGCGTGTCTACAAATTCGACCTGACCGAGACTCTCTTTGAACGCTTCAATGAGCACCCGGAGATTCTGCACAGAAAACGCGTTGTTGAGCGTGATCCGTTGCTCGCCAAGCGTCCGTCCCGCGCCAGGAAACCCGCGCCCAAGCCTCCGGTCACTATCGAAGAACCCGTTGCAATGCCCGTGACTGAGCCGGTCGCCATGGCAGAACCCCCGAAGAAGCGGGCTACGCGGAAGCCGAAGGTCGTTGAGCTGGTCGAAGCTGCTCCCACCATTGTGAGAGTTCCCGCCGCCAAGCCGCGCACCAAAGCCAAATCTGAGCCCATCGTCGCCCCTGCGCCAGTGAAGGCAGTGAGGACTACAAAGAAGGCGGCAGTGCCTGTAGTCGAAACAGCTCAGTCGCCCAAACCAAAGGCAAGACGATCGGTCGATAAATCAGCGCCAACCGCTCCCGCGTCTAAGCAGACGAATTCCAACTCCGGCAAAAAGCCCGTGGTGGTCGATGCAACAGCGGCGCGGACTGTCAGGAAGCCTCGGGTGAAGAAGCATGAGTCTGTGGCTGTAGCAGAAAAGCCTGTTGGTGCGACACCGGAGGCCAAACGACCACCAACAACGCGTGCCAAGACACGAGTGCCTGCCAAGTCGTAGGGCGAACATGGCAGTCTGCCCTCAGCAACACCCCACCTTAAGCCACTGACACACGTCATTCGTTAAACTTTCCTCAATACAATGGAGGAACTTCCACCCTCCATGTCGAAGTATCCTATTTGGTACGTTGTTAAGAAACGCAGGAGGACTAGCTGAATGACCAACAAGAAACGCGTATACCTGTTTAGAGAAGGTAACGCGACGATGAAGGATCTCCTTGGTGGCAAGGGAGCAAACCTTGCAGAGATGACCAACATCGGACTTCCGGTTCCCTCCGGATTTACGATCACCACAGAGACTTGTAACGAGTATAGTGAGACGGGACAGCTCCCGGAAGGACTTTGGGAAGAGGTGCTCGGGGCACTTGCGGATGTTGAGAAGGACATGGGCAAGAAGCTCGGCGACGCTGCCAACCCACTCCTCGTCTCCGTCCGCTCTGGAGCGAAGTTTTCAATGCCGGGCATGATGGACACCGTCTTGAACCTCGGCCTGAATGACGACACTATGAAGGGTATCATCGCGGCAACCGGCAACGAGCGATTCGCTTACGACGCCTACCGCCGCTTCCTGATGATGTTCTCGGACATCGTCCTTTCCGATGAGTATCCCAAGCTTAAGAAGCATCACTTCGAAGTCATCTTCGACGCCCTGAAAGAGAAGCTCGGCGCCAAAGTCGACACAGAAGTTAACGCCGAAGGACTGAAAGACCTCGTCGCTCAGTACAAGGTCTACTTCAAGGAAGCTGCCGGCAGGGACTTCCCGACTGACCCGATGGAGCAGCTCAAGCTTGCGATCATCGCGGTCTTCAAGAGCTGGAACAACGACCGCGCGGTCATCTACCGCAACCGCGAGAAGATCGCCCACGACCTCGGAACCGCCGTCAACATTCAGACGATGGTATTCGGCAACATGGGTGACGACTGCGGCACCGGCGTCGCATTCACCCGCAACGCCGCGACCGGTGATGCCAAGCTCTTCGGCGAGTTCCTGAAGAACGCGCAGGGCGAGGACGTCGTTGCTGGCGTGCGCACCCCTGAGCCGATCGAGCAGCTCGAGAACGAGTTCCCAGAGATCTACAATCAGTTCGCAACTATTGCTCAGAAGCTTGAAGATCACTACCGTGAGATGCAGGACATCGAGTTCACCATCGAGAAGGGTCGACTCTTCATCCTGCAGTGCCGCTCTGGAAAGCGCACCGGCGTTGCTGCGGTCAAGATCGCAGTCGACATGGTAGCCGAGGGGCGCATCACCAAGGAAGAGGCGCTCACCCGCGTCGCTCCTGAGGCGCTTGAGCAGCTTCTTCACCCGCGAATCAAGTCCAGCGGCAGCATCAAGCCGATCGCTAAGGGCCTGAACGCTGGTCCTGGTGGCGCAAGCGGCAGGGTCGCACTTGACTCCAAGGTTGCGATCAAGATGGCTGAGCTCGGCGACGAAGTAATCCTCGTTCGCAAAGAGACCAACCCCGACGACCTCGGTGGAATGCTCGCATCCAAGGGCGTTCTCACCGCACTCGGCGGCCGCACGAGCCACGCTGCTCTGATCGCCCGCCAGTATGGTATCCCGACCGTCTGCGGCTGCGGTTCGCTTAAGATCGACGAAGACAAGAAAGTCTTCCACGTCGACGGCGTGACTGTTAAAGAAGGCGACGTCATCACCATCGACGGCACCCTCGGCCTCGTATACAACGTGAGGCTTGAGACTGAGCCTGCGACCATGACCGGCGACTTCGGCACGTTCATGGCTTGGACCGACGAGTTCCGCACGATGGGCGTCCGCGCTAACGCTGACTCCCCTGAGCATGCTGCTGACGCTCTTGCTCTTGGCGCTGAAGGTATCGGCCTTTGCCGCACGGAGCATATGTTCCTTGGCAGCGAGCGGGTTCCGTTCGTTCGCAACATGATCCTTGCTGAGGACGAGCCCACCCGCGAAGAGGCTCTTGCAAAGCTGCTCCCGATGCAGCGCGAGGACTTTGTAGGCATCTTCAAGGCTATGCAGGGCAAGCCGGTCACCGTAAGGCTGATCGACCCGCCGCTTCATGAGTTCCTGCCGAGCATGAGTGAGCTCCTTGTTGAGGTCACTGAGCTTCGTTGCAAGAACCCGCAGAGCCCTGAGCTTGCACAGAAGGAATCCCTTCTTGCCAAGGTCGCTGATATGCACGAGCAGAACCCGATGCTTGGACTCCGCGGTTGCCGCCTGTCCATCTACTTCCCTGGCATCGTGAGGATGCAGGTTGCTGCGATCATCGGCGCTGCGTGTGAGGTCAAGAAGACTGGGATGGACGTTCGTCCCGAGATCATGATCCCACTCATCGGCACCGTCAACGAGTTGACCTACCTGAAGAAGCAGCTCATCCCCCTCGCTGAGAAGACGATGGAGGAAGAGGGCATCAAGGTCGACTACATGATCGGCACAATGATCGAGATCCCGAGAGCGGCTCTTACCGCCGACGAGATCGCGAAAGAAGCTCAGTTCTTCAGCTTCGGCACCAACGACCTGACCCAGATGGGCTATGGAATCAGCCGCGACGACGCCGGCAAGTTCCTGCCGCTCTACATCGACAAGCAGATCTTCAAGACCGACCCGACCGACACAATCGATCAGAAGGGTATCGGCCGCTTGATGAGCATCTGCGTCGAGGATGCAAGGAAAGTAAACCCTGGCATCAAGCTGGGAATCTGCGGTGAGCACGGCGGAGAGCCGGATTCAGTCAAGTTCTGCCATAGGCTTGGACTTAGCTACGTATCCTGCTCGCCCAAGCGAATCCCCGTAGCCCGACTCGCCGCGGCCCAGGCCGTGATCGAGGAGCAGGGCAAGGGCGTTGCTCGCGACAAGTAAGAAAGCTATTAGCTTTTAGCTATTAGCGGTTAGATAAGAACGGCCCCCGGTGGAGGTAACTCTGCCGGGGGCTGATATGACGAGGTGGGTGCCCCGTGAAAATGTCCATTGACGATATCGCCACTGCTGTAAGAGAGGTTGCGCGAGCGAATAACGCCCGGTTTGCATTGCTTTTCGGCTCCTACGCTCGCGGTACTGCGACCGACCGGTCCGATATCGACCTCATTTTTGTGGAAGACACAGACCTTCCTTTCCTCAGCAGGCTGGGAAGGTATTTTGACCCCCTTTCTGATGCTCTCCCAAAGCCAGTTGAGACATTTGTTTACACTCCCGCTGAGTTTGATCGAATGAGGGACGAAGCTTTCGTAAAACGTGCTATGAACGAGGGGATAGTGCTATATGAGTCTTGAAAAGTCCAAGCATCTGGCACAACGCTGGTTGTTGCAGGCAAAAGCCGACCTGAAAGCGGCGCGCGCCAGTCATTTCGCTGAGAGTTTTGAATGGGCATGTTTTCAGGCCCAGCAATCAGGTGAGAAGGCTCTAAAGGCGCTGTGGTATGCGACCGAGAACGATCCGTGGGGACACAGCCTGTTGCGTCTGATTCAGGATCACCCTGATGATTCACTGCGCGGCGATATGCAGGTAATTCTTCCTCAGGCCAGGCTTCTCGACAAGCTGTACATCCCGACGCGTTATCCTGATGGTCTGCCTGATCTCACTCCGTCAGAAGTGTTTGGGTCATACGATGGCGAAGAGGCAATACTGGCGGCAGAGAGAGTGATAGGCTTTGTCGAATCACGTCTCTCCTGAGAATCGCTGGTTGTTGATATGCTTCGTTTGGATGCTTCGGCTCGCCTTTTTGAGCCGTAGCCCCATGATCGTCGACAGTGGCCGTTATCATCGCAGAGTAGATTATCGTGCACTCAGACGTATCATCCTTAAGTTGAAATACAGTATAACACTGTGGCAAACCAATGAACGAACAAGACCTGTCAACAGTATTCGAATCAACCTCCGCTATGACCTTTGCCACTCCGAAGTCGATGCTCGACGGCGCGGGCTCTGTCAGCTGAAACTCATCTGTTTGACCAGACACCCTTTGGGGCATACTGTTACTGATGACATAGGCACGTCCTGTGCTATACTGCACAAATCGCGACCGGTATCAACATAGAAGGCAAAGGCGGATGCCCCGCCGTACGGAGGCAACAATGCTCTCATACAAACTCCCGTTTGCGCTGGTGCTCGGCCTGTTGGCCGCACTTATCCCTGTTCAGGTCACCGTGGCCGCTTCAAAAGCCAAGAAGCCACCCACTGTGTATGATTTCAAGGTCAACGACATCGACGGCAAGCCCGTGAAGCTGAGCAAGTTCAAGGGCAAGGTGATCATGGTCGTAAACACCGCCTCGCAGTGTGGAAACACTCCACAATATGCGAGCTTGCAGACACTCTACGAAGAGAACAAGGACAAGGGTTTCGTCGTCCTCGCTTTCCCTGCCAACGAGTTCGGCAAGCAGGAACCGGGGACAGATCAGGAGATCAAGGAGTTCTGCACGTCGCGCTTCCACGTGACGTTTCCAGTGTTCTCAAAGATCGTCGTAAAGGGCGAAGGTCAGCACCCGCTCTATCAGTATCTGACGAGCAAGACCACGAACCCCAAGTTCGGCGGCGACGTAGAGTGGAACTTCGCCAAGTTCCTCATCAATCGTAAAGGCGAGGTAATAGCCCGCTTTCCCGCAGGTCTTGACCCGCTAAAGCCTGAAGTGGTTGATGCAGTCGGTAAGGCCTTGGAGATGTCCAAGTAAAGGATTCCCCGGAGGGTTCGGAAGCCCCGCTTCGGGGCCTCACTCTCAGTTCAACTTGATCACCCTATTCTAATCAAACTCAGGATGCGCGCCGGGGTCGAACGGGTTCATCCGGGTGACGAGAGAATATATGTAGGGGTACTGCTCCCTCAGGTGCTCCACATACGATAGCCACTCGATCGCAAGTGCGGCGTAGGCGCGTTTCGCGTCGTTTGCGAGGTGTTCGATGTCGGGCTTCGGCAGATCGGCAAAGCCCGAGCGCAGATGAAGCTCCTGGGTAAGATGCGAAACGGCCCACAAGAGGTCAGTAAACGACTCGTGTTCGAGCAGGTTCTGGTTCTCCAAAAGCGTCAGGATGAACTCGCGCCTGCTCACCAAAAGCTCCCTCAGCCGCGCCAGTTCCTCCGTGGGGATCGACACCGACCAGTCGTGACTCTTCATAAACCGTCTGATATCGGCGAGATCGGCGGATGTCGACACCGGGGAAAGCGGGATACCCGCGCGCAGGGAGTCCTTGTTCTTGTCGAGCGCAGCTAGTGCACGCAGAAGGTCGTCCCCAACTTCGCTAAAGAACGCGCCGATCACCATATTGAGCTTGTGGTGAAGCGCCGACTTTTCACGCTCCTTCAACACCTCGTTAACAAGCAGCGTCACAAGCAGCACCTGCACCGGCACAAACGCGACGTCCTGCAACAGATAGAAAAACGTGTTTCGCGGGTCTTTGAACATTACAATCTGAAGCGTGTAGCACAGCCCCGACATCAGGACCAGCGACGCACCAGTGAGGATCAGCCATTTGAACTTGCGCACGGGTGGTATTGATTCCTTCCAAGAAACTTCTCCATCAAGCTTATCACGCGAGCGGTCAGGCAGGCAATAGGTTTCAGAGCCTTTCAGACGGGGCATATACGGCTGAGCATTAAACAACCCGATCAACAAGGAGACTAGTATGCGCTACACACACCTGGGACGCACAGGGCTTGAGGTTAGCAGGTTCTGCCTCGGCACAATGAATTTTGGCCCGGAGACGAGCGAGCAGGACAGCTTCGCGATTATGGACAAGGCCCTCGACCTCGGCATCAACTTTTTCGACACCGCCGATGTCTACGGCTGGAAGATGGGCGAGGGGCTTACCGAGCAGATCATCGGCAGATGGTTTGCGCAGGGTGGGGGCAGGCGCGAGAAGACCGTCCTAGCTACCAAGGTCTACAACAAGATGGCCGCATGGCCCAATGGTGACAAACTCTCGGCTCTGCACATTCGCCAGGCCGTCGATGGGAGCCTCCGCAGGCTGCAGACCGACTATATCGACTTATACCAGATGCACCACATCGACCGCGATACTCCCTGGGAGGAGATCTGGCAGGCGATGGAGATCCTCGTGCAACAGGGCAAGGTGGTCTACTGCGGCAGCAGCAACTTCGCTGGGTGGCACATCACTCAGGCAAACGAACAGGCCGCTGCACGCAACTTCATGGGCCTGGTCTCCGAGCAGTGCAAATACAATCTTCTCACACGAACCGTAGAGCTTGAAGTTCTCCCGGCGTGCGAATCCTACGGCCTCGGCGTGATCCCGTGGAGCCCACTCGGAAGTGGAATGCTGGGTGGGGCGCTTCAGAAAGCGAAAGAGGGACGCCGAGCCCAAGCCGGAGTCCAGGCGGAGATCGAGCGAAATCTGCCGAAGCTCGAAGCTTATGAGGCGCTCTGCTCCGATCTCGGAGAAAGCCCTGCCGATGTGGGCCTCGCCTGGTTGATCGCAAACCCTGTAGTAACCGCGCCGATCATTGGGCCAAGAACTGTCCAGCAGCTTGAGGGATCTATCAGGGCTCTTGAGATCGAGATCTCTAAAGAAACCCTCGCCAAGCTCGATGAGATATTCCCCGGCCCCGGCGGTCCCGGCCCGGAGGCGTGGGCCTGGTAACGTCTTTCTTAGTATATCGGATATATGGTACAATGGCCGAGCAGAACAAGCTCGGCCATTTCTATTGGTCGGCTATCACGTTTTACTGGAGTTCTTTGGGTTGGACGATTCTTTCATTTCTGTGATGGTGTTTTTCGTCTTCGGCGTGTTAGCTATCTTTGCTATGTACGTGAGCTACCGTATTAATCAGGCACGCAAAGAAGCGCTGTTTCTCCTCGCCCAGCGTCTTGGGATGACTTTCGAGCCCCTTGATACGCAATCCATCCCGGACCTCTATGATTATTTCGACTGTCTGTCTCGCGGGGACAGCCGAGAAGCGTCAAACTTGCTGATAGGCAAAATCGACAGCTTCGACCTGCGCGCTTTTGACTACAAATACTGCACAGGCAGCGGCAAATCGCGCCAGACTCATAAGCTCGGCGTCGTAGTAGTCGACACCGATGTGTGTTTTCATTCTCTGTTGATCAGGTCCGAGGGGTTCTTTGACCGCGTTGCGGGCGCGTTCGGCTTCGACGACATCGACTTTGAGTCAGATGAGTTCAGCAGACGGTTCTATGTGGGCTCGCCGGACAAGCAATACGCCTACGAGATGATTCACCCAATGATGATGGAGTTTCTGCTAAAGAACCCGCAGTGGAGCATCCAGACATTCGGGCGGACGGTATTGATCACAAACCACAGGATTCTTGGTCCCGAGGAGTTCGACCAAGCGTTCGCGTTCCTGCGAGACTTCTTGCGGATGATACCGGACTTCGTGTGGCGGAAACTCCGGGAAGGGAGATGATATGCAAAACACTACACTATTCATAACGATCTTCGGCCCGATCACCCTGTTTCTGATCTGGTTCATCGGGACGTATAATCGCTTGATAGGTTTGTCTAACGTTATACCTGAATCTTGGTCAAACATCGACACAGAGCTTCGGCGACGATACGACTTGATTCCCAATATCGTGAACACGGTAAAGGCCTACGCAGCCCACGAACGATCGGTCCTTGAGGCCGTCGCCAGGGCAAGATCCGCTGCGATGGCGTCTGCCGGCGCGCCTGAAGACCAGGCAAACGAAGAGAACGAACTGGTCCGGGCGCTCCGCAGGCTCCTTGCCATCAGCGAAGCATACCCAAACCTGAAGGCCGACCGCAACTTTTTGCAGCTTCAGTATGAACTCGTCAACACCGAAGACCGCATCCAGGCCGCGCGGCGGTTCTACAACGGCAATGTGCGCGACTACAACGTTGCGGTAGAGACTTTCCCTTCAGGAGTGATCGCGACAGTCTTCGGGTTCCGGCGCAAGGAGTTCTTCGAGATAGAAGAGCTTCAGGCTCGAGTGCCTGTACCGACAAGTTTCCAGCCAAGGCCGTGATGCGTATATAGACTCTGGCGTGCGAGGGTATAGTATAGTAAATGGGCTGGGAGGATACTTCGATGACAGCATTGGTAGAATCTGTTGAGCAGGCGCTTCACGATAACGGCAGAGTGACCTCGAAGACGATACACGTGACAGGTGACGACCACACAATCGTGCTGCACGGGGTGGTGGACAGCCTGGACGAGTATGGGATTGCAGAGGAGGTGGCTGAGGCCGTGCCTGGTGTAGACAAGGTCGAGAACCACCTCCATATCGATGGCGTAGTAAATACGGGGCCGTGTTGCCCGCAGATGTGATTACTCTTCTATAAATACGATGTTGCCGAAGCGTGAGGTCTTGTGGAAGTTGCGGACCATCGGTGGTGACCATGCCTGGAACTCAGCAGGTTCGGGTTTGTAGTCGATCCTGTAAAGGTTACCGCGCCAAGTGTCGCCGCTTTTTGGGGTGCCGACGCCGAGTGAAGCAAACGGTATAGCGATCTCTGCGGTCCATCCCCGGTGTGTTGATGGTTCGGCGAGTT
The DNA here is from genome assembly GCA_038207085.1 of Armatimonadota bacterium. GTDB lineage: Bacteria > Armatimonadota > UBA5829 > UBA5829 > DTLH01 > JBBRAE01. Next base: position 88,525 of record JBBRAE010000001.1, read on the forward strand.
CCCCGTCGATGGTTACCGCGCTCCTCATCCCCTCACAAGTCCACGCGAGCGCCTCAGCGCTTCCAAGCCCCATCCCTATGTTCGTGTCGAAACTTGCGTCGAATGTTATGTTCTTGGGGCTAAACTCAAGCTCGATATAGGTGGACGGGTCAGAGTCCGGATCGAGAAAGACCTCAACCACGTCTTCGTTGTAGATTGGGTCGTCGTGCTCGGTGAGTGTGCACCAGATTTCGGGGTCTTCGCTCTCGAAGATGATGTAGAGATTCTCGTCATCGTAGCACATACTAAAAGTGGTCGTGCGGGAGGGCGCTTCGGCGGTCTCCGCGATCGAAAGCGTGCCTACAGGGGCAAGCGTCCACGCGTCGTCGTCCGGGCGGCCGTCGATTGTTGGCGGGACGGAGACCTTGGGGCAGATATAGGTCGGGAGTCCGATTTCCGTGTTTTCAGTCATAGATTAGCTCCTGGGTTTGGTCTTTGCCAGTGTTCCCTGGCGATTCTTCTCTACGAAGACGATCTTTCCAAATCGTTTGGTAACATGGAACGCTTGGCTGCTCGCGTATGTGGGCGACCACGCTTGCAGTTCCGTTGGGCGAGGTCTTATCACTGCCCGGTAGAGGTTCGCCCTCCACGTGTCGTTGACCGCAGGAGTCCCCGCGCTGATGGACTTGAACGGGATTGCCATTTCCGCGGTCCAGCACTGGTCCGTGTCTGTTCGGACGTTCACAGTCCCATCTACTGTCGTCGCTGTACGAAACCCTTGGCAGGTCCATTGGGGCGCTAGTTGCGCTCCTAGCGAAGCTCCTGCCGCAGGGTCGAACTTGGCATCAAAAGTAACGTTTATTGGGCTAACATCGAGCTCTATGTAGGTTTTTAGATCGCCGTCGGGGTCAATGAATATCTCAACTGCGTCCTCAAGAAAGATATTTCCGTCGTGATTGGTTACTGATGCTCGTATGTCCTTGGACGAGCACCTGAAGGAAACGTAGAGGTTGTCGCTGTCCCAGCACATTTTGGCTAGGGTGAGCTTGTCCACGGGTGCGCCGTCATGGGTTTGGACGAGAACTACCGCCGGAGCGTGCGCCCACGCATCGTCATCGAGCCTGCCGTCGATGGTGGGCGCGGTTGTTACCTTGGGGCATTGATAAGTCTTGAGAGTGTCGGCGCCACCAAACGAGGCAACAATCACGCCGGCAAACAGTGCAAACAGTTTGAACATCAGAACCTCCGATACCAAAGTATCCTTCTATGCGGCAGTGCCTGCTTCCTTCCAACAACTGAGCACTTGCTCCAAAACGGAAAAAGCGGTACACTCTTGGGGACGACAATGTTTCAGCATCCTGGGACAATGAAACGCTTCCACTATGAAAGGACGCGGCTAGCAGCCTATTCTCTACCATGCACAGACCAGTAATTTGTGAAATCGACCTCCAGGCCATCTCGGCAAACGTCAAATCGATCCGGCGGACGGTGGGACCACACGTCAAGATACTTCCGGCAGTTAAAGCCGACGGCTACGGGCACGGCGCTGTCCCCATCAGTGCGACGGCGATCGACTCCGGGGCTGATATGCTCGGCGTGGCAAGCGTGGAGGAAGCGATCGATATCCGTGAGGGTGGGGTAAGCGCTCCGATTCTTGTTCTCGGCTGCACCGGTGGTGACTCCACTCGCGAAATAGTTGAGTATGGGATCACAGCAACCGTGTGTGACATAGGGTTTGCCCGCGAGCTTGCCGATACTGCCCTGAGGCTTGGTAAACGCGCTAGAGTGCATGTGAAAGTCGACACTGGGATGGGCCGCATCGGGGTTCCTGCATCTGGTGCTGTCGAGCTAGTCTCGGAGTTGCAGTCTATGCAATCGATCGTCTCGGAAGGGATATTTACGCACTTCCCCTGTTCGGACGAAAGGGATCGCAGCTTCACTCTGCATCAGATTAGCGTGTTTCAGCAGATTCTGGACGAGCTTTCAGCCAGGGGCATACGCCCCGAAATCGCCCACACCGCAAACAGTGGCGCGGTGCTCGATTTTCCCGAATCGCGCTTTGATATGGTCCGCCCGGGGATTATGTTCTATGGGCTTTATCCGTCACCGGACTCAAGCCGCAGCATTCCCCTCAAGCCTGCGCTTACCTTGAAGACCCGAATCGTCTTCGTGAAAGAGGTGCCAACAGGGACGACGGTGAGCTACGGGAGGACATTTGCGACGACTCGACGAACGCGCGTTGCGACTATCGCTGTGGGCTATGCTGACGGCTATAGTAGATCGCTCTCCAGGCGGGGCCAGGTGGCTGTTCGGGGTGAACGCGCATCCGTAATCGGTCGAGTGTGCATGGACCAGGTGATGATCGACGTGACTGATATTCCCGGTGTGCAGCTCGGTGATGAGGTGGTTCTTTTTGGAGGCGGGTACGACTTTCTCGCTATCGAAGACATCGCCGAACTGATAGGCACCATCCCGCACGACGTCTGCTGCGCGATTGGTAAACGCGTCCCGAGGGTCTACATCTAGTCACCGGCGTTTACATACAGATCGGCGCAGGCCGGCAGGTGATTGGATTCGCGTCTTTGGACGACTTCGAACCTAACAGGGACGACACCGTGGCCTACCATCACGTGGTCGATGCGTACAACGGGAAGCTTCGCGGGAAACATGAGCCCATATCCTCGGCCCGACGCGCGAAATGAGTCAGTGAGCTCCGAAGTGAGTTCTCGATAGACTTTGGAGTTGGGTGGCGTGTCTGGGTGTTGCGCAGTTCGTCGGCTTTCTTGAACGCCGACGGCAGTCCTTGCGCTTGATAAGCCTCATAAGATATCGGCGTTCGCAGGTGCGCGTTTACTACAACTACCTGTTTTCCATCTACATCGACCGTCACCCACAGTGCTGAGTGCGTCGTTCGAAGCCACTCCAGGGGAAACCTGCTGAGCACCACAAGCTCGCCGCAGACCTTTTTGTCCCACCCCTGGAACTGCGGGAGAATTAGCATTTTATAAAGCTGGTTTCTCGCCCATGGGTCGGCTTCCTGCAGGCAGATAATGTCAGGAACCAGCGCCGCCGCTAGCTGCGGGACTGCCGGTCCGGCGGTCCCTCGGTTGAGATTCCAAGATAGCACTCGGAGGTTGGCGTGGTGCCCGCTGCTTTGGTTGCTTGCGGGAAAGCCGAGTGGGCGGCGATGCGGCAGGTTGTGCCCTGTGGATGCGTCGCTCTCGGGAGTGCAAATATCCTGATTTGAGCGACCAGAAAACAGGCAGGAGCAGAAGCGCGGCCCTGTTAGAATTATCAGGCGCGAAAGTGTCGATTCTTTATCACCAACAACCTCTTGCAATCGTTTAAAGCCTCAGCTATAATGTAACTAAGCTTAGCAATAAACGGGCAAGCTTGAGAGTAACATATGAAACACATCAAAGATCCCCGCTGTATAATTTCTCTGCTTTTGGTCACGATGATTCTCGGAATCACGCCAACGTTTGGCGGCGAGAAGCTCCCCGGCAAGTGCGTCCTCGGGGACGTTCCCTACGTCCAGCAGATGCGCAACTACTGTGGGCCTGCGTCGCTTACGTCGGTCCTTCGGTACTGGGGCCAGGACATCGATCAGGTCGCCATCGGTAAAGCGGTCTACGATAAAGCTCTGCAAGCCACCAATGGTGCGGACATGATCCTGTTTGCACGCGACAAAGGCTTTGCCGCCTACTCGTGGAACAGCACGATCGATGATCTCAAGATAAAGCTTATGGCTGGGATCCCTGTCATTGTGCTGCAGGACAGCAGTCTCTCCGACCGCTCGGGCCACTTCAGGGTTGCCACCGGCTACGATGACGACAAGAAGATCGTATACGTCAACGACCCATACGAACCCGAGACCAAGTCCATCTCATACGACGACTTCACCACGATGTGGCGACGATGGGGCAACTGGGCCCTTCTCGTTTGCACCAAAGACCGCGATATGTATAAAGCGGAGCTTGATGAGAAGAACCCCGTAGTTCATATCGATCTTGCCTACATCTACTTTCAGCGCCATAACCTCGAAGCTGCCGAGCGTGAGAGTATGGTAGCGCTGAAGCTCGAACCCGGCAATTTCTGCGCGAAGGACCTGCTTGCCAAGTCGAGCCGTGCCCTGGGCGCCAGGAGCAAGTCCGAAAAGCGCAAGTAGGCGCTGGTGCACGCACACTAGGCCAGCATACCCTGACGCCTGCGAAGCACCAAGCCGCCCATTACCAACAGGGCACCACCGTACGTGGTCGTGTTCTCCCCGCTACCGTAATAGCTGCCGGTTCCGCTGGGTATGGAGGGCGTGGATGTCGCCTGGGCCCAGATGGGCCTGCTGAGTGCTATAAGTGCAACAGCAATGCAGGGAATGTTCCTCATAGATCCACATAGATCCACCTCCAGTTATCGCAGGATTGGTACCCGTAGTCGTTTCACGAATAAAGCGGGCTAAACAGACTTGGAACTTGGCAAGCACACTTACAGTTATAACGAAAGCGTGAACTGGTGGGCCAAAACTGTTTACAAGCGGCGAAGCGCGTGGTATCATCGATGTGTCGTTTAGAATTGCATCTCTAGCCCGCTTTATTCGTGAAGCGAATAAAGCTCTCGCTAGCAAAGCATTATTCACGCTCATCGTGAATAATGCAGGCTAGACGACTTCGACAAGTCTACACGCTTCAGGTGACTTCTATGAACACCACAATCCTTAACAATCATCGTATTACTGGCCTTCTCACTATATCAATCGCGACTGCCCTGTTGGCGCTCTCACCGAGCTGCTACGCGCTCACGTCTAGCATTCGCTATCAGAAGCGCTGGGTTGGGGGACTACCCGCGCACGTGGTTACGATCAATCTGAACGATCCTGATGTTCAGGTTTCGTCAGTGCTTCCACGGTACGGAGTTGGGCGCTCGGAGTCCTGGCAGAACCTGGTTGGGCGGGCTCGGCCCACTGCTGCAATCACTGGGACCTATTTCCACACCCGCACATATTACCCGACGGGGGATATCGTGATAGATGGCGACCTGAAGTGTGAGGGACGCGTGGGGACAGCTCTATGCATCGGCTGGAACAACAAAGCGACTATGATTCCAACAAAGCGTGGCTGCGCGCGGGATTGGTCGTGTTATAGGACGGTGCTAGTCGGCGGGCCTGTCGTTGTATGGGACGGACAAATTTCTGTTAATCCTAGGGAACAGGGATTCAGAGATTCACGTCTATTTGCTAGGAAAGCTCGGACGGCGGTTGGGGTGACGAAAGGCGGCAAGCTTCTGATGGTGGCGGTGACGAAGCCGGTTTATCTGAGGTCGCTTGGCAAGGTTATGAAGGGTCTTGGATGCAGCCGGGCGGCGGCTCTCGACGGCGGAGGGTCGACTGCACTATACTATAGGGGTAAGAGTCTGGCAAAGCCCTCCCGGCGGCTTACAAATTTGCTAGTGGCGTATGACACATCGGCGGCGCATGAGCGTGTCAGGAATGTGTTGGCGCCGCGGTCCGGGCAGTGGGCACAATTACCAGGTAGTTTTACCAGGTAATATAGTGTGATTCGGTCGTTGACACCTGTGCTTGGGGAGTTCGGCTACCGAAGATTATAATATATACGTGCAGCCGTAGTTGGTGGGAGTACAATGAGTGACGTTGCGCAAAACAGACGGGTTGAGACGTTTCCGGATGAGTTTTCGGGGTCTCGGAAGCGACTAGTTGTGGTTTCGAGTGATTCTACATATTCAGAGTCGCTGCGTAGTCATCTCGCGTCGGGGTTCGATGTGCTGATGGCAAGAAACGCCGGCGAAGCGGCTGCAAAGGCGTTTGCTGTGCATGTGGATCTGGTGGTTGTGGACCTCGGAAAGCCAGTGTTGGGCATCCCGGCGCTCTCGCGAATGCGCGATCTGAGCGATCCTCCGATTATCTGCGGCCTTGCGCCCGTCGATGACACTTCGGCTCAGGCCAAGTTTGATTATGACTTCGTGCTCGCCAGGCCCGACACGGGAGCTAACCTGCCGGACCGAATTCGATTCATACTCGCTAAGAAAGATAGTTAGTCTTGGACACTCCCTCAATCACAACATCTGAGTTGTGATTGAGGGAGATGATATATTCTATGCTTGCGAGCGTGCCCTGCGTCTAAGTTTCCCCCTGAACATATCGATGGCCGTCTCAAGCTCCGACATCCGAAGTGCCTTCGCTACTGCCACGTAAGTTGTAAGCCCCAGCGTTCCAACAATGCCGATCTCCATAGCGGTCACTAGAACTCGCATCTTTTCACCCGTTGCCGGGCTGTAGATGATTGACGCCGTCACGCCCCAGTTCTCAAAAAAGAAGTATGCAGGCAGCGCAACAACCGCAAGGGCGGCGGACGCGACGAACATTTTCCCAAATGAAATTGCGATCTGGCGGCCGTTGATTCCATTGACTCGTTTGCGGAGTATCCAAAGGAGCACAAAGGCGTGCAAGACAGCAGCGATTGAGGTTATCAGCGCGAGTCCCGCCGGTGCCCAGAGCGTTCCTTTGGGATTGCTGAGAGAATGGATAAAGCCCACACTCATACCGACGAACAGCACGGTCATAATAGTTCCAGTGATGACAACTGTCTTTGTGTCGTGAAGAGCGTAGAAGCCCCGGGCGATGATTGCCTGCATGCACCACGCGAAGATTCCGGTGCAGAAGAATACAAGTGCGAGAGCAGTGATCTGTGTGTCCTGACTCGTCACAAGCTTGCCGTGCTGGAAGACGATTCGCACGCAGGGAACGGCGAGGATCATCATCAGGACAGATGCCGGAAGCGCCATAAAGACTACGCGGCGAATGCCAAGGCTCACCTGTTCTCTATACTCTGGCCAAAGGCCTTTTGCGGCAAGCGTGGAGATCGTTGGGAAGAGTGCAATCGCAAATGCAGTCCCAAGCACTCCGTATGGCACCTGCATCAGTCGGTTGGCGTTGTCGAGTGCGGTCACGGACCCCGTTCTAAGTAGCGTGGCGAAGTACTTGTTTAGCTGCACGTCCACCTGCGGAAGCGAAAGCCCGAGTATGACCGGAAGCATCAACGCAAACACCTTGCGCGCGCCCGGATGGCTTGTGTCGAAAGAGATGTTAAACTTGAACCCAATCTTGCGCACTGCAAGAAACTGTATCAGGAAGTTACCGACAAATGCGCCGATAAGCGCTCCCCAGGAGTATCCCGAGACTACTGGAGTGCCTACGCGCAGCGCTTGCTCCACTGTCGCTCGGACTTCGGGAGAAAGTGCGCTGGCGGACTTGGCCGTAGCGAACGTCTTCATCGCTGCAATAACTTCCGGGCTCTGCAGATATCGAAGCTCGTTTGGATGCATGTGCGCGGTGATCAGTCCGCCGCCGATGATCCCCAATGTGTATACCAGAGGGCCAAAGGCAGGGGCGAAAAACTTGTTCTTGGAGTAAAGCGTCCCCATCATCAGCCCGCCGACGAAGAAGAACGCCTGAGCTGGCAGGATGATCCGGGTAAGCGATGCCATCTGCCTGGTCTGTTCATCCAGGATAAAGCCGGGTGATACGAGCTTTGAGAGCGGCACGGCGAATATCTCGCCGAGTATCACAAAGACCACTGTCACGGAAAGTGCGATGCACGTCACTACTGAAAACGTCTTCCACGCGTCGGTCTCATTGTCTTCTGAAAGATACTGGGTGAAAACCGGGATGAACGCGGAGCTTAGAGCGCCTCCTGCGATCAGGAAGTAGAGCATGTCGGGGATGATGAACGCCTGTTTGTAGACATCTGTAAGCGCTCCCTGACCGAAGTACGCAATCAATAGCGACTCTCGGACAAATCCGAGTAGTCTTGAAAGTCCGACGGTGATAATCATAATTCCCGTCGCCATCGCCACTACGCGTCCGGGTGATTTGGTGGGTTTGGGTGCCTCAACGGGCACCTGCACGGTTCCCTCTTGATCCAACTCTGTATTAATGTCCTTTCTGGTAGAGCGACCCCGGAGTATTACCGGGCATCCGGGTTTCAGTATAAGCGCACAGGGAACGAACGTCAAGGCGAACTTGACAGGACCGAAGCCCCGTATCTATGATGGGTTAGAAAACGCGCTTCCTGTTAATCAATACGCCGCAGACAGCGGCAAAGTTCTCAGCACGTCTTGCAGATCGAAATAGTGCACGCTTGACTGAGTTATTGTTGTCGTCGCAGCACTTATGCCGCGTGCAGAGGCTTCGAAGCAACAGCTACCAAAGCGCGAGATTCATGGGAATACGGCAATAGGTAATATGTTCAGAAAGACTTTACTTTGGCTTACGGCACTGTTTGCTGTCCCGAGGATCGCCTTAGGGGCCGACTATACGCTCATCACACTACTGCACACAAACGATTTGCACGGCAGTGTCATCCCCGAAGATCGCGCAGAACTCGGCAGTGATGTCCCTGCATCAACATCGGCCTCGGCGCAAAACGGCTATGGTCTTGCGAAAATCGCTACACTGGTACGCCAGATTCGCTCTGAAATGCCGCACGTGGTCCTGATCGACACGGGCGACGTCATACACGGGAGCTACGAGGATTATCTCTCCGGCGGCGTAGCAACGATCAGTGCGATGAACGCCGCTGGCTATGATTTCGGCGTCACGGGCAACCACGAGTTTGATTTCGGGCTCGAAGTCACCGAGAACGCCGTTCGCACCGCCAAACATCCCATGCTCGCAGCAAACGTGAAAGATGCCGCTACGGGAGAGATTTGGGACGGTCTTCACCCTTATGAGATCGTAACTGCTGGGGATGTCCGCATCGCTGTTCTCGGGCTTGCGACGGCTGAGTCCGTCAGCTTGCAGTGGCCACCGTCGGTTGCGGCAATCAAGGTGGAGGACCCCTTCGCGACCGCGAAAGCTCTCGTGCCGGAGCTTAGAAAGAACGCGGATATCGTTGTTGTAGCTTCGCATCTCGGTTACAGATTCGATCTGGAACTTGCCAAGACCGTGCCGGGGATCGACTTTATCATTGGAGGCCACACCCATACCGTTGTCGACAAGTGGCAGTGGGTAGGTAACACACTGGTTGCGCAGGCTGGCGCGTTTGGCAAGTTCTTGGGGCGCATCGATTTCATTGTCACAAGAGAAGGCGACAAGAAGAAAGTGCTGTCGGTCAACGGTAGGGCAGGCAGGCTTTGGAACAATATGTCCCGACCGCCGCTTGGCAAGACGTTTCCGACATCGCCCCTTATCGCCGTTCCGGCATCGACTGTAGAAGACGCCGTTGTTGTTGCGGCCTACAAGCCGTTTCGAGACAATGCCGACACCCTGCTGAGTGAAGTGATAGGTGAGTCGGCCGAATCGATCACGTTAGTCCCGTCGCCCTCTGGAGAGACAGCGGCGGGTAATCTGGTCGCTGATGCGGTTCGCGCCCGAGCACAGTCCGACATCGCAGTGGTAGACGCAAGGTCGATCGCCGCAGGGCTAGTACCCGGCCCAGTGAACCTTCATCAGGCGTTTGATATGATCGGCGGATTCACGCGTCAAAGGGTGGAAGTCGTGCGTATGAATGGGAGCGATCTTCTTGCCGCACTTACCGCAAGGCTGATCAGGGGAACTGCGCTCAAGCTTCAGGCGTCGGGGATGACGCTCTCGTTTTCGTCGATCATTCCGGGGAGGGCATCACTTGGCGACGTGATGGTCAACGGCGTGCCGATTGACCCGACGCGCGAGTATACCGTCGCAAGCCAGGCTTACGTGATTCAAGGACTGATGGCTGCTGCTCCATCATTGGTTATACTCCCCGAGCCCGGCGGAACTACGAGAGAGGCGATCGCTGACTATGTGCGAGCCTCCGGCAGGGTCGTCTCACCGGGCGTCGGGAGAATAACAAGGCGCTAGTTAGAGTTTCTTGGCAGCCCAGAGCATTCCAAGAGTCATTATGTTGAGCAGTTCGGGTGTCTCGAAGTCTTTTGCGACGTGGCCTACCGAGCAGTAGAACACCCTGCCATCGCCGTAGGACTTGGTCCAGACTGCGGGCATTACCGTATCGCCGAAGTTGGAAGCCATCAGCACCCGGTTCGCCGGATCTACGTGCATATAGTATTGCTCGGACGTGATTGTGAACTCGCCGATCCCAGCGGTGACTGGGCTCTCTTCGCCTGTATTGTAGACCTTGTATGTCACCGTATCGCCGCCGGGATGTGCTACCCACTGCCCGCCGACCATCAGCTGATACTCGGTCTCGTTGCGGAACGAGTCACCCATGCCGCCATGCCAACCGGCAATCCCGCAGCCTGCCTTTACAGCAGAAAGCAAACCGTTTAGCTGGTCTCCAGTGATCGATGCCATCGTCCACACCGGGACAATAAGGTCGATTTTGGACATCTTGTCGGCGTCTGTGTAGACATCAAGTGTGTCTACCAGTTCGACATCGAAGCCGTTATCTCTAAGTGCCTTCGCGGCGATTTCAGCTGTCTGCTGAGGTTCGTGGCCATCCCATCCACCCCAGGAAATAAGCGCGGAACTCATAGAAGCTCTCCTTGTATTCGATTCTAGCCCGCTTTATTCGTGAAGCGAATAAAGCTCTCGCTAGCAGAGCATTATTCACGCTCCTCGTGATTAATGCAGGCTAGGGGAGTGTTCGGGAGACGCAAGCGGAGTTCCTCCCTTGTTATTGACATTTCTGCGGTAATATACCCGACTTGACGCGGGAGCCCTGCGCCGTTATGCTCTAGGTATGGTGAAAGTATCTATCGTCAAATGCTCCGATTATGTCCCAGAGCGCGTCACTGAGGCTGTCGCCCTTGCCGTCAAGCTCATAGGTGGAGTGGGGGACGCTTCGGGGCGTTCTGTTCTGGTGAAACCGAACCTTCTGTCTGCGCGAGATCCTGAAGCCGCTGTGACAACGCATCCGGTGGTGACGGAGGCTGTCGTTAGGCTCTGGGCAGACGCAGGGGCCAAGGTTCATCTGGGAGACAGCCCTCCGCTTGCGGGTGAAAAGCCGTCGGGCTATGAGCGACTCTTGCGCATAACTGGAATGCAGGGAGTGGCTGACAGAACCGGTGCAGAGATCGTTCGGTTCGAAGATGGAACGGTGAATATCGAATATCCCGATGGGAAGTACTACCACCGGTTCGATATCGCGCAGGCAGTGGCCGAGGCTGATATCATAGTGAATGTCCCCAAGCTTAAGAGCCACGGGCTGACTACTATGACGGCTGCCGTGAAGAACATGTTCGGCTGCGTCCCGGGGAAGAAGAAGGCGATATTTCACCTTCAGGCCGGCGAAGACTGCGTAACGTTTTCGCAGATGCTTATTGATCTACTTGGGTGCGTGCCCCCTGCCGTCTCCGTGATGGACGCGATAACCATCATGCAGGGCGATGGTCCGGTTGATGGCGAGACGCGGCGCCTTGGCCTTGTTATGGCCTCCAGTGACCCAATAGCACTCGACGGTGTCGCGGCGTTGGTTCTTGGGATTGACCCGATGACCATCGAGACCTGCCGCATCGGAGGTTTTGATCTTGGGCAGGTAGAGGTCGTCGGAGAGCGTGTTGAAGACGTCGCGATTGATGACTTTATGCTGCCGAAATCGACCAATTTCTGGTTGCGTGTGCCTGCTCCTCTTCGCAAGCTACTGAAGAACCAGCTGATCCCTTACCCGAATATCACCAAGAAGTGTCGGAACTGTGGCGCATGCGTTGAAGGCTGCCCTGTTGGGACGATTAGCGCCTCGGGCAAGCGCCCACAAATCGAGCTCCAAGGGTGCATCAGATGCTACTGCTGTCGGGAGGTGTGTGAGTTTAGCGCGATTGACGTAAAGGTCGGTAGGCTATCTTCGGCCATACGCCTGGTTCGCGACGTTCGTCGAGCGATACTGAAGGCCCGGGATCGCACCTGATCGCTCGTTGACGAACACTCGTGCAAATGGTAATATACGTTTGTACAACTTTTGTTCACATGAAAGCAGGTGGGGCGCGTGGCAGGTGTAATCGGCAATAATCAAGAAGGCGCCAGGCCGATCACTTTGAAAGATATCGCAGAGGAATGCGGGGTTAACGTGGGCACTGTCTCACGTGCTCTGAGGAGCGACAGCAGGCTCTCAAAGACTACCATCGACCGCATTAGGGCTTCTGCCAGGGCCATGGGCTACGACGCATCCCGCAACCACGCCGCGAGGCGGCTTGCCATGAGCCGGTTTGGGCAGCCAGTTTTGAACAACATGGCAGGCATGTTCTTTCACCACGGGGGCTTTTGCCAGTCTGCCTACTTCTTCAAAGTTCTGCAGGGGGTCCTCGACACAATCTCCAAGCTGGAGTTCGAGCTTTGCACCAGCGATCAGGCCGCTGTTGCAACCCGAAATGAGCTGCCGATAAACTATCGTCGTGGTGATGTCGACGGCGTTGTAATGATCTCACAGGCTGAAAATGCCGAACTTGCAGTCCGACTGCTGCGGGAAGAGTTCGCCTACGGTGAAAAACCTATAGTTGGTCTAGTAGAGCATATCCCTGGGTGTTCAGGTGTGTATTCCGACGACTATCAATCCGGCCGCATGGTCGCCGAACACTTGATACGGCTAGGGCACAGACGTATTCTTCACTATCACAACCTCGGTGCCGACTCCCGTCCTAACGATGCGCATGTTCTCAGGCTTAATGCAACACGCGACGCTCTTTGTGAGGCCGGGCTAAAGCCTGACGAGGTTCTCTTCACTCACGACTGGCTCTACGATTACAAGTCACAGAGCGCCACAGACCTGCTGGCAGCTCTGAAAGAGCACCGGGAGATCACCGCGATTATTGCCCACGATGACGAACAGGCGGCTGAGATCCACACGATTCTCACTGAAGCTGGGTACTGTGTCCCTGATGACATCAGCCTGATCAGTTACGACGACACAGTCGCTGTTCCGGGGCCTGATGGGCTCAATATACTGACCACGGTTCGTCTTCCGCTTGTCGAGATAGGCAAGGAGGGCACGAAGCTGCTCATTCGTCGGATCCTCGGCGAGGAAACTGAGGATCGCGACATCGTGCTGCCTACCGAGCTTATCGTAAGAGGTTCGACCGCGATTCCCAGGCGTTAGCTCTCGAACCCGAAGTATTCGAGTATGCCGCGCGCCACAGCCTTGGCTACTCTGTCCTGAAACGCGGAGTTTTTAAGCATCTCTCGCTCTTTGGGGTTTGAGTGAAAGAGTATCTCCGTGAGCGACGCCGCACAGCCCGAGTTGTGAAGCACGTAGAGCCTGTTCCAGTGCTCCTTGACCCCTCTGTCGATTACTTCCGGGTAGACTTCTCGTATGGCGCTCAGCACCTTCCCTTGCACGCATTCCCCGAGACGCTTCCCCTGGTCATCGGCGAAGAACGTCCAAGTGCCTCCGCCTTCAGTGCCGTCAGCTGTTGCATCGGAGTGAAGTGAGACGAACGCATCACAGGTAAGCTGCTGGGCGAGTGTGCACTCGAGCTGGATAGACGAGTGGGTCCGGCGGTCGAGTCGGCTGATGTAGGCGTCGATGCGGCCATCTGTGTCGAGAATTGTCTTCACGCGTGAGGTGACATCCCACATAGTCTCCCCTTCGTTGTATATCTCAGTGCCGTTATCGTCAAGGATCACGTTGTTGTATTGAACCGACGGGTTCAGCATTACTCTGGGTTTCATGTTGTGTGCTTCTGCTCCTGGATGGTATCTGAATAGCGCCGCTGCTCCTGCCCTCAGGTAGAACAGATGGCCGTCTCTCCTGCCGAGCCTGCGTTCGAGTCCTGTCACGGGCAGAATCTGAAAGAGCGTTACCGGATGATCAAAAGTCAGGCGATAGTAATGCCCCGTGGCGCTGTCAGTGTTTGTAACCATGATCCAGGGGAGCATACCCGGCCCAATGAAACGCTCAGCACGGCAACCGGGGCCTTCTACCGAAACGAGATGGGCCAGAGAGTCCACGACGCGCAGGTTAGCAGTTCTCCTGGCGAACGAAGCCCTGTCAAGCCCGTTCTGACGGTCCGTGAACTCGTCAGAACGGGCAATGCCACACGCAAACGCGAGTATCGCCACGAATAGTGCTGTTGCGGTTCGTAATCTCACTGTTTCTTGTATCGCCCCGCAATCACGGTTGTTATGCTGTCGGGGTGCAGGTGCTTCTTGGACGCAGAACGCACCTGATCGAGCGTGACCGACCGATAGTTGCTCGCGAAACGCTGTATATAGTCCATTCCAAGACCGTAGAACTCGGCTGCCTGCAGCACGTTTGCGACGCCGTCGTTTGTTTCCATGCGAACCGGGAACGACCCCACAATGTAGTCGATGGCTTGCGTCACTTCCGCCTGCGACGGGCCGGTCTTGTAGTAGCTCTCGATCACCTTCTTTGTCGCTGCGACAGCTTTGTCGGTATTGTTCGGGTTTGTGCCGAACCCACCGGTCCAGGGTCCCTCGCCGAGGGAGGCGTCAAAGTAACTGTAGATCGAGTAAACCAGCCCCAGTTGGTCTCGGACGGTCTTGCCGAGTCGGCTCTCAAGCCCGCCGCCGCCCAAGATGTAGTTCATAACGACGGATGCGTAGTAGTCGGGGTCTGATCGCTTGAGGAGCCCTGGCTGGCCGAATACGACGTTCACCTGGCTCTTGTCCGACATCTCGATGACCTCAGTGGTGCTCTTGCCGGTGACGGGAAAGTCGGGAATATCGAGCTTACGGGCGGGGCCGGTCGGCTTCCAGTCACCGAAGCATTTACGAATCGCGGCGACGGCATTATCTGTCGTAACGTCGCCGACAATGACGATCACAGCCGTCTCCGGGCCGTAGAAAGTGCGATGGAAGTCGATCATATCCTCGCGTGTGAACGACTTTATGCTGGCCTGATCTTCCTCTGCGGTCTGCCGTCTGAACGGATGCCCTACAGGGTAGACCGCGCGGTTGAACGCGCGCTGGGCAACGGTGCTGGGGTCTTCCTGTTCCTGGCTAAGCCCGGAGATGTCTTGTCCCTTGAGCCGATCGATCTGCTCCTGCGGGAACGACGGGTTGCGAAGCTCGTCAGATAGTATATCGAGCAAAAGCGGAAGGTCTTTTGACAGCCCCTTGGCAGAGTAACGTGCGGCTTCTGTATCAGCGCTTGTGTCGATATTTGCCCCAACGTAATCTGTCTGGTTGGCGATATCAAGGGCGGTGCGTTTGGTCGTTCCGCGTGAGATCATTTCAGCTGTAAACGACCCCAGGCCCCGCTTGTTTTTGGGGTCGAAATAGCCACCGGCTTTTAGGTTGCCTCTGATTGCAACCGTCGGGTTGCTGTGATTCTCCTGAACGATCACGACCAAGCCGTTATCGAGCACAGTTCTGGTGGGACGGATATTTCCTGCGTGCTGAGCCGGTGTTGTAGACTTTTTCGCAAGAGTGGGACCCGCGCCGATGGGCGCAGTATGGTGCGGAGCGAAGTCGATATCATGCTTGAAATGAAGCCCTGCGGGTGGTGGCCCCGATTCCTCTCCGCCTGCTGGTAGCCCGGACGGGACGAACCAGCCGACGGTTCGGTTGTCTTCGTTCAAATAGGTCTTTGCGACGCGTATGACGTCTTCAGGGGTGACAGCCTTGATCCTCGGGAGCATCTGATCGAGCAGCCGCCAGTCGCCCATCGTCGCGTAGTATCCGAGCTGCTCTCCCTGGTCGGAGACGCTGTCGTTTTGGAACACTAAATAAGTCTCCAGCTGGTTCTTCGCCCGGGTCATCTCTTCGGACGTAGGAGGTGCGGATTTGATCTTCTCGACCTCCTCAAGCAGGACCTTTTCAAGTTGATCAGCCTTTACACCCTCGCGAGCAGTGGCAGCGACCATAAAAAGCCCTGGGTCGCGGCGGTCGCTCTCGCTCGACCATGCCGATGTGGCAAGCCCGCCTTCGACGAGCCTTTGATACAGCCTGCTGCTGCGTCCGCCCGAGAGCACCTGATCGAGCACGTAGAGCGCGTAAGTGTCGGGGTTAGTCATCTCAGGCACGTGGTAGGCCAGCATTGCCCGCTCAGCGGTGCCTTCTCGGTGAAGCACAAAGCGTCGCTCGCCGTGCTGCTTAGGTTCTTTGGTATAGACCTTGGGAGGCTTAGGTCCCTTGGGAATCACGCCGAAGTATTTGCGCGCAAGCGTGAGCGCTTTGGCCGTATCGACATCTCCGACGATGACGAGCGTCGCGTTGTTGGGATGATAGTAGGTCTTGTAATAGGCATAGACCTGGTTGCGGCTGACACCCTCCACGTCCGACAGCCAACCGATCGTAGGCCACCTGTAGGGGTGGACCATATATGCCACCGACTGCGTCTGCTGATAGAGCAGGGTGTCGGGGTCGTTCTCGCGGCCTTCGAGCTCGGAGCGCACAACAACACGCTCGGATGCGAACTCTTTGGGGTCGATAAACGAGCCGGTCATACGGTCGGCCTCAAGCCTCATAGCAAGCTCAAGGTTCTCGCTCGACATTAAAGACCAGTAGTACGTCCAGTCGATCCACGTAGCAGCGTTCTGGGTTCCGCCTTTGGATTCGATAAGCCGGGCGTATTCCCCCTTGCCATTGGCTTTGGTGCCTTTGAACATCATGTGCTCAAGCAAGTGGGAGGAACCGGTTATTCCCGTATGCTCGTTTCTGGAGCCGACGTTATACCAGACCTGAGTGGTCACTACCGGCGCTGAGTGAACTTCCTTTACAAGGACCCTCAAACCGTTTGGCAGGACTCTTTCCGTCACCTGGGGCGCACCCATAGCTCTGACGGCGAAAAGTAGAAGCACAGCAACCAGACTGCGCTGCGGCATCGACATGTTCAGCCTCCGTAGTTAGACAATGTGGCGGCAACGCTCGCCCGCCAAAGATAATATACCCCCTCGACAGCTCGATAACCTCTATCTATACGCAAGAGTCTGGCCGATTGGTTCACTATTTGCGGCAGAGCCAGTATAAAACGTTCACTGATGAGGGTATAACATCATCAAAATCAATCACAGGCGGACAGCAATGACTGACAGTATCTACGACGTGATAATCATCGGCAGCGGCCCGGCTGGGGCTTCCTGCGCTATATATACAGCGCGCGCAAGGCTTAGGACTCTTGTGCTCGACAGATCGCCCGTGTCGGGGGCTCTAGCGGTCACATCCAAGATCGCCAACTACCCCGGCGTCCGCGGTGAGGTGCCTGGAGGCAACCTAGCCCAGACCATGCGCGATCAAGCCACAGACTTTGGAGCCGATTTTGTGCGAACAGGGGTAGTGGGAGTCGACTTTGAGGCCGACCCCAAGCAGATATTCACCGGTGACGGAGTATTCTCCGGCAGGGCGATTGTGATCGCAACCGGGGCAATGGGCAGAAAAGAGCGCGTTCCCGGTGAAGAGGAGTTCCTCGGCCGGGGTGTGTCCTACTGCGCGACCTGCGATGCGGCTTTCTTCAGCGATCAAGAGGTAGCCGTGATCGGCGACACTGATGTTGCGATCGAAGAGTCGCTCTTCCTCACGAGGTTTGCAGACCGAGTCCATCTCATAGCGCCACGGACAGAGCTTAAGGCATGGAAAGAACTCGCTGATTCGGCGCTTGAAAATGACAAAATCACGATCCACTACGGCGCGCGCCTTCGAGAAATCAACGGCAACGGGATGGTGAGTGGAGTGACGGTGTTCAACTCGGACGGCGACATGGAGACGATCAACGTGAACGGTGTGTTCGTCCTGTTGACCGGCGCAGCCCCTACGACTGAGTTTCTCGGCGACTCTCTAAAGCTTACCGACGATGGGTGTATTATGGTCGACGCCGAAAGAATGACTCCGATTCCTGGCGTATACGCAGTTGGAGACTGCACCTGCCGACATATCAAGCAGGCGGTTATAGCAGCCGCTGATGGAGTGACGGCTGCGCTTGCTATCGACAAATACCTGAACAAGAGAGACCGCATCAAAGTCGACTACAAGTGAGTGCTGTTGGCGTTAGCGCCTGGTCGCGAACATCTCTCCGTGGCCTGGAATTATATAGTCGGCTGAACTGAGAATCTTGCTGCGGCTTGCCTCGTGGAGGCGGGGGTTGCGGCTCATTGCGCGCCACGCGTCTTCGTCGTGCTCATCTTCGAACAGATCGCCGACGATTGCGACTTTGCCATTCGGCGTCGAGACCATAAGGCTTACGTCTTCGCCGGTGTGTCCCGGGGTGGGGAAGACTTCGAGACCATCAGCGAGCACGTAGGGCTTACCTGCGCCGAACCCGTGGATGGTGTAGAGGTCGCCCCGACTGATGTCGAACCCGGATATGATGAGCGCGTCCGGGAACAGGTTGAGGTTGCCGGCGTGATCAGAATGCCCGTGACTGCATACAACTGTGTTGATGTCCTCAGGGCGAACGCCTTCGTCCCTAAGTGCTTGGGTAAGAAGCTCCCGGTCCTGAGGTCCTCCAGTTTCGAACAACACATTGATACCACCTCGGACAAGCGTTATGGAGCACCCCGCACGCACCTGATTTGCCGAGACAGTATCGCAGTAACCAACTCTGATTAGCTTTACGCTGAAATCTTGCACTTACTTGGCCATTCTCATCAACTTCACCAACTGGTCAGCACTTACGAACCCTATAGACCTTGCAGCAGGGAGCTCTTTGCCGCTTGAGTCGAAGAAGAGAATGGTCGGAGGGCCGGGCACTCGATACTTCTTGATCAATGCCTGGATTTCAGCGTTACCATCGTTGGTGACGTCGGCTTTGAGAAGAACGAAACGTTTCGACTCTTTCTTGACCGAAGGGTTCGGGAAAGTCTTGTGTTCGATCTCCTTGCAGTATGTGCACCAGTCCGCTGTAAAGTCGATCATCACCGGCAGGCCGTCACTTGCGGCTTTGGCCAGGGCTGTATCAGAATACGGCGCAAAGTTGATCGACTGAGTCGGCACCCTGGCGCTCGGCATGTTGAAGAGGCCAATCGCAAGCAGTACGACGCCGGTCATCTTCCTGGCGGACTTCAGCTTGGGAACCTTGCGCAGGCTGGGCTCAAGCCAGCCGATATAGAAGCCCGAAAGCATGATCACAAGCGGCAGGAGCGTGTCTGCATACTTATCTGAAAACTGGGTGCGCACTATAGGGGTAACAAAATACGTCGCTGCCCCGATCAGAAGAAGCCCGAACACTTTGCGTACGGTCACCATCCACATTCCAGCCTGTGGAATCCGATGAATCGCACCGGAGAACATCGCAAGAAAGAACAGGGGCGTGCCCATACCGAGCGCGAGCATGAAGAATGTGAAGAACCCAAATACAGGCTTTCCGACCTTGGCGACGTAAACGAGCAGGCTCACAGTGACAGGGCCAACGCACGGCGCTGCGACGATTCCAAACACCAGCCCCATAAGGAGCGCCCCGACAGGCCCGCTTCGTCCCTGAGCGCGGGAGGCGATCCAGTTCGGCGGCTTGAGTTCATAAAGGCCGAACATCGAAAGCGCGAGGACTATGAGAATCGCGGCGATTCCCACCGGGATATACGGGTTCTGAAGCGCTGCGCCAAACACACCGCCGGTTCGGGCCGCGACTACTCCGAGGGCTGAGTATGTCGTCGCAATTCCAAGCACGTAGCACGCCGCGAGAAACGCCACACGCCCGGTCCGCTTTTCCGACTGCATCCCAAAGTAACCGAGAGTCACCGGAACCATCGGATAAACGCAGGGAGTAAAGCACAAACCCAGGCCGAGCAGATACATCATCGCGAATCCGAATATCGCGCCGCGTCCAAAGATGGCATCCACCCGACTCTGGCTACCTGCGGAGGGCTTGTCTGAGGGAGTGACGTCCGTGTTCGCCGTGGAAACCTTCTCACCAGGCCCAATGATGCGGGCTTTGACTGTAATTGGAACCTTGGCAGGCATCGTGCATGTTGTGTCGTTGCAGGCCTGATAGCTGAACACAGCACTCAGCACTCGGTCTCCGAGTTTTACGTCTTTTGCGACGTGTCCGGTTACAAATATCGTGAAAGCACCATCATATACCGAAAGCTTCTCGCCGCCGGCAAACCCGAATGCAATCATCTTTGCAGCAGGGTATACCGGCGCATCAAACTTCACTCCAGGTGCGGGCTTGATGGCGAGCTTCGATGGAATGCCGGGATCTTTGACAGTTGCAGACCCGATGTGGAACCCGTCCCTCACGCGAACTTTGACGGCAAGTTTGAAGTCGCCTCCCGCGTGGAGAGCGTTCTGGGAGAGCATAGCCTCTGCGGTGACGATGTCTTTGGTGGCACTTTCTGAGAACACCGTCATCGAGGGAATAAGAAGAAGCAGCGCTAAGCATGCAGTTAACCTGGACAACATAGACACAATCGCCTCCAGCGAGAGTCGAAATTAGTTAATCCATTATACCACGTATACCACAAGAGGCGTTGTTGGGAGCATGAGGTGCAGAAATATAACGGGCGCAGGACACCAACCGCCTGCACCCGTTGTGTAGCTTTGTATAACTATATGCGTGAGAGCATATCCCGAGCTTCTGCGTTGTCCGGGTCGGTATCGAGCACCTTGCGGTACTGATCAGCGGCGGCATCGGTGTCGCCTAGCGCGACGTGCGATGCGGCTGCACTCAGTCTCGCTGCAATGAAATTGCTATTGATCACGATTGCGCGTGAGAACTCCGCAAGCGCACTCTCGTGCTGTCCTGCTGCGGCATGGGCCATACCAAGCCAGTTGCGGATATCAGCGTAGCTGGGCTGAATGCTGAGCGCCCGCTCGAAATCAGACGCGGCTGCTGAGTAATCGCCACGTTTGAAGTGATCTTTGCCCAGTTTGTAGTGATAGGAAAGATCCTCTACATTGGTCCGCCCGAGCGACTCAAGCTCCGCAAGAGCCTTTCTCCAGTGTCCGGCCTTGTGAGAAGCCTGCACCTGCCTGTATATTTTGTGCGAGTAACCAGCTTCGATTTCGACGGCTCGATTGATAAGAGAGATACCCCCATCACGGTCGCCTGTACGGTACGTCAGCACGCCCAGCTCAAACAGCGCTTTTCCGTAACGCGGATTGAGACCAAGCGCGGCCTGATACTCACCCATCGCGCCTGCCGTATCACCCTTTTGCTCGAGCACCGAAGCGAGGTGATAGTGCAGGTCGGGGTACCTTGTGTTGATGCTGATCGCTCGGCGCAGATCGCTCTCCGCGCGGTCGACAGCACCCCGGTGTGCGCGGTCGATTCCAACCAGCGCATACGACTCACCAAGGTAGAAGCGTGCCAGCCGACACACGGGTTCCTCCACCGGGCACGTTCCCGTAATGTGTTCGAATTCGGCTATTGCCTCAATATACAGCCCCTGATCGAAGAACTCGATCCCCTTGCTGTAGTGCTCATTAATGTCCTGCGTAAACCACACGTCTTTCACTATGGCCCCCTTGGGAGATTCCGGCAGAAAACATCAGCGAAAGATCGGGTCGGCTCATGTTCAGATGGACGCTGCTATTTCTCGTTTGGCCCTAAGGGGTTCAACTTCGGAGAATAATCCGTTTCCGTTGGTCCCTTTGGCCTTGGCCCATCTGCCCACGCAGTAGTATTCGAACCCAAACTTCCTCATCCGCTGAGGGTCGTAGACGTTTCTACCATCAAATATTATCGGTTGTGACATCTGATCCTTCAGTCTATCTGGGTTAAGAAGTTTAAATTCATTCCATTCTGTTACGATTGCAAGCGCATCAGCCCCTTCCGCGGCACAATACGGGCTCTTGCAGTACTCGATTTGGGGGAAAATCTTGCGCGCATTCTCTGATGCGATAGGTTCTAGGCCTTGACGATCGCCCCATGGGAGAGGAGACTCGCGATAATATCGATCGACTTTGCGTCGCGCATGTCGTCAGTGTTTGGCTTGAAGGCCAGTCCTTATGCTTGTTGGGTGGTGATTTCCGAATCGCCACCCCAAAGCTAACACGGGATTCCCAAATCCCGAATGGCGTAATGCATGGCAATTGACCCACTAGATCGGTGCGAGCAGAAGACATGACGCGGTAAAGCGAACACACATATCATTCACCCATTGTAGCAGCAGGTCACAAGCACGAAAACGAGCGCGGATGGGAGTTTTGGGGTGACAAGGCTACTCTCTATCTCGCTCAATGATGACCACTGCGGCATCATCCGCAAGTAGTCCTCCGCACAAGTCCAATGCGGCTTCGAACAGCGTTTCCAGGGTTTTTTCCGGCGGATAGTGGCGGCATTTCTCCAGAGTGCTCGTTATCCCTTCAATGTCGAACATCTTGGACGCGCTTCGCGCTTCGCTGATGCCGTCAGTATACATAACAAGCAGATCGCCCGCAGCAAGATTCGACTCATACTGCTGATAGTCAACCTGGCCTGCCACTCCAATCGGAAACTGTCCATAATTCAGCAGATCCACCTTACCACTTGCCCTGCGAACCATTGTTGGAGGGTGACCGGCATTGGCGTAGGTGAACTCGCCCGTTTCAGGATCCAGCACAGCAAGTAAGGCGGTGGCGAAATGCTCGGACATTGGACTCTGGTTGATGACGGCATTAGCGTGAGTCAGCGCCTGTGCCGGGTCGCCGAGGTCGTAGGCGAACGCACGGACCGTGCTGCGGATGGAATTGGCAAGCGCCGCTGCCTCTATCCCCTTGCCTGAGACATCACCTATCAGTATCGCGGTCCGGCCGTCCTCTGTCTCGAACACATCATAAAAGTCGCCGCCGATAGACTTACCGACAGCCCCGGCGATGAACCTGGCCGCCAGCTTATACCCCGCCGTTTCGTGTGGTTTGCCCGGAAGCAGCGTCTTCTGCAGCAAGCTGTGGTCTTCCACCAGTATCAGTCTGGCCATTTCCGCTTCGAGCTTTGCCTGGCGTTCCGATTCGTAGAGACGGGAGTTGGTGAGAGCCAATGAAACGGCAAGCCCCAGCTTGTGAGCGAAGTCCAAGTCGGCATCGGTGAAGGTGATGGGGTTTGATGTGCTGACAAGTGAAAGCACCCCCAGTAGTTTGCCTACCGCTAACAATGGTATCCCGAGGATCGATTGCATACCGTAGTCTTTGCACATCTCGGAACAGATGCCCGGGTCCTTGCTGGTATCGTTTATCGCCGTAGGCTCCGTTGTTTCCGAGATAAGCGCATGGTAAGGCGCCTGTTCCGCTGTGAATCGCACACCAAGCTGCAGCTTCTCTTTATCGGATACGTACCGCACTACCCACTGATCGTCCTCGCACACCACAATCATCCCTAACTCAACGCCAATTGCCTCCGCTGCTTTCACGACGACTGTGCGCATAACCTTATCGAAGTCGAGGGAGGAGTTTATGGCCACGTGGATAACGTTAAGGGCACGGCTGAGGCTCCCACTCTTCAGCAGCATTTGCTCCCAGTGCTTAAGCTGGGTGATATCGCCGAACGTGATCACGACACCATCTATAACGTTGCCCAGCGCAAGGTAGGGCATGATACGCATGATGAACCAACGGCCGTCATTGCTCTCTACCTGGCGTTCGTGGGGCGTGAGAGTGTCCAGCACCTCGTGTACATCCTGCTCGATGGTCTCATATCTTAAAATCTGTGTAATATCGGTTATCGGCCGCCCTACATCGATGGTGCGAAGGTTGAATGTGCCCACCACCGCCGGGGTGAACCGCTTGATGCGCAGTTCGACATCGAGGAAGATCGTAGCGACTTGCGTGCTGTTCATCAGGTTCACGATATCGTTGTTCAGGGCGGTTACATCATAGACTTTGGACTGGAGTTCGGTGTTAAGTGTAACCAGTTCCTCGTTTAGCGACTGCATTTCTTCCTTGGACGTAGTTAGTTCTTCGTTGGTGCTTTGAAGCTCCTCGTTGGTTGACTGCAGTTCCTCGTTGGATGATTTCAGCTCCTCGGAAGTCGAGTCCATCTCTTCCAGCGTAGCCTGCAGCCGCTCTTTTGTGTGTGAAAGCTCCCTATTCAGCTCTGTATTTGTGGCGTCGGAATCATCTGAGGACTTCGTCGCTGTTTCGACCGTCTCGGGCGGCACTGCATCCTCGAATGTCACTACCAGCAGCTCGCCTTCATTGTCCGGTTGCTGCAGGGGCCTTACTGTGACGTTCACAACCTGGTAGTCGCCGTTGGTCTTGACGCTCAGGCCATTTAGGACCACCTCGGTCTTATGGGTGCTGGCTCTGTGAATAGCGCCCGGCAACTCGAGCCTCAACCCCTCGCGGGCCATGGCGCTGACGGTCCAGTTGGCCTTTCCCTCAGCCGGTTCCAGATACTTTCCGGTTTTTCCGCTTACAAGCAGTATGTCGCCACTGGCGTTGACGACAACTGATGGAGGAGCGTATCGCTCCAGCAGTGTCCGACGCAGTGCCTCTCCAACGACCGTAGTGACTTCCGTCTCCAGTTTTTGTGACTTGTGAGCCAAGGCAAATGGAGCACGAGAAGGAATCTCCATCAACTGTGTCCGAGTCGCCACCGAGTCATTACGCCTGTAAACTTTACACTTGCCGTCAATTGTAGAGAATAGCTCATCGAAGCCCCCGATGCCTTCTGCTGTGCCCAGGAAAAGAACTCCTCTGGGGTTCAGTGCGTAATGGAAGATTGGAATGACCTTCTTCTGCAGCTCAGGACCAAAGTAAATCAAAAGGTTTCTGCAGGAGACTATATCCATCCTGGTGAAGGGTGGGTCCGCCGTCAAGTCCTGCGGCGCGAAGACGACTGTGTCCCTGATCATCTTATTGATCATGTAGCTGTCATCGACTGCGATGAAGAATCCCCGCAGACGTTCCTGTGATACATTGGCCTCAATGTTGGCGGGATAGAGCCCTTTGCGGGCCACCCCAATAGCCCGTTCGTCGATGTCCGTTGCAAATACCTGTATCTTGATTCCGGCGTTTGGTCGCAGCCTGTCCAAGCATTCCCTCAGGATAATCGCCAGGGAATACGCCTCTTCGCCGGTGGAGCAGGCCGGCACCCATGCCCTGATCGAACCTTCCTCCGCAGCGCTATTCACGACATCAGGAATGACCTCGTCCTGCATGAATTGGAACGCCGCCGGATCCCGGAAGAACTGGGTTACCCCTATCAGCAGTTCTTTGAAGAGGGCATCAGCCTCCCCCGAGCTTTGCTCCAAGTAGCTGGCGTAATTAGATATCCCGCTGACTTGCATTAGGCCGGCGCGCTTTTCGATCCGCCGGTAGAGAGTGCTCTTCTTGTAAAGGGAAAAATCATGGCCGGTGCGAACGCTCAGCAGGCGTACAATCTTCTGCAACGCCCCGGGACGATGATCTTCACTCTCCAAAGCCTCTTCGCGCAATATTGGAACGTGGTTGATGTATGCGATGAGCTCTTTGGGTAGATCGTCAATCGGCGCAACACGATCCACCTGTCCTGTGCCGATGGCGCTTCTGGGCATTCCGTCGTAATTTGCCGAGTCGGGGTTTTCCACCAGAACAACACCGGAGACTTCCTTGATGGCCCTCAGCCCGAGTGTGCCGTCGGTGCCCATACCGGAAACGATGACCGCGATACTCTTGTCACCACACTCAGCGGCCAGACTCTGGAAGAACGAGTCAATTGGCAGGCGATGGCCGTGTGACTCGGAAGGCTCGCTTAGGTGAAGGCGTCCGTCGGAAATCGAGAGGTCGGTGTTTGGAGGGATAATATAGATGTGATTTTGCTCGACCGTAACCCCGTCCTTAACCTGTCGGACGGGCATTGTTATGGAACGCTGCAGCAGCTCAGGCATAAGGGACTCATGGGTCGGGTCAAGATGCTGGACAACCACGAAAGCCATACCGGTATCGGGCGGAATGCCGGCGAAGAAGCGCTCGAATGCCTCCAGCCCGCCTGCCGATCCGCCGATGCCCACGATGTAGCTCGGGGCCTCTCTTGTATCGATCGGTGAACCCACTGTCTTTTTTTGTTCATTCATTATCTGTATATCCTGCGGCTAAGCCGAATGGAGTAGAACACCCCGAATCGCCACTGTCGGGCACGACTACCCTCGCGAACCCAAACAACCTTTACAGTATATCCGAAGTATACGAAAACTATCCCATCTGTATGGCCGCCACTGACATACAGTATACGCTTATTTTGGTGATAAAGTCTACGGCCCATGGCGTCCCCAAAATGGCGATTGCTTGCGACCGAATCTTGCCCCGTAGTTGAAATATGTTTGACAGGCTCAGCATTTGGGGCATATTACACCATCAGACGGGAAGTCACCCGCAAAGGAATCGCAAGATTATGAAACGAACTCCACTTCTCCTAAAGGGACTTATCTTCTTAGTTGCCCTTACAACGTTGAGCATGGTGTCAGTGTTCGCGACAGCAGCCGGATCGAAAGCTCAGGAAGCCCGCTACAACAAGTCGGTAATGCACGTGACGATTGCTCTTACGGGCAAAGGCATTGTCGCAACGCCCGCCTCGCTAAAGCCTGGCAACCACCTGCTTACCATCAAGAACAACACCAAAGACTCCCGTGGCATTGAGATGATCGGCATAGACAAAGCTGGCTCCCCGACCGTGCGTTACACCAAAATACTTAAGCCCGGGAAGAGCGAAGCGTTCAGATGGTACTTCGCTGAGGGCAATACTGTCTACGTCAGGGATATCATGAGTTGCAGCCATGATAAGATGAACTGTACGGTGGTGGGTTTTGGCCAGATGCGTAAGGCCATACATGTCAGATAACAGCCACACACAACAGTCCATTGAGGGCCTTACAATGAAAAAGCACATCAATATAACAGTTTTTACAGTTCTCTTGGCCGCACTTGCCTGTTCAATCGCCTGGTCAGATGGACCTCGGGAGGTCAGGCTCGGGAACGAACTCCTCCTGAGAGTAAGGTGCGCTGCGGGAGGTTATTCGGTCGATGAGCGAGCGGATGCGCTCCAATCTCGGGCAAACAACCTGCTGCAAGGTGGCAAGAATGTCAGAGCGTTCAGTGTAAGGCGAGCTGGCACAGATTCCAACATCTACGCTGACGACAAGTTCTTTATGACGGTGACGCCCGCCGATGCCAAGGCGAACGGCACAACCAGCGAGACGCTGGCCAATATCTGGGCGGAACGCCTCCGCTTAATCTACCCCAAGTCTACCCCGGATATGGCTGGAGTCGGCAGGCCAGGTCAAGTGGACGCGCCGGACAACGCACAGTAAGTAAGGGACCGCGCAGGTAGCGCCCTCGGCCCGGAATAACAGCTAACCCGCTTTATTCGTGAAGAGAACAAAGCTTTCGCTAACAGAGCATTATTCACTCTACTCGTGAATAATGCGGGCTAACTCTCTTGGTGCACCGGCAGTTTGCTGCCCCCATGCATTCCAGCATCGAACGCTGGAACACCTACTCCGGCTGGAAGCCATCGACCTCTGTTGAGTCCGATTGCCTTTAAGCACGCTAACTCTGGCAAAACACTTGTAAAGTGAACAAGATAGGACAATATTATGAAACACACCAATCGATTCCTCGTGCCCGCACTGATTACGGTGCTGGCTGTTACGGCGCAGGCCGCGACTGTTATCCAGAAGGGCACCGTTATCCCTGTCACGATGGACAAAGCGCTAAGCTCTGCGACCGCCCGAGCCGGCAGCACATTCTACGCGCACCACAACGGCGTCAACGGCGCTGGTTTCCCGGAGAACACACAGTTTACCGGCAAAGTGGAGTCCGTCACCCGTGCTTCAGGCAAGGATGCGGGGCAGATTGACGTAGAGTTCGTATCGGTCAAACTTCCTGGTGGCGCATGGGTGCCCATAGAGGGTCAGCTTACATCCCTGGACAACAAGAGCGTCAAGCTCGATGACGCCACAGGCACGCTTGTAGGCACCAAAGAGAGCAACAACCGGACCAAGTTCATCGCGATCGGCGCAGGGGCAGGGCTCTTGATCGGTCAGCTTGCAAACAAGCATGCCGCCATTGGTGGGATACTCGGCGCGGCTGCGGGATACTTCTATGGTGAGAAAACAGCCAAGGCTGCTGTCGGTAAGAACGTTGTGGTTGCAGCGGGCACGCGATTCGGCATACTTCTTGAGAAAGATGTAACCCTTCAGAGCTCCAGTTCTGCACTCAGCCCCGGCTCGTTTGGAGCAGGCACGGGTTCGGCTTCAGGCTGGGAAGTAGCCTTCGATGGCCTTCAGCCAAGAATGAGTGGAAACGATCTGATGGTGCCGTTCCGCTCCGTGATGAACTCGATCGGTATCCCGTTTAGCTATAATTCAGCGAGCAGGCAGATCAGCGTCAACGACTACGAGGCAGAGGCGCTGCACACCGTGGGGACGAGAATCATAGAGCTTAACGGTGTGGACACCAGGATGGATACCCCGTCCCGTTTAATAAATGGAGCGCTCTACGTTCCTGCAAGCTACATTGAGCTGCTGACCAACAGAACAGCCTACTGGAACCAGAACTCCCGAATTCTCCGAATAGAATAGGAGCGCCTTGGGCGCTGGGCAAACGGCAGCACTGTAAGGGTGAAGGGATGCATAAAGGCAAATCGAAGGTCAATTGAATGACGGCCAGTGCCCCTCCAAGGAGAAAGCAACTGTCACAACAGATACTTGAGACGCTGACCATCAGCAAGGATATAGCCGCAGGCAACTATCCGACCAGCCAGGAGTCTGAAACCGCCTTCAGAGAGTTGGAGAGATTCGAAAAGCTTGTCCATTTGGGCAAAGACTACTACTCCGAGGAAGACGAGGCCTGAGCAGTATCAGATGGGGAGTATTGGGCGATGGGCTCGCGGGCCGATCGCCCAATACAGACGTGGTGGGATATTACGGCAAGCTCGGTCTATATGGCCGGCAAAGGACAGACACCCAAATGGATGATAATGATAATAGACCAATAACACCCGAGGAGGCTAATGCGCTTCACGCGAAGGCCGCAGGGGCTGCCATAGAACGAGACGTGGCGATCATTGTTGCTGCGCGGGCATCGGCAAACGAGGCCACGGCCAAAGAGGCCGCAAGTATTCAGAGTGTGGCAGCGCGCAGCGCTGAGGTGCAGGCGTCCGAGATGAACACACTCAGGCATGTGGCAAATGCAAGAGCCGACCAGGAGGCGCAGAGCGCGGAGACGTCCAGGTTCGGATTCTATCTGCTGACCGGTATCATCCTGTCGGCGGTCGTGGTGGTGGTCATTTGGCTGGCGACCCGGGCTCCGGAAACGAACGTGTCCGGCCCAAGTGGCGTGTATATGCCAGGACAGACCGGGCAAACCTCAACGACACCGTCCAGCCACCAGTCCACCGACGGGCAATGAGTCGTGGGTTCTGAGCCCAAGGGTGGGCGATAGTTGAATGTAAATGCCGTGGTGGGCATAACGGGATTACCCCACCCACTGCGGCCTGACGGAAGTTAGATTTCCGTCTGTTGCGGGTCGGCGAAAGCCGTGCAAGGAGCAGCGAAAGATGATTACCGAGTGGTCCCAGCAAAAGCTTCAACTTGGGCAACTGATAATACAGAGCCAACGTTACCTGACTACATTCCGCTGGCTGTGGCTGCTGAATCTGGCGGCGGCGACTAGCGGGGTAGCCACACGTCACTACGCGTTGACTGTCGTTGCGGCTGCATCATCATTCATCGCACTCATCGGGGTGGCCTTTGCTCGAATAGGACAGAAGACCGTGTCAGAGACAGCCATAGAATCTCAAAGAATTCAGTATAAATTGGAGCCACATTAGCGTTTGGCCTTGCGCTGCCAATGGCAGGTCAATATTTCCGCCCCACGAGCCAGTAACTTCAGGATTGCATCGACTTCCGCTTCCGCTTCCTTCGCCAGTTTATCTGCATGTGCCTTCAGGTCCGGGTACCTGTGGGGCTATTGGCCTACAGGCCCATCCTTTCTTTGGAGAATTGGTGGAATTGAAAAAAGGATTCACGCTCACTGAACTGCTCGCGGCCATCGCCATAATAGCGATCTTGGCCGCGGTCATGTTTCCTGTGTTTTCGAACACGCGACAGACCGCGTGCTTGTATGATATGATATTTCTGGGAAAGTTAAGGCTGCGTGGGCTGCCATATCTGGACCGATATATTTCGCGCCGATCAACTGTGTGCTGTGCACCGAGGCAATCCAGCACACCAACCTATTGTGCGGCCCTATTTGAAGGGAGAGTCAGTATTGAAGAATAGATGTCTGAAAGCCAAATGGACGCGGGCGTGCGAATCTCTGGTCTTTGTCAGTGTGTTCATCGGATTGTGTCTGCCGGTGTTCGCCGAGAATCCGCCAGCCAACTTTCCACCGCCTACGGAATGGCAAGAGATGTCCGGTGCGCCAACCGCGCCGGGCGATTCCTATTCGGAATCATTCGGCTCTGCAACCCCGAACGCCAACGCTCCAGTGATTTCCGAATGGAACCTTACCGCCAAGCCGAACGAGACGTTCACTCTAACCGGAACCCGATTCACAAGTCGGAGCGGAGCACTGGCAGGCAGCGATATCACGGTATGGATTTGGGCCTGGAATGGCACGAGCGGCACGCTCCGCCAGTGCAAGATATGGAAGACCTACGGCGACTACCTCATAATGGCCTGCATTCCGAGCGACGTTCCTTTTGGCCAGTATCTTGTGTGGGTTGAGAATCAGGACGGCGTCAGCGCCCCTGTCTGCATCAACAAGCCGCAGGCGGAGTGGATAGGTCCGCTTGGTCCTTATGCTGCAGCAGGGGACACAAAGCGCGTCTTCGGCAAGAACCTCTCAACTGGGCACGGCACAGCAACCTCCTTCGTCTATATTCAACCGGCGGCGGGCGGTAGCTTCACCCCCTGCAATGTGACGAATGTCGAGCCCTGTGCTGTTGCCTTCACCATACCGGCAGGCACAGCTAACGGCAGCTACAAAGTCTTCGTCCATTCCGGTCACGGCGGAAGATACGGCTGGAGCAAGCCCCTCGATCTGACAGTCCAAGGCAACTGGGTCCGTGGGACGGGCGTATATAACCTGAGTCCAAGCGGTGGCAATGACGCGACGGCGCTCCAAAACGCGATCAACACCGTAAGCGCGTGGACGAACGGGGGAACCGTCCAACTCGCAAACGGCAGTTATTCCTGCACAAGCACCGTCACAATGAAGAACAACGTCCGCCTCGCCGGCGCGGACAAGACGCTGACGACGGTCATCTTCTCGGGATGCAACCTGGAGCTTTCCAATGGTGGGGCGAACCATCTAGCAATCGAGAACATGAATATCATGCCTGCATCCGGTACGTCGTTCAGTATGCTATCCCGGTCTGTGAGCGGAGGGAGCTACAACAACGACGTCCTGGTTAGAAACGTCGATTTCAAGTGCAATACCGACGCGGTTTCCAGCGTCCACACATATTTTATGGTTGACCGATTCGAGTCGGATAACTGCACCTGGCAAGGAGCACTTGCCGGCGACGGCCGCGACTGGTACATTCACAACAACACCCTGCATGGCGGACGCGGAGACACCGATGGCTGTATGGCACTCCAGCAGGGTGGGACAACCCCTCACGGGCGGTACGTCATCGAATACAACGCGGCCTCTACCCCCGCCTGGCCAAACCAGGGCGGCAACCGCAACTACAAGGAGTACCTGACCACGGCACAATGGAACCAGCTCATCTGGTGCGCAAGGCTGATCTATTTCCAGATGGGATGCGACAGCTACGAGAACTCTTACATCTCGCACAACACCACACAAGACGTGGCGATAGATGACAATAAGGGTGAGACGATCCTCTTGCACAGCTCCGAAGCCTACAAATACGCCCAGGTTGCGAGCAACTCCGGCAGGACGCTCACTATCAGGACTGATGGCAAGATCGACGGCAATGCAGGATTCACCATAGACGCGGCCGCATATGCTCCCATGACCAGCGTGCCGAACACTATCGTCTGGGGGGTATCGGGAATCGACGATCGGGCCTACGTCCAGATATGCTACGGGACCGGCATCGGACAGATTCGGAGGATCGCCTCGCACACGGCGACGACGATCACCGTAGATTCTGATTGGCGGGTGCCTCCGGCGGCTGACTCCCGCATCCAGATCAACTATATCTACAGAAATCACATCCAATATCAGAATACGTTCAACGCGATGCCGGTAGGATTTGTCAACAAGGGCCACTGTGCGAGTTATGCCGTCAATTACGACGGAGGGTGCTTCGGCTGCGTTGCCGAGGGCAACACTAGCAACAGGACGTTCTATGGCGATGCCCTGCAGGGGTACACCGCCAATCCATCCTACTTCAACGAGATGCGCAATGATGCGAACTACGCGCCGCTGTCTACAGGCAGCGGCATATGCGCGCGGACGACCTACCAGTGGTACGCGGCAAGCGGATCCGTTGTGGGGCCCGAAGTGATCGGGTGCTACATCCGGGGTGCGATAGAAAAGAAGGGCATTTCGTCTACCTCAATTTCAGACGTCTTGACATCCAATTCAAGGCATCTGATCGGCTGTGCGATAGAGGGCACTGCGGTTACCGGAGGCACGAGCAGCGGGAATCTCGATGACACACTTCTTCGCAACAACAGCTTCACCATCAATGGCACGAAAGTGGCAATGCAATCCGGCTCTCAGTTGAACCTCGTGGGAAACACCTACTCAGGCACCGGAACAAAGTATAGCGGCACGGTATCTTTCAAGGACCGGCCGACGCCGGAGTACAGGGTCGCGCATTTCACAGGTATATCGGGTGCAACACTTAGCCCCGTGGTCATCCCGATAGCGAACCTCGGCATCCAGAACAGCGTGTGGAGCATCACAGGAACCAGCAACACGTGGATCACGGCATCTGTGGTATCGGGAGGAACGATAGCTCCCGAAGCCGAGACAGGCCAACTGAGGGTGAGTGTCAACACGTCAGGCATGAGCCAAGGTGTCTATTGGGGCACCGTAAACCTGACCACGACCAACGGTGTCAACTTCTACGTGGGCGTTGAACTGGACTTGACCTCTGGTAATGGGCCAGAGATAGACGTACAGGGCGGAGGAGTCTCCATATCTGACGGCAGCGCGTCCCCGAACTTGTCCGACGGCACGGACTTTGGCGGATCCAATCTCGGAAACAGCGTTGATCGGACGTTCACAATCGCAAACCCCGGCAACATAGGGCTAAACCTTACAGGCACGCCCAGGGTCACAGTTAGCGGCACGAATGCATCCGACTTCGCAATTACAACCCAACCAGCCTCTACGGTCAACGCAGGGGGCAGCACGACGTTCGTGGTTCAGTTTACCCCGTCTGGCCTGGGCATAAGAGCAGCGAGAGTCAACATCCCGAGCGAAGACGCGAACGAGAACCCGTTCGACTTCGCGGTTCAGGGCACAGGCACGATTCTCACCACTACGTCGACTAAGATCAACTGCGGAGGCAGCGCAGTAAGCGCCTGGGCGGCCGATGCCGGATACAATGGCGGCGCGGTAATCTCGACGCCGGACACGGTGGACACTTCAACCGTCACGAACCCCGGCCCACAGGAGGTCTATCAGACCGCGAGAACCGGTGAATGCGCCTACTATGTCACGGGGCTGATTCCGGGTGGCGATTACAACGCTCGTCTTCACTTTGCCGAGCTGACCGCATCGGCCGTAGGCGACCGGCGGTTCAATGTGAAGGTGAATGGCACTCAAGTGCTTGGCAACTATGATATATTCGCCGAGGTGGGCGCCGACAGCGCGATGATCAAGGAGTTCACGACCGCTACGGACTCCGCGGGTCAGATCGTGATCGAATTCAGCAAGGGAACGACGGGGACGGACCCCATCGTGAACGGCATTGAGATCACTGCGTCTCCCATCCAGCGCCCGCCGTCCGCAGGGCTCGTACTGTGGCTGAGAAGCGACGCCGGGATCACTGCGACAGACGGTAAGGTATCGGACTGGGTCGATCAGTCGGGTGCGAACTTCACCGTGTCACAAACGAACCCATTCTATAGACCAGGCTACGTGGAGAATGCGGTGAACGGAAGGCCCGTTGTCCGTTTCGCGGGCAGCAACATCGTTCTCTCGAGCACGTCCGGGGTTCTAACAGGCAACACCGCGTTTACGGCGTTCGCAGCATTCCGAGAGGACACACTTTCGGCCAACTATAACTATCAGTTCATCTGGTGGCTCGGACTCGACAACTCGAACGCAGGATACGGACAATGGTTATCACTTGCCAGCAAGATCAGATGTGGCTGGGGCAACTGGAGCGCCTACCTATCCCCAACTGATGCCGTAACCGCCGACACGTGGTACCGGGTGGCTTCGAAGTTCAGTGGCGGGTCGACCGGTACCCAGGACCTATGGGTCAACGGCGCGTGGATCGCCAGGAACACCAAACCCGGGTCCAATCTGGGCTCAGGATTCGCTGTCGGCAACTATGCGTCATCAGCCTCGTACCAGGGATTCATTGGCGATATAGCTGAGATACTGATCTACTCACGAAGTCTCTCGGACACCGACATAGTCGCGGTAGACACATATCTAGCATCACACTGGACACCAGCGCCGCCGATCACCATCACCCGGCTCTCAGACATCCCGGCACTCTCAGATGGCACAGTTGTATCGATCACTGAGGCAAAGACGGCTGTTGTGCCGTCCGGCACATTCACGGACGGCTGTATCTATATTGAGGATCCCGACCGTTCATCCGCCGTAAAGGTCAAGGGAGTGACCGCCGCCCTTTGGGATAGCCTCCTTCTGACCGGTACCGTGATGAGCGACGTTACAGGCGAAAAGTACCTGCAGGTTAAGACGGTCAATTCACGAGCCCAGGGAAGTGAAATCCTGGCGCTTGGGATGACAAACAAAACGATGTCCGCCACGGGCAGACTCGTCAGGGTTTGGGGGCGTGTTTCCGACAAGTCATTCGTCCAATTCACGCTCGACGATGGAAGTGGCGCTCCGGTTCTAGTGAAGTTGACAGACGTGAACCGACAGTTGGCCGATGCGGTCCACGACGGCAGCTATGTCGCTGTAACGGGCGTCGCCACGGCGTCCTCCGGAGGTGGGGTCGCGCTTAGACCGAGAAACGATGCCGATATCACGGTGATTTTGGAGTTCTGAGGCGCATTGAGAACGGCCGACAATGGCCGGAAGGCGCGGTCGCCCAACCCATTCCGAAAGGACAGTCAAATAGTCGTGAGATGTAGGAACACCATTCAATTCGAGCTATACTTATTGTTGAGCATAAGTATGGCGTTGATTTACTTCCCAGGATTGGCGTTATCGGCAGATACCGCTAAAAGGAACACAGACCGAGCAATGATTATTGATTCTTCCGCCGCTACGACGGTTATCTATCCCGCCCCATCCGGCGCACCAATATCGAAGCAATACAGTGTTACGATCAACGGGGCGCAGTGCCCGGCGTACAAGTCGCTATGCGACCAGGTGAACTACACGAGCTTCGACGTGTCGGGGGGGCCGGTGGCTGTGACAGTCACGGCAACAGAGCCTGGCTACTGGTCCGATGGCGTTAACATTCGACCGCTCTCAAGAGGGGTTGTTCCCAAAGTCGAGGGGCAAAAGCTGACTTTCACCATTGACAAGCCATGCCAGCTCTCCGTCGAACGTCCATCAGTCTCGGGCAGTGACCAGGACGCGGAGGTGCTCTTTGTCTTCGCAAATCCACCTGAGAATGACGCTCCCAAAGCCGATGACCCTGATGTGATCTACTATGGGCCCGGCATGCACAGGGTTGAGGGCAATATTGCCCTGAGGAGCGGTCAAACTCTGTACATTGCCGGGGGTGCTATCGTGGACGCCGGCGGTGTGCGGGCTAGGAACGCCAAGGATATCGCGATCCGAGGCAGGGGGACTCTCTGCTGCCGGGTGGAGAAAATTTGGGACAGCGGTATTCAGTTCGACAACTGCCGGTCGATCCTCCTTGAGGATGTGACCGTATTCACCTACGTGCCGGATGGGAACCAGTACGGCATCCAAAACCACTTGTCCAAGTGCAGTGATGTGACCGTCTGTAACTACAAGGCTATCGGCTCTAACGCCAACACCGACGGTTTCCAGTGTCATGGCTGTTCAAAGATGACCTTCACAGATTCCTTCATCCGTGGAACCGATGATAATCTCGCCTTCTACGGCAACTCCTTCGATGAGCAACCGGGCGAGTCTCGCACGAGCGATATCAGCGTGAAGGGTTGCGTGTTCTGGCCTATGTGGCAGTCGGGAGTCTGTCGGATCGGATGGGGCGATTATCCGAATCCCACTAATGCGAGTAATATTGAAGTCCGCGACTGTGACGTCATTCACATGTGGCAAGGCGATATGCCTGAGCATGCACTGCTCGACATGCGGGAGTTTGCCGGCCGCGACAGCTCAATCTCGAACATTCTTTTTGAGGATATCCGGGTGGAAGAGTGCGACTCCCTCATAACAGTCTACACAGACGAGAGCAAGGGCTTCAAGCTTCGCAACCTGCTGATGCGCAACATTGATGTGAAGCAGCCTATATGGCGAACATCGTTCAGGGGCCGACCCGGCAAGACGTTCTTTGGCTGCAACGATTTCGAGAATGTGACCTTCGAGAACATCACCGTAGCCGGTAAACAGATACTTTCGCCAGAGCAGATGGGCATGAGCCTCTACGGGGTCGCCGCAACTCAACCTGAGAAGCTGAGGTTTCTCGACGCAAACGGAGAGAACCACTGCCCGACTGCGGTTATCACAACGGACGCAACTGCGGGCGCGGCTCCTCTGAAGGTGCGCTTCGACGCATCAAAGAGCAGCTCTCCTGACGGGAAGATCGCCTCTTACACCTGGGATTTTGGCGACGGGACGGCCGGGCATGGCGCGACAGTCAGTCACACCTACAAGAAGAATGGCCAATATGAGGTAATTCTCAGTGTCGTGAGCGACTCGGGTGTTCCTCGCACGACTCGGCTCAACCACGTGACCGTTGCTGACCGAGGGCTGACCGCTGAGTATTTCCTTACTCGAAATCTGACCGATAGAGCAATCGTTACCGTTGACCGTGGTCTTGATCTCAACTGGGGCAAGATCCCACCACGCCTGGAGGTGGGTGAAACCGAGTATTCCGTGCGATGGAGCGGGCAGATCATTCCTCGCTACAGCGAATTGTATACGTTCACTCTTGACGCCGGAGATGGAGCCCGTCTGTGGGTCGATGGACGACTACTCGTCGATGGCTGGAACGCGGCTGGCAAGGGACAAGGCAAGATCGACCTCAAAGCAAATCGACATTATGATATCAAGCTCGAATATCGCGAGAATGGCGGGACAGGCTATGTTCGAGTGAAGTGGGCGAGCGCGAGCCAGGCTGAAGTAGCCGTTCCGGCAAGGTGTCTCGTTCCGTGGACCTCGGATGGCCCAGCCGGGAAGTCTGCCAATTATGAGCTTGCCGAAGAACAAGAGTTCACCGCCAGAGGATTCCTGACAAAGCTCTACACAGCCGAAGGACCGCAATCCGCCAAGTCAGAGTCATGGACGAGAATGAAGCAGTCGGGTTACGAGTTTGTGCCCGCCCGCGATATCACAATAACTGCTCTTGGACGCGCGCTTGGAGGCGACTGGAAGTCCAGCCACGTCATTCGGATATGGAGAGTCTCAGACAAAACGGAAGTCGCAAGCGTCCCTGTGTGGATATCGTCGAAGATCGATGGTATCGGGGTGCGCTACGAGAAGCTGCCATCACCGGTAGTCTTGCAGAAAGGTGAGTCCTACCGGATCACATCAACCGAATACGCAGGAGTGGATGACACCTATATAGTGGGAGATCTACAGTCCACAGACGCAGCCATGATAACGCACGCAATCCGTATGACAGGCTACGACGGCTTCCCGGATGTCATCGACCTGGATGGTGAGAAGGGCTCGGGTCCGCCAACGTTCTACTACCATTAACCACCGGCTTTGGACGGCGAGAACGGGGCCATAGACAACATATTCACGGAGTGGCTTTGGAGGAGCGACAAATACGAGGATGTCTATCTCAAAGGTTACGACCAAAGCCGTCTCCGAATTGTCGTTTAAGAAGCAGCGATTGGTGCAGCTCGGAGGTATACAACCCACCGAAGCCTATATTGGTAGAGGGTCTTCTAAAGCAGGCACACGAGCTAAGGCAGAAGCTGCATTGCAGCGATGATGGGCAGAGAAGAATGGTGCTTCAGCAGTTCCTCAGAGGCATCGTTGTGCACCCCGACAAGAAGGAGATCCTCATAAAAGTCAAAAGCCCACTCCCACAGCTGGGAATGGACTCTGGACTTGGTCATTCGGTTGGTAGCCCCGAAGGGATTCGAACCCTCGATCTCATGGCTGAGAACCACGCATCCTGGACCACTAGACGACGGGGCCATATTAGCGCTCCTGCGAGCGTGAAGACAGTATATCACAGGCAGTAAGCCGTGTCAACGCCTTCTCGTGCAAATTTATGCAGTGTTTGCTTGGCTGTTAACTCGGGCGTTTCAGGGAAACATGGTTGTGCGCCAGTCGAGTGGGTTCAGGAAGACGATAACGCGTCACACACGACTGGATCAACCGCACCGATGTATCAAAATTTATGCGGTGACCAGGAGATATGAACAGTGGTTTGGTTGCCTGTTTCGTGCGCACGACCGTTCCAATCTGTTCCGTGCCAATATAGAGAGTGGATTGGTCACCGGCTAAAGGACCGAGCGGTTCATAGGTTCCCACTAGCCTTGACTTGGCGCATCCGATGCTTGGCGTATCGGTAAGAACTCCAATATGTGAAGCGATGCCAAATCTCCTCGGATGGGCAATTCCCTGACCATCTATAATGAGTAGGTCAGGCTTCGTTCGCAGTCGGCCCAAGGCAGCAAGTATCACCGGAGCCTCCCGGAACGATAACAGACCAGGTATGTATGGAAACTCGACCGGACTGTCGACCGTTACTTGCTCGATTACATCAAGACTTGGGAGTCTCAGTACCACAACGCCACCTCTGGCATTGCCCGGGCTTGGAAACCCGACGTCTATGCCGGCAACCAGTTCCACGGCACCGAACTCGTCCGCAACAATGACCCGTTTCCGCAGTTCGTTTTGGGTCTGAATGGCTTGTTCCCGTGTGACATTCCAGTTGTAGTTAAGACCATAACTCATAGTTCACTCGTGATACCCATTAGGGGATGGAGTGTAACAGTGTCCGCTGCGCTCCTTGGGAAACAAATGCGTCTCTACGACAGTCTTATGTAGTGTGGCGAAGCTTGACACGAGGCTGGCTGACGAGTAGAATCAGGGTAGTAATATCGCTATTGTTTCACGTCTTCACGAACACTTTGAATCGTGAAAGCGCGTCAAATCGGATGTCGAAGCTACCCAGCCCCGGGTATTGCGCTTCGTCAGGGAGGATAGTTGGTCAGAATGCGAAAAATCACGGCTACGTTGCTCATGTCAGCGGTTCTAGTTGGATCTGCTGCGTTTGGCGAGGTTGATATCTTTGGAGGGGTTGATTCCAATATCAAGACAGGCGGGTGGGGCAGTGGGATGTGTGCTGCAATGAACGAACGCCCCCTGATCGGTAACAGCGTCATAAAAGTCAATACACAGGGACTGCATGAGGGTGGTCGCATCGATCTTGTTAACCCCGTTCAGATTGCATCTGATTCCCTGAACGACGAGTATATTCAATTCATGGTGCGTTTTACTACAGTTTCCCTGACAAGCCCAGGTGCCTTTGTTAGTCCAGGCTTTGGCGCAACCAGTACGCCGGGACTTATGGACCCACGGATGGCCGCATACTACTATCAGGATAGTGACGCGCCGGTGAGAGCCAAAGCGACTGTCTTCAGGGTGATTCTCAC
The DNA here is from genome assembly GCA_038207085.1 of Armatimonadota bacterium. Lineage (GTDB taxonomy): Bacteria > Armatimonadota > UBA5829 > UBA5829 > DTLH01 > JBBRAE01. The sequence continues at coordinate 128,140 of JBBRAE010000001.1, forward strand.
TTCAGTTGAGGGCCAAAGTCTTGAAGCATGTTCAGCTGTGCCGATGAAGTCCGAAGAGGGCTGGTTCAACATCTCTATCCCACTTCAAACCCTTGGACTAAAGACTGGTGACACGTTCACTCTATCCAGAATTCTTGTATTTACTGACATTCCGGACAACTTCGCGATCGGTCAGATCGGCATCGTCAAGGACGATACTCCTATCACTGCCTCTCCGGGCGAGGAGCAGGTTGTGGCCGTCAATGACTCCGTGTTTTTCCGTGCTGACGCCGAAGGCGGGGCATCCCAGCTTCGATACTCTTGGAACTTTGGCGACGCTGGCCCTACTGGCGAGGATGCCACAGGCGAGGTAGTCACGCACCGATACAAATATGGCGGCGATTTTAGCGTAAAATTGACTGTAAGTGACGTGTGGGGAATCAAGGCGCCTGCCACTGTTACAACTGCGATTTCCGTAAATGACTAAAAAGACTACGCATGAGGCGGTTACATCGTGATACTTGCCCTTGTGGGGTCGATGCGGCCCAAACAATGGACCAAGAACCTGCTGGTGTTTGCGGGCTATCTCTTTACTTTGTCAGATGGAACAAGCACTCCGCACGCGCTCGCCAGAGCAGTGGCGGCATTCGCACTGTTCTGTGTTGCGAGTGGAGTAGTCTATATCTACAATGATTGCATGGATGTTGCTCGCGACAGATGCCACCCTGTCAAAGGCAAGCGTCCTATCGCTTCTGGCAGGGTAGGGATTCCTGCTGCAATCGGTTTTGCGTCTGTGTGCCTGTTGATCACCACTTTGTGCGCGTACCGTCTGGATGTTCATTTCGGTTGGACACTTGCTGGCTACATTCTTCTTACCAGCCTGTACTCAGTCTCACTTAAACACGTAGTCATCGTTGATCTGCTAACGATTGCTGCCGGGTTTGTTCTTCGCGCCGTTGCCGGGGCTGTGGTCATACACGTTTCCATATCGCCCTGGCTGCTCCTTTGCACTACACTGCTTGCCCTGTTTCTGGGACTTGCCAAGAGACGGCACGAGCTGGTTTCACTGCAAGACGGTGCAGTAAGCCATAGGAAGATACTGGAGGATTACTCAGTTGAGTTCCTCGACCAGATGATCAACATCACTTCTTCAGCCGCGCTTATGGCCTATGCCCTCTACACTTTCGCTCCGTTTTCCAGCACTGGCCGACAGCACCCCTATATGATGATCACGATCCCGTTTGTCATCTATGGGATGTTTCGGTATCTCTATCTGATGCACAACAAGAACGTGGGCGGGCAACCCGAGCAGGTGCTTATAGACGACAAGCCGTTGCTCTTCGACCTCATTCTGTGGGCTGGCGTGGTCGCCATCATACTTAAGTGGGATGTTGTCTCTGCTCTGCTCGTAAAGTGGTTTATGTAACCGATGGCGCTTGAGGTCTATTCAATTGCGAGCGGCAGTTCGGGAAACTCTATTCTCGTTCGGGACGACAGCACTTCCTTGCTGATTGACGCGGGCATCGGAATACGGAAACTATCGGCGTATTTGTCCACCCTTGGAACTGAACCCTCCGAGCTATCTGCGATTCTGATCACTCATGAGCATTGTGACCACATCAACGGTGCGGTCCGTATGGCTGGAAGATTCGGGGTGCCGCTTCTGGCAAATTGGCGAACGCTTGGGGCAATCCAGGGTGCTGACAAGGTCCCTCACAGAGCGATTGAGCCCTGTGTCGATACGCCCGTCGGAACACTTCTCGTGCGCTCGTTTGGAGTATGTCACGATGCCGCGCACCCCAGCGGTTACACGGTCGAAGGCTCGGGCGGCAGATTGTGCAGCATCACCGATACCGGCAAGTTGACTGAGCGCATTCGACAAGAAGCTTGCGCTGCAGACCTGCTGATTCTGGAGTCTAACCACGATCTCGAAATGCTCCAAAACGGACCTTACCCCGGCCACCTGAAGAAGAGGATCCTTGGCGACCGCGGACACCTGTCAAACGACGATGCCGCCTCATTTCTACGTGAGATAGCCTTATCCGGCAAGACAATGTCTGTCTGGCTTGCGCACCTCAGTCGGACCAACAATACGCCGACAAAGGCACTGGCGTGCACCGGGCGTGCTCTGTCCGATTGCAATGGTCACGCACTTTTGGTGGATGTCGCGCGTCGCGATGAACCAAGCCTCTCATGGAGACATGGTCGGAGTGCATTCCAACTCAGTCTGTTTTCCCAGCGCCGAGGTAACGACTGAACCATTCGGCGGCGATCCTTGCGACTTCTTCCAGTTTTCCAGGTTCCTCGAACAGATGCGTCGCGCCGGGAATGATTACCATCTCCTTTGGGGCTTGCAGGAGTTCGTAGGCATCTCGGTTCATATCGATGACGGGATAGTCGTCGCCGCCTACGATCAATAGGGTGGGGGAAGTTACCTTTGCGAGGTAGTCGCGGGCAAGGTCAGGGCGTCCCCCTCGTGATACTACTGCCCCAATTGCTTCTCCACGCTTTGCCGCCGCTTCAAGCGCAGCCCCTGCCCCGGTGCTGGCCCCGAAATATCCGATGAGCAGGTCTTTAAGCGCCTCGGAAGACTGCACCCAGTCGGTTGCGGCGAGAAGCCGTTCCGTCAGCATGTCTATGTCGAATACTTTGCGTCTATCATCGGACTCCCAATCCTCAAGCAGATCAAGGAGTAGTGTGCCGACGCCAGCGTGCCGGAGCTCGGAAGCGACAAAACTGTTGCGCGGGCTCAGCCTGCCGCTTCCGCTGCCGTGTGCGAATAGAACGATTCCGGTCACGCAATTTGGGACACTGAGTATCCCCTTCAGCCGTGCCTGTCTCGCGCCAATCTCAACTTCTTGATTCTGTAATGTCTCCAACGAGTCACCTCCCGAGAGTGTCGTGTCGAGGTGATTCCCTGTGGCATTGATTGTGAAACCTGCGCTACTTGTTCCCCGCTGCAAGCCCGTGTGACGTGAGATATTGGTAGCCGAGCTTCGCGGACTCCATCATATCGATATCGGAGTCGTCGTTTTCGACGATCAGCCACTCGGTGACATCGGAGTCGATCGCCCCTATGATAGCAGCGAAGTCTAGCTTGCCCGAGCCAACCGGTTTTTGTGGTAAATTGCGATCGAGCGTGCCGTCTTTGATGTGATAGAGCGGAATTCTCGACTTATAGCGGTTGATGACGTCGATCGTGTCAGCACCAAATGAGCTCCAGTAGGTGTCGAGTTCAGCGAAGATCGCAGGCGCTTCCTGCATCAGCACTTCCCATGCAAAGCGACCGTCTTCCACCTTGTGAAACTCCCACCAGTGGTTATGATAACCCAGTGTGATACCGTGCGGAGCTATGAGTTCAGCGGCAAGGGCGAGATGTTCGGCGGCTGCCTTGCACTGATCGACTGTCTGCAGTTGGCTCTCTCCAATCCCGGTTGCGATCCGATTGGATCCAAGAGCAAGCTGAGTTTCAACTATCTCGCTTACGTTTTCAGGTGACGGCAGCCCTGTGTGACAGGAGCAGGTTACTATTCCGAGGTCGTCGATGATTTTGCGAATCTCAACGGCATTGTAACCGTGAAGTCCCGCGAACTCAACGCCTTTGTACCCGATCTCCGCCACCTGTTTCAGAGTGCCTGGAAAGTCTTGCGCGGCTGCCTCGCGCACTGTGTATAGCTGAAGTGCTACTGGTTTCATGCGAGTCTCCTTCATCAAGAGTATTGATACCGCAAGTGAGTTATATAGCGAGACTCAAAAGTCCTTTATAATCGAAGGAATAATTGTCAAGCGACTGGAACTCTATTTATAACAAGCAGATAACAAAGGAGCGATCCAATGAGTTTTATGGAATCGATGGATTCCAGCCTAAGGTCTATTCGCGCGTCACAGTATGCAAAAGTACCTATGGTTGAGCGAGCACTGATTGAGATAGAAGTTGCCGGCAAGTTCGCTCGGCTGTTCCCTGAGAACGAAGCGGCGTGGCAAGCACTCATTTTACAAGCCACCCAGGCTCTTTCGTCCGGGGTAATGTCCGGGGGAGCTGTCGACCTTGACGGGCTCGTGGCAGGTGTTGAGGAGACTCTGTCTCACGTTGGACAGGCGATGAAGCACTACACAGTCCACTGTGTCGGACACGCGCACATTGATATGAACTGGATGTGGCCGTGGCAGGAAACGGTAAGCGTAACCCACGATACGTTTACCACTGTCGATAAGCTAATGGACCACTTCCCGGAGTTTGTGTTCTCACAAAGCCAGGCATCGACCTACGCAGCTATGGAAGAATACTGCCCCGAGGTCTTTGAAACGATCAAGCGACGTATCGCCGAAGGCCGTTGGGAGCCGACAGCGAGCATGTGGGTTGAAGGTGACAAAAACCTGGCGTCCGGAGAGATTCTCTGCAGGCACATGCTCTATACGCGTATATATCTCAAGGAGAAGTTCGGGCTTCCTTACGACGCGGTCAAGATCGACTGGGAGTGCGACACCTTTGGGCACTGCCACACGCTGCCCAGCATACTGAACCGCGGCGGCGTCACTCGCTACTATCGTCACAGGACAGGCCCAGACAACTGGCTGTTGTGGTGGGAGGCCCCTGATAGCTCAAGAGTGCTGACATTCTACGACAAGGGCACCTATAACGGGACGATCGACCCACAACAGATCGGTAATCTCCTTGTGGGCTATGTCGACGAAACGGGCCTCAAGGACTTTATGTTCGTATACGGTGTCGGCGACCACGGCGGCGGGCCGACCATGCGCGACCTCGTCAAAGCCCGAGAAATCGACTCTTGGCCGATATTCCCCACGGTCAAGCTCTCGACTACCGACGCATTCTTTTCTGCGATCGAACCCGTCGCAGGCGATATTCCCGTCTTTGACGATGAGCTGAATTTCGTCTTCGAGGGCTGCTACACCTCGGAAAGCAGCATCAAGACCGCGAACAGAATCAGCGAGAACCTGATTCCTGAGGTCGAGACCCTGTCGGTCATATCGGGGGCGCTTACGGGCTTCCAATACCCGCAAGAGGAGATCAACAAAGCCTGGCGACTGGCGATGTTCAACCAGTTCCACGATATTCTGCCGGGCTCGGGCATTCACGAGACCTACACCTATTCTGACGGCTTGTTCCAGGAGATTCTGGCGACCACTGGCGCAATCAGAACACGGGCCCTTCGCAGGCTCGCATCTCAGATCAACACAAGTGCAGCCGCAGGAACCTCAGCACCCGTTGGTACCGGCGCAGGTGCTGTCGGCGATGGCCTCGGCGCTGGTGCCGGCGACCTGGCTATCTCAGGCGGTGTATCAGCTTATAACATGGGCGCAGTGACCGCTGAGCCGGTGATTGTCTTCAATCAGCTTGCGTTCGCCCGAAGCGGTGTAGTTGAGGCCAAGGTTTGGAACAAAGAGATTCCTTCTGATCGCGTCATAGTTCGGGATGAGCAGGGGAACACCACTGCAGGGCAGGTGGTCGGAAGTGGCCAATACTGGAGCCACAACTACACTACGGTTGCGTTTCCCGTAAAGGACGTGCCAGCGGTTGGCTATCGGACATATACGGTCGACGTCTCAGCCGAGGCGCAACCCCAGCAGCCAAAACTCAGGGTCTCATACGAAGGACGTAACCCTCACCAAGTAATCGAACACGTCCCCGGCACAGTTACGATGCCAGCCAACAACATTATGGAGAACGACTACGTCGTGGTCGAAATCGATATAGCATCGGGCGCTGTGAAGCACCTCATAGACAAGGCTACGGGCTTCGACTATGTTCCGGAAGGCGAGCTCCTTGGTGTGCTGGAGATACATGAGGAGATGTCCAATATTGGGATGAGCGCGTGGACGATCGGCGACATTAAGAACGTCCGCCGCCTTGACTTTGGCGGCCGTTTTACGCACCCGACTGGACCTTCTGAGCTCGACCCAATCCCGCACTGGATGGCAGCCTCAGGCAGTTTCAAGGGGCCACACAAGGCTACCGTTCGTACTACTCACAAGGTAGGCGAGTCCACCATTATCATTGAAGTCACCCTTTGCGCCGATAGCTCGATGGTTGATTTTGATGTCAAAACAATGTGGCTTGAGAGGGGCAACCCCAACACAGTTCCGATGCTTCGCGTCGCATTTCCCGTTCGAATCACGGAACCTAAGGCGACGTATGAGATCGCATTTGGAAGCATCTCAAGACCGACGGACGGTCACGAGGTTCCTGCGCTTCGTTGGGCAGACTTGTCCGGCAATAAGCCAGGAGTTGGGGGTGAGTGCGGCATCACTCTCGTTAACAGCGACAAATACGGCCACAGTGCCGACGGCAGCACTCTTCGCCTGACACTCCTTCGATCGAGCTACGAGCCGGACCCTCTTCCTGAGATAGGCAGACACTCGACACGCTTTGCGGTGATCCCGCACGCCGGTCCATGCTCCGTTTCAGATGCGATGCGTGCCGGAGCATCCTACAACCTGCCGATGAACGTCGCCAGCACGGATGTTCACGATGGACCGCTTGCGCCAAGTGCTGGCTTCATCGAGGTGATCGATTCCAACGTTATGCTTGCAAGCGCGAAGAAAGCAGAGGGCTCTGACTCCCTGGTTCTCCGGCTCTACGAGGTCCAAGGAGTCGTGACACAGGCCAGAGTGAAGCTTGATGGCGTCGTGAAGCAAGGCGCAAGTGCTGTCGAAGTGGATCTGATGGAGGAGCCGCTGGCCCAGTCGTCGGCGATTCTTGAAAACGACACGTTGCTGGTAAATATACCGGCATATGGCATAGCAACGGTTAGAATCGGTTAGCCCGCTTTATTCGTGATGCGAATAAAGCTCTTGCTAAGAGAGCATCATTCACGCTTCTCGTGAATAATGCGGGTTAGTGAAGAATACTGTTGGGCCGATGATATCATCGGCCCAACAGTATTGATTTCTAATTGAACGTGTGAACCCCTTCGGGCATATGGCAAGTGGCGCAAGTTGTGCCTGCGGGCGATCCTGGAGCGTGTTTGGCTAACTGCTGCTCCTTATGGCACCCCGTGCATAGATCAATCACGGGCTTGATCAGCTGGCGCGTAGTTCCCGTAACCGGGCCGTGAGGGTTATGGCAGCTCGTGCAGATCACCCCTGCGGTGTAGTGCTTGCTTGTGACGAGCTCCGAATACTGCTGGTTGAAGCCCGCAGTCTTGGGTTTGGCGTCGATGAAGAACTTCCCGAGGTCATCTCCCGGCTTGAAATTGATCGGAAAAGCGTAGGTCTTGGAAATATCAGTCCCCTTGGAGTGGCACTGCCCACAGATCATCGCCTGCCGCTCTTTACTGAGCACTGTCGGGTTCGTGATCTGAGTCTTCTCACCAGCCCTAACGTGGTTGCTCCCTGCCCCGTGGCAGGACTCGCAGGACACGCCCGCGAAGTCCCAGACTTTGGTCGATGGATTGTAGCCGGTGGTATGGCAGCCAACGCACTTCTTTGATGCATCGAGTAGGACTGGTTTCGCTGAAGCTGCTGGAGCAGCGGCCTTGCCGGACTTGTTGACGCCCTTTGCAACAGCAGGCTTCTTTGGAACGCTGGCAGATGGAGTAACAACCCACTTGTTGTCCACTGCGCTCCAGTACCCCGGGATGAGCATCAGCTTGGAGTCCAAGTAAGCCTGCTTCACTGTGCCGACGCCCAACGCATAGGCAATCTGTTCTTTCTTGACAGGGCTACCCGCGGCAAACTTCGCCTTCAACTTGGAAGGTGATTCCTCCACATCGATCAATGCGCTTGCGTGCGCGCTCTTGGCGTACCCCTTCACAATGTCGTTGTGTCGCGCAGAATGGCACTGGTCGCATGCGATCTCAGTCTTCGGGTGTATGCCACCCGTAAACTGGGCAGTCTCACCGTGGCAGTTTCTGCACGCTCCAGCACCCACGTAGGTCGCAGCGGTATCAGCGTGCGCGACCAGTGAAGACGCGATGGCTATGGCAGCCCCGATGACGGAGACAATTTTAAAATCGAACAAATGTTGGCCTCCTCGAAGGGAATAGCGCGTGAGTCGGCGAATCATGATATGAAGCCTGCGCGCCAGTGACAGTCTATCAAACTTAGACGCAGGCGCGCAAGCATGATTTCCAAATGATAGGTGGCAATATGGACAGTGTTATCCTTTCGATAGTAGGCCTCGCAGTGCTCGGCATTCTGGCCGCAGCAGTCATCGTGCTCGCCAAGCGGCCCGGAGTGGGGGGAGACATCTCTACACCCCTGCAGAACCTGACGCAAGCCGTGCAGCAGGGACAGGCGCAGTCGGCTGTGATTGCTGAGAAGCTCTCCCGGCTCGAACAGGTGACCGAAACTGCCTCGAAGATTCAAACCGAGGTCAGAGTCATATCCGAGCGCGTCGCCAAAGTCGAGCAGAACCAGTCAATTGCCGGACAGAGTCTGTCGGCTCTGGGCGTAGGGCTAGCCGAGACTGGCACGGTGGCAAAGGGGATCGTCGACGCAACTACCGCGATCCGCGAGGAGCTTGCGCGCGCAAAGAACGATTTGACAGAGATTCAGACGCAGGCGAAGTCCCGACGTGACATGGAAACCCGAACCGCTGAATCGATTCGCAGACTTGAAGCAATTATAGCAGGCACGCAGTCCAAGGGGGCGGCGGGCGAGAATATCGTCGAAGTGGTGTTTGCGAAGCTTCCACCAGAGTGGCAGGTGCGAAACTTCAGGGTAGGGGATAAGGCTGTAGAGTTTGGTATAAGATTGCCCAACAATCTTGTACTACCGATAGATAGCAAGTGGGCGGCTACCAACCTTTTAGAGCAGTTTCTCGAAGCAACCGACCCCACAGAGCAGTTGAAGCTCAAGAGCCAGATAGAATCCGTCGTTATGAGCAAGAGCCGCGAGGTGCGTAAGTACATTGAGCCAAATATCACTGTAAACTTCGCCATTGCGACCGTTCCAGACGCCATATACGACCTCTGCTGCGGTATCCAGGCTGATATATTCCAGCAAAATGTTGTGCTGGTGAGCTATAGTATGCTCGTGCCATATCTGCTGCTTGTTTTTCAAACCGTCCTTCGCAGCTCCCAAAACATCGACCTGCACCGCCTGGAAGCGTGCCTTGATGGTGTGGAAAAGGGTATTAGATCGGTACAGGAGGAACTCGAAGGCAGGTTTTCCCGAGGGCTTACGATGCTTGGTAACGCCCGCGATGACATGTCCTCGCATCTCAGCAAGGCATCAAACGGCATTACGAGCCTGCGCCTGCAATCACGTCCCAGCATCGAAACCTCCGAAATGCCGCCACTTGAGCTCGCGATGGAGGAAAAGTAAGGCTGGAAGGATAACCATAGCTTTGTGGATATTAGCCAGGAATGGAAAAACGCAATAGAGGCCATCGTCGCCGACCCGGGTATCACGCTCGTGATTGGCGACACGGACACCGGCAAGACCACATTCGTACTTGAACTCATCAACACTGCGGTTCGCGCGGGTGTTGCAACTGCGATTGTGGACGCGGACATCGGCCAGGGCGAGGTCGGCCCGCCGTCGGTTGTCTCGATGGCATTGATCGATCATCCCTTGGAGGCTCTCCGTGAAGTCTCACCCCGGAGGATGTATTTCGTCGGCTCAACGTCTCCGTTCGGGCACATGCTGCCTCTAGCTGTTGGGGCGAAGAAGATGACCGATGAAGCGCTCGCCCGTGGCGCAAAGCTCGTGGTCGTCGATACCACAGGCCTGGTGCAGGGCACCTCAGGCCGGAGACTGAAGCAGCACAAGATCGAGCTTATCTCGCCCCGGCACGTTGTTGGGATATCCAAACGCCGTGAGATAGAGCACATCACCTCTGGCATCCGCCGAGTTGAGAGCATTAACCTGCACCAACTCAAGACTTCCCCTGAATCCAAACCCAAAGCCAGGGAGTTTCGTGCGGCCCGCAGGCAGAGACGATTCTTTGATTACTTTCGAGACGCCGAGCGCCATATCATTCGCCTTGACGATATAGTCTGCTGGAACACGTTTTTCACTACGGGCAGGAACGTGAAGTGGCAGCATTTCAGGGTGATCGAGCGGACTCTTCGGGCGAAGGTGCTTCACGCGGAGGTTGTCGGAGGGGGAATGTATATCGTGGTCCAGTGCGGGCCGAATATGGCTGGGGTTGAGGCGTTAAAGAACAAATACGGCACACGGGAGTTCACAGTCGTCTGTGGGATGGACTTCTCCAACCTGCTGGTTGGGCTTGCCGATGCCCGGGGAAACACGATGGCGCTTGGGATCATCGAGGCAGTCGACTTCAAACAGCGGCATATGTCTGTTGTGACTCCCGTCGCTACGGTGACCCCGGTGAAGATTGTTCAGTTTGGATCAATGAGAGTTCGTCCCGATGGCACTGAGCTTGGGACTGTGAAACCAGGAGAGTTATGACAGAGTTTTATGTGGTCCGGCACGGGGAAACCTCTTGGAACGCCGAAGCGCGTATACAGGGGCATACGGACGTGCCGCTTACAGAAAAGGGCATCGATCAGGCGAGGCGGGCCGGGCGCAAGCTCGCCGACGAATCGTTCGACGTTGTATATGCAAGTGACTTAGCGCGGGCATTCGTTACCGGCGAGGAGATCGCCGCGCCTCACGGGCTGAAAGTAGTCCCAACCCCGCTTCTTCGCGAGGCGAACTTGGGCGAGTGGCAGGGAATGACACTAAAAGAAGTCGCGGAGCGCTACCCGGAGCAGCATGCGGAGTATGTGAAAGACTCGATCGGTCACAGACCTCCGGGGGCTGAACGCCTTGAGGAAGTCATCGAGCGCTGTAGGGAGTTCATCGCAATGGCTGTCGAGCGCCACCCTGAGGAAAGGCTCGCTGTTGCGGCGCATGGAGGATCGGTCCGGGGGCTTCTGGCCGCTGCACTGGGCCTGGGGCCAGAACTCTACAGGCGAATCAGGATGGATAACGGTAGCATCACAGTCTTTGACGTAGTAGGGGACCGCGCTACACTGCGACTCCTAAACGACACCTGCCACCTGACAGTTGACAAACTAGGCGACGGAGCCGACTGGGCGACCGAGGAGGACAAATGCGAGAAGACAAATACCACGGCGTGATGGTGCCGCTCATAACTCCCGTAGACGATCAGGATCGTATAGATGAGCCTGCACTTCGGGCGGTGGTCGATTACGTTATCGACGGCGGTGTCCACGGAATATTCATAGGAGGCTCGACCGGCGAAGGGCCACTTCTTGAGACCTCCGAATGGGTCAGGATGATGCAGGTCTGCTTTGACCAGACGCGTGGCCGCGTTCCGCTGTGGGCCGGAGTGATGGAGGATTCCACAAGACGAGCCATCGAGAAAGTCCGTATAGTTCGCGATCTCGGCTACAGTACCTACGTCGCAACGGCGAGCTATTATGTCCCGACACATGCCGCGTCTGAGCACTTGAGACACTTTGGCACGATCAGGGAGGCCGTTCCTGATATGGAGATGGTGGTCTACAATATCCCTCCGTGCACGGGGTCCTGCTTGTCGCTTGATACCATGCTCGACATGGCCCGGCGGGGGTGGATAAGATTTGTGAAAGACAGTTCAAACCGAAAGGATCTTACCATACCCTTGATAGAGCAGGGGAGAGACATCGGACTCGGCGTCTTTGTCGGAAGCCACGAGATGACCGAGGAAACGATGCTCCTTGGGGCAGATGGAATAGTTCCTGGGCTTGCCAATTTCGAGCCCTATACTCTTGTTGAAGCGTATGACGCCGGAGTCGCTGGCGATCGCAAAAGACTATCTGTTGCGCAGCGTAGAATAGATTTCCTTGTCGGAGAGCTGGTTACTGGGTATACATCGTGGATATCTGGGATAAAATATGCCGTAGCAACTCTTGGCATTGGCTCAGGGCGTCCCGTGACTCCGATCGAACCGGTAAACGACGAACAGAAGAGACGAATTGAATCGATTGTCCCTATCACTCGGGGACCACTTTGAGATACGTCGGCATCAGCCGGCACAGTGTGTGGCAGGCGACAGCGCTTGCTGCAGAGAGGATGTGACCAGAATGGCACAGGCACAGATACAGAGCGGCGATACAGTAAAGGTCCACTATACTGGCAGACTTGATGACGGTAGCGTGTTTGACAGCTCAGTCGGGCGCGACCCGATCGAGTTCACCATAGGGGAGGGGAGGGTAATCCCTGGTTTTGAGGACGCAGTCCTCGGGGCGGCTAGTGGGGATACCAAAACTGCCACCATTCCGTCCGACAAGGCCTACGGCCCGCATCGGGAAGAGATGGTGGTGCACGTCGACCGCTCTAACCTTCCGGATGGGCTCGATCCCGACATTGGTGATCAGCTTCAGATGACGACTCAAGAGGGGATGCCGGTCGTTGTGACCGTTGTCGAAGTTGACGAGGGCAGCATCACGCTCGATGCGAATCACCCGCTTGCAGGAAAAGACCTCACATTTGACATCGAAGTAGTGGAAATAGTTTAGGTTCAATGAAGGGCTAGGGGAGGGAACTCCTCACCCCTAGCCCTTTGATTCGTTTACTGTAGATCTCGACCAGCCGCAAATGCCTTGTCGTTGACTTCGCGGTGCTTGGCTGGCACGAGCTCTGATATCGCCTGCTGCCACGCTTCAGCAGGGATTTCAAGCGACTTGGAAAGCGCGCCGGTCATGATCATATTCACCGTTCTGATATTGCCGAGCTCACGAGCGATATCGAGCCCGTTGATGATTCTATGATTGGAATAGGCCCGACTGATCCGGTCCTCGATATCATCAACCCACTGCTGCTGACCACTCGATACTGTCACGGGGATAATGTTTTGCCGATTGATCAGCGCAACGCCTTCCGGCGCGACCGTGTCAGCGTAGCGCAGCGATTCCAAAAGCTCAAAGCTCACCAGGAAGTGCGTCTCACCTTCTGGAATAAGGGGCGAATATACTTTTTCTCCGATTCTGACCTGGCTAACGACGCTACCGCCGCGCTGAGCCATGCCGTGAACTTCGCTCTTTTTCACGTCTGAGCCGGCGAGCATAGCCGCACGGGATATGACTTCGCTTGCAAGCAGTGTTCCCTGTCCGCCAACTCCCACTAGCGCGATATTTATCGTCTTCTTCATCGACCGGCCTCCTGCAAAACGTTCTCTTTCACTGCACCGTATTCGCATATCTGATTGCACATGCCGCAGCCCGCACACAGAACGGGGTTCACCTTGACTTTGCGAAGTTTCGGCTTCTCCGGGTCGGCCTCACCGATCTCAAGCGCGGGGCATCCCAGTTTCAGACACTTACGACAACCCTTGCAGGCATCCAGATCGATCACAAACTGCCGCGTAACGGCAATCCTCGCACCAAGAACGCACGGGCGCTTGGCGACTATGAGAGACGGTTCGGCGGTTTCAAGCTCTTCTTTGAGCACCTTCTCGACCTCGGCGACATCGTAGCAGTCGATCACACGCACGCGGTCGACGCCGACGCCTTTAGCTACCTGCTCTACCGAAATCTGTTTGGTAGGCTCGCCCATAAGCGTCCGACCAGTTCCGGGGTTGTCCTGGTGACCGGTCATTGCAGTCGTTCGGTTGTCGACGACGATAACGGTGCTAATTCCCTTATTGTAGACAATGTTCAATAGCCCGGTTATGCCTGAATGGAAGAACGTGGAATCTCCGAGGACCGCGGCGACTTTGTTATTGTAACCAGCCTTCTCAAAACCGAACGCGTTTCCGACACTTGCACCCATACAGACGATTGTGTCCATAGACTCCAGCGGCTTGAACGCACCGAGGCTGTAGCAGCCGATGTCGCCTGTAACGGTCACTCCAAGGTTGCTCAGCGCACGAAACACGCTTCTGTGGCCGCATCCGGCGCAGAGCACGGGAGGCCTTGCGGGGAGTCCATCGCCCACTCCCTTAGAAACGATTACGGGAGCTGTTCCACCCAGGATCTCAACACGCAATTGCTCCATCCTGAGCGGGTTCAGTTCACCCATGTTAAGCTGTGTCGCGTAATCTTGAACAACAATACCCATCGCCCTGATCTGTTCGTCAAGGAACGGGTCGAGCTCCTCTATGATATAGAGCTTTGTTACACTTTGGGCGAAGTTCTTGATCAAGTCCTTGGGTAGGGGGTTAGTGAAACCGAGCTTCAGGACGCTAGCCTCCGGGAACACCTCTTTGACGTACTCATAGGTCACGCCTGAGGTGATAATGCCGATATCGTTTGATCCGCGCTCTATACGGTTAAGTGGCGACTTCTCGGCAAACTGGCGCAGCGCCTCGGTGCGCTCCTCTACCTTGACTCGCATTTTGCGAGCAAAGACGGGAACGGGGACAGTCTTCTCGATGTCCTTCACGTAAGTGAGCCCGTTAGGGGGCATGGGTGTGAAGTCACCGAGGTCGACGATGCCAGACGCGTGCGATGTCCTGGTGGTCATCCTCACGATAATCGGGGTCTTATACTCCTCGGAGATGGCGAACGCCTCTACGGTCATATCGTAGGCTTCCTGGCTGTCTGCCGGTTCGAGCAGGGGGACTTTCGCGAAGCGGGCGAAGAACCTGTTATCCTGTTCGTTTTGGGAACTGTGCATGCCTGGGTCATCGGCTGATATGATGACCATTCCGCCGTTGGCCCCAAGATAAGAGAACGTCATAAGCGGGTCGGCTGCGACGTTCAGTCCCACGTGTTTCATCGCCGTAAGCGTCCGAACACCAGCGAACGAAGCGCCGATCACGACTTCCATCGCGACTTTTTCGTTGACGGACCACTCACAGTAGATATGCGACTTGAACTTGCTAACGTTCTCCAGGATCTCCGTGCTCGGAGTGCCGGGATACGCCGCCGCCACCTTGCACCCGGCCCGAAAAGCCGCGTGCGCGATAGCCTCGTTCCCGGATAGAAACTTCTTGTTGTTTACCATTTAAAACTGATCCCTGGGAGGCAAAAAATACGCCCGGTCAGTAACAACCCGAGCGCGCGCCGAAGTTGATTTGTGCTGCATGAATTCTATCGCATTTTGACGAGTAAACGCAAGTGAGAAACGACGTGTGTGAGGCGGTGGGGCGGCGTGGCGCTCGTGTCATTTTCTGCCGAATACTCAAGTTAACATAAGTAGTATTATCGGACATTGCCGTTAGGCCTATAAACAAAGTAATCCGAGATCTGCTAAAAACCGCCGACAGCGAGCGCTAGCGGCGGTTTTTTGATACTTAAACTATTCTTTGTCGATCAGGACTCAGTGTGCAACTTTGCGGTTGCGATGTTCTCGAGTTCCTTGATCTTGTCGTAGGCACGGCTGATTGCGTCCTGAACGTCCTTAATAGGCTGCTCAGAGTGAGCTTTCATATACCATACGATTGCGGCCGAGACCAGCGTTACGCCGGCTGCAGCTCCGAGCATCACTGCGAGGGTCTTTTTATCTTGTGCCAATGTCGTCTCCTGAGCTAACGGGACGAATCCCGTGACTTTGACTTACCTTATCTCGAATCTCTTTTCGCCGCCGGGGCCGCCGTCCATCGAGCTGAATATCCGCTTGACGAACGAGACAAGCTCCATCGGGTTAAACGGTTTGGTAAGGTAGCAGTCGACACCGGACCGCCATCCCTTAAAGATATCCTCGTCCTGGGTTTTTGCAGTGAGCAAAATAACCGGGATATTTCGTGTGGAATGATTGCGTCTAAGGTTCTGGAGCACCTCGAAGCCGTCCATATACGGCATCATTACATCCAAAACCACGAGGTCAGGCCGTTCCTCTTCGACTTTCTTTAGCGCCTCTTTGCCGTCGCTTGCGGTGACTACTTGAAACCCCTGCCGCTCAAGGTTCACTTGAACGAGCCGGACTATGTTCTTTTCGTCATCAACGGCTAGTATCTTTCTAGGCATTCAGGTCGAGCCTCCTCTTGGACTTTCGTGCTCAGTATAACACGCTCAACAAACTGGTGTCAATTACAGGTTGACAGCGGTGGCGCGCAACCTTGCATACTTGTTATCGGCTAGATGGCGAGCGATCTGGAGCTCATTCTCGCTCAAAACATCATCACGTATATTGGCAGTGAACACCCTTTCCATGTGGTGAGTAATCGAATCTATGAGTCTTTCTCTCTCGATTCCCAACAGCACAAGTGAGTTCTGTTGAAGCACCGCACCTGACCTGCGAACCTGGGCGCTCCCGAACACCTTGCGTTCTCCAACTACCAGTTCATAATCAAGCGTCAGATCAAAGCATGCGCCAATGCTCCGAACAGAACTCGGTGGCGTAGTAACTCGGCACATCCTTGCCGGCACACCAACCTCAACGAGCGCCCGCTGCACCGCTTCAGCCGTCTTTCTGTATGACTCAATAATAGGGGAGCCAAGTTCCCTCGATGAAACGATCGCGCTGAAGGTAAGATCGCCACCGTGACGAACCGCCCTGCCGCCGGTCGGTCGCCGTACGAGACATCTCCCCCACCCTTCAGGGACGTTCTCTATGGGCTGCAGGCGGCCGATGCTGACCCAGGGCTCGCTCCAGCCGTAGAACCTGAGTGTGGGCGGCGAGGCGCCATCGATAAACGACTGAAATATCGCCTCATCCACCGCCATGTTCCACGGGCCATCAGCCTCGACGTAGGGTATCAGTCGCCAAGACATGTCAGAATCGGCTTTCTGGCTGCGGTGGTCTCGTCGACACGCCGGACCGGTGTGTTGTGCGGCGCGGACTTGATGACTTCGGGATCTTCCCTGGTCTCCCTGTCGATCTCACGCATTGCAGCGATAAAGGCGTCGAGAGTCTCCTTGCTCTCAGTTTCGGTGGGCTCGATCATCAGCGCCTCATCGACGATCAACGGGAAGTAGATTGTCGGGGGATGGAAACCGAAGTCCAGCAGGCGTTTTGCGATGTCTAGCGCCCTTATTCCCTCCTTGCGGTAATACTTGCCGGTCGATACAAATTCGTGCATGCATCGCTCGCCGTAGGGAATCGGCAATATATCTTTCAAATGCGCCATGACATAGTTGGCGTTCAAGACGGCGTTGTCAGAGACCTCGCGAAGTCCCTCTGGCCCGAGTGTGCGAATATAGGCGTAGGCGCGGACCATCACCAGGAAGTTGCCGTAGAACGAGTGCAGCCTGCCTATGGACTGGGGACGATCGTTATCGAAGCGATATCCCGAATCAGTGTGCTTGATAACGGGCGTCGGCAGAAACGGGCGAAGAATCTCTTTCACCGCGACCGGCCCAGCGCCTGGTCCCCCACCCCCATGAGGCGTGGAAAATGTCTTGTGCAGGTTGAAATGCATCACATCAAAGCCCAGATCACCGGGACGCGCGCGCCCGAGTATCGCGTTCATATTCGCTCCGTCGCAGTAGACAAGTGCGCCAGCGTCGTGCACCATCTGAGTTATCTTCACGACGTCCTTTTCGAACAGGCCGAGGGTATTGGGGTTCGTGAGCATCACTCCGGCAACGTCCGGCCCAAGCATGGAGGCAAGTAGGGCAACATCGACCATCCCCTCTGGGCTGGATGAGAGCTTGCGCACCTCAAAGCCGCAGCGGTGGGCGGTAGCCGGATTGGTACCGTGAGCCGAATCGGGCACAAGGACGACCTTTCGAGCCTCGTCGCACCTGGACTGATGATACGCCTTGATCATCAGCATCCCGCAGAGCTCGCCGAGCGCTCCGGCGGCGGGTTGGAGCGTCACAGCGTCCATCCCACCGATCTCAGCGAGGAAGCTCTCAAGCTCGCTCATAAGCGCGAGTGCCCCCTGCACCGTGTCCTCAGGCTGCAGCGGATGGAGGGCGGCAAACCCTCGCATGGCGGCGATTCGCTCGTTGACCTTCGGGTTGTACTTCATAGTGCAGGATCCAAGCGGGTAGAAGTTGCCATCAATCGAGAACTGCCGGTGTGCGAGATGCACAAAATGCCGGACGACATCGAGTTCATAGACCTCAGGGAGTTCAAGCCTCTCCCGAAGCGACTCCTGCGGGACCTCGGACTCTGGCACATCCAGCGCAGGCAGCGTGCAGCCCACCCTACCCCGCCGTGACAGCTCATAGATCAGCGGTTCGTCGTTCATGGGAGCGCCTCCACCAGCCTGTCTATATCCCGCTTGGTGCGCTTCTCCGTCACGCATATCAGCATTCTCCCTGCCAACTCGGGGTAGTACGCGCCAAGATCGAGCCCACCGAGGATGTTGTGCTCAAGCAATCTATCGTTGACTTCAGAGACGGGCCGGTCGCACCTTACCACGAACTCTTTAAAGAATGGGCTGTTCCACTCAAGCGTATATCCCCGCTTCGATGCGATACTATCTGCCGCGTAGTGGGCCTTGTGGAAACAAAGTTCAG
The DNA here is from genome assembly GCA_038207085.1 of Armatimonadota bacterium. Taxonomy (GTDB): domain Bacteria; phylum Armatimonadota; class UBA5829; order UBA5829; family DTLH01; genus JBBRAE01. The sequence continues at coordinate 146,391 of JBBRAE010000001.1, forward strand.
CGACCTGGCGAAGCCCGTTTGACCCGAGTGCGGACATATAGACCGTCGTCGCAAGCGCGACAAGCGCCTGGTTGGTGCAGATATTGGAAGTCGCCTTCTCGCGTCGAATATGCTGCTCCCGGGTCTGCAGAGTGAGCGTAAAGCAGCGGCGACCTTCGGCATCTGTCGTCTGCCCGACCAGCCTGCCGGGTGTGTGCCAGACGTGTTCCTTCCTGCATGCGAAAAGACCGAGGAACGGCCCGCCAAAGCCTGTATTCACGCCGAGTGCCTGTCCTTCACCCACCACAATATCCGCGCCGTATTCCCCCGGTGGCTTGAGCATTCCGAGCGCAATCGGGTCGACGCTTACGATCAACAAGGCGCCCGCATTATGCGTCAATTCAGCGATGTCGCCCAACTTCTCGATGCTTCCAAAGAATGAAGGGTATTGCACGATAACACATGCGGCTTGATCAGAGAGCTTTGATGTGAGGTCATCCAAATCTGTCACCCCGTCACGGGTCACGATCTCATCTATCTCGATTCCCAGACCAGTGACATAGGTTCGAAGCACCTGACGGTAGTTGGGATGAACCCCGCGGGAGGCTAACACGCGCCGACGGCCACTGATACCATAGGCCATGATCGCCGCCTCGCCGACGGCTGTTCCGGCATCGTAGAGGCTGGCGTTTGAGACCTCCATTCCGGTGAGCGCCGAGATCATGCTCTGATACTCAAAGATCGTCTGCAGGACTCCCTGGCTTGCCTCGGGCTGATAGGGCGTATAGGTGGTCTGAAACTCAGAGCGTGACACGACCGAATCGACGACTGCCGGTATGTAGTGATCATACGCGCCAGCACCAAGAAAGCAGACGAGATTGTCCAGACTCTGGTTCACCTGTGCGAGCCCGGCGGCAAGCGCTACGACATCCTGCTCTCCAAGGCCCGGTGGTAAGTCGAGCGCATGGGCGAAACGAGCCTCTTCTGGAATTTGCTCGAAGATCTCATCAATGCTCGCCGCACCGATGTCTTGAAGCATCTCGCGTCGGTCGTCATCGGTTGCTGGAATATATGAAAGCCTACTCCGGTTCGATGTATTGCTCATATTCGTCGCTTGTCATCAGGTCGTCCAGTTCAGCAGGGTCAGAGAGCTTGACTATAATCATCCAGCCTGCGCCGTATGGGTCTTCATTGATCAGTTCCGGGCTCTCCACGATGTCATCGTTCCGCTCAACGACTTCACCCGTAACTGGGGACATAATGTCAGACACCGCCTTAACCGAGTCAACGCTTCCAAACGGGTCCCCAGCACGCACAGTCGCTCCAATTGCGGGAAGTTCAACGTTTACGATGTCGCCGAGTTCGTCCTTTGCAAACTCCGTAATGCCGACAGTACCGAGATCGCCCAATACCTTGACCCACTCGTGGCTTTTGCTATACTTCACGTCTTCAGGATGCATCCAGTCCTCCTTAACCCTCCGGAGTTTTCTTTCGATACATTGGCAGCTTGCGGGCGAACCCCATACGTTGCGCGCCGTGGAGTTCAACCACCACACGCTCATCCTCTGCTGTCTGTTTAGGCAGATAGGCCATAGCAATACCCCGACCAAGTGTGGGCGAATAGGTGCCGCTTGTAACTCTGCCGCGACCGTGATCGGTGAGCACTGTGTCGCCATCGCGGGGGACTGTTCGTCCCTCCATTTCAATACCAACAAGCTTCACATTAGGCCCATTTGAAGCCGTAGCGGCGATTGCAGCCCTTCCGATGAACTCCCCTTTGGTCAGTCGTGCAAACCTCATCAAGCCAACCTGCGCAAGGGTGATATTCTCGCTTAGCTCGTGACCATAGAGTGGAAGCCCCGCCTCAATTCGCAGAATATCCCTCGCGGCAAGACCGCAGGGCTGAATCCCCAAGTCGCTACCTGCCTCAAGCAGCCCCGACCAGACCCTTTGGGCGTCATTGGTCGCGCAGATGATCTCGAACCCATCCTCACCGGTATACCCCGTTCTAGCGGCGAAAATGCGAGCGCCCAAGGTAATGGTTTCAGTGAAGTGGAAGCGTGGGATGTGTCCTGCGCCAACTACACCGAAATCTCTCAGTATTTCGACAGATCGAGGCCCCTGCAGCGCAAACATAGCCGTAGCCTCAGTGCAGTCTTCCATACGAACATCTGGTGGCAGATGAGAACTGATCCAGGCCTTGTCTTTGTCCATGTTGGCGGCGTTGACTACCAGGAGAAAGCTTTCAGAGGCACGGCGGTAGACTATGAGATCGTCTATTACGCCTCCGGCGTCGTTGCACATCAGGGTGTATTGACCTGCCCCATTCCCGAGCAGGGCAATGTCGTTTGTGAGGAGGCGCTGAAGTGAAAATTGAGCGTCCTTACCCACGATGTCGACCCTGCCCATATGGCTGACATCAAAGAGGCCTGCGGCATTTCGGACTGCGGCAGACTCTCTGAGAGCACTGCCGTAGTCGATAGGCAAAAGCCAGCCCGCATACTCGACGATCTTCGCGCCCGCGGACCTGTGAGTCTCGATCAGTGGAGGGGTTTTCATCCCAGTGATTTTGCCCATCGGGGTGTGCTTTCAAACAGGCTCATCGGTCCCAGACACTAAAAAGAATGGGCAACCAACTGTGATTGGTTGCCCATTCCAATGGGAGCTATTCGACGATGAACACTCGCAGCCCGTGTCCCTCTATCCCGAAACTTCCGGGCAGGTATTCACCGAGCTCATACTTGCGCTTGGTCTGGTTATAGATACTCTGAAGCTCTGCGCTGGTTTCTATGTCATATATACGCTTGAGCCTTCTCCCAAGAAGCGTGTCGTTGACAGTGAAAGGAACGTCGACAGCGTTCTTGTTCTCGTTCAAGACGACAAGAGCCGCCCGGTCTTTGCCCCTATAAACAGAACAGTAGACACCGGAAGTTCCTATCGCGACCATATCGGCACTTCTCCAGTAGCCTGTGAACGGGCACGTTTCTTTCTCCGAGAAGAACCCAACCTTGTCGTCGAGAAGACCGGCGAGCCTTGCGGCATCCAGATTCGCCCCGTCGCCTTTCCAGCCGATGTCGTGGATCAGGCACAGACCTGTAAGCACTCTCCAGCGCTTCCTAAGGTCTGCATTGCTGTAATCACCAGTCGATGAATATCCACGTTCGTCTATCTGATGAACGATACCCCGGCGGAGTCGGAATAGCGACCTGAACTGGTCCACGCTGAACTGATCGAGCATTGAGTCTTTGATACCCGTCACGTAGAAGCCGTTCTCAACGTGCCAGCACATCTGGTTCCAAGACCACTCCGCGCCCATATTGCTGAGCCAGAATGGTCGATTTCCAGCCTTTGCCTGCAGGGTGTTCAGCCTCTTCGTTACTTCCCGCCTTGTGAAGACGCTCCACTTCTGATAGAACTCCTTCTTAACAGGGTCATATTCGGTGATCAAGAAGTTGGACGCATTGTCCCACCAGGTGCCGTTGACAGGTGTCTTGGTGAGGAGTTTATTAGAGTACCAGATGAAGCAATCTACCTGGCTCTGAACCCAGTTACAGCCAAACTCACCCATCTCATCTTCATACTTTGGCGCGTATGAACCAGCGAGGTTGTAGGCGCGGTCAGCTTCAGGAATCTCCTTACCAGATGGCAGCGAGTTCCCCCATTCGCCCGCGTAGGTGTTGAACTCAGGCAGGTCCTTGCTCATATTTGAGTTTGATCCGTAGAAGACGATCGGTTTGCCTGACTCGATTGACTTTTGGAACTGGTCTGCGCGCTGGGAGTTGTAGCTATCAGACCTAGGCCCTACCGGATAGCCGGGATAGATACGCTTTCGGTCGTTTTGCAGTTTCTTCCCAGACATAAAGTCGTTCAAGGCGTCGCAGTCTTGGTCTTCGAGCCAGTAGCCGTCGGTGCTGCGACCCCAGCGACGCCAGCCGGTGATATAGGCTGTATAGGAGTGCTGATCGTCCTTGAACCACGACCACTTGCGTTCGCCGTCCGCCGTTTTTACAGGGTCGACGAGAAGTGCGAAGTGGATTTTCTTTTCAGTATCGAGCTTTGTATGAGCGGCGAAGATGTTGATTCTGAGCTCTACGCCGTCTTTGGTCCTGACGTACTGCACAGCCGGAAGCTTGTCGGACATTGTCCAGTCCCGGTTCTCTTCGCCAAACCACCATACACCCTTGTCGCCGTTCCCACAGTAGGCGATAGGGACAAAGCTTCCCCATTTCTCCCTGTTATCAGACATGGGAAGCAGTGTGCCGCTGTTCCAAACCACACCGTCACCGGCGGGGATTCGGTTCTTGCCGGCATCGATGCCATCGACGAATCGGTGGATATACATTGTGTCCGCGCCCTTCCAGAGTGGGATCACAAGGCTGAGCCGATCCAAATAGGCACCACTCTCACGGGGTTTGACGGTCATCTTGACGTCGTACCATCCGTCGATCTCCATATCGTTCTTCATCTCTACGGTTGCGCCGCCAAGATTGACGGACGACGCCACCTTGATGCGTGCGTCTTTAGCGTCCACAATCGCGCTTTTGGCGTCTGTGGCTGCAACAGGCTGACCCGCCGATTCGGCTTCCAGGCGAATCGGCGACGCTAGAATATCTTCAGGCCCACCATCCCCACCGGCCCGTACCTGCGCGAAGAGACCGTCAGCGCTGAGTTTGTAATCCCGGAGCACCGATTTTAGAGTCCCAGTGGCAGTGTCGGCCACAAGAGGCGTGTACGGTGGCAAGACCATATCTTCGCAGCCGATCTTGTTACCCTCCCACGCATAGGTCCTGCGAAGGAACTTCTGCTCTTTCGTCGCAACCACCGTCTTGCCGTCAGCACCGATCAGGGTCATCTTGGCGAGGTAGTCACCAACCGGGAGCTTGCCTGTTTCGAAAGTCATTGATGCCATGAGCGTATCAGGAATTGCCACGCGAGATGTTGCGACTGCTTTCTTAACGTTCTTGGTGTTGTATATGCTCACAACAAACGCATTGGCGTTTCTGATCTTGTCGGACATGCCGAAGAAATCGAGATCAATCGACGATTTGGCGATGCCATATCCCGGCCAGTAACCGAAGTCCCAAACATACTCGCCAGCCTGAGGAGTTCGCTCTATCCACGGCTGTATGAACTCTTTGTAGACCTCTGGGGTAAGCGCTGAGACGGGCATTTTGTTCTCATAGAGAACCCTGCGTGTCTCAGCACCAGACTGGGAGTCGACAGCGGGCATGGTAGCCAAAATATAGAGTGAGTTCTTGCCGTCAGTCGGCAAGCTCACCTTTTCGTTCACATCGATGGAGGTCTTGCTGCCTGGCTTCATCCAGGCAGTCTTTACGAGCTCTTTGATCGTGTTACCCTTGGGGTCTGTAAGTCTGACCAGAAGGTCAACAGGCGATGGGGTCTGCCACGGAGCGATCTCAAAACCGAGGTTCAGTTCGCCTTCGCGGACTTTGCCGCGCTTTGCGAATCGAAACGCGGGAGCATTCGGATCAAAAACGACCTCCCCAAACTCGTCCCATCCCGTCCAGCCAGTGCCGACCCAGCCTGCATAGTACGCGCCTATTGAATGATCAGCGCGCACGAGCTGAATTGTCCAAGACTTGCCATCAAGTGATTTGGTCGCCATCGCGTCAAGGGCGATGGAAAGCTCCAAATCCCAGTGATCCTTGTGTACGGAGGCTCTGCAAGCGCCCCCTGTGCTCCAGATGCGCTCGGATCCTGGAGTACCGTTATGGTAAAAGTCGTCAGTAAAGACGCCGCGAGCATTTGCGATGACCTTGTAGAAGCCGTAGCCCTCCTTGGTCGTGTTATCCCGCCCCCGGGTGGCAATCTGAATCTCCACATGATCGTCCCACAGCACATCTTCACCGTCATTGACTTTACACTGGGCACGTGGCCAAGTGCCAGGGCGTTGCGGCGAACGCATAGCGATGTAGAGATACTTGTCGTCATAGCCCATCCACCAACTGACGTCCTGCATCTCCGCGACCAGCGAGTTACCGCCCTGGAAATGTGTCACCATACCGGTGATCATCGACGCATTGGCATATTCGTCTGCATTGATGACGCCGTCAATGGTTGGGGCTTGGGCCATTTTGCTGACAACCCACGTCGGATGTTTGTAGTCATTCGGGGCGGCTGCAACAACGGTACAAGCGCTTGTTATTACAGCCATAAAGATACTTACAAGTGTGATACGAGATAACATTGATTATTCCTCCGATTTCTGTAGACGCAGTATTTCTCAGTTGATTACCAGCCTATTGCCAAGATGAGCTCTTTGCACAGTTATCACAAAATCCGTTAACAGGCTTACGGGTTGACTATAATGGATATAGTATCCCAGTAAAGGACAAACCGTGATGCGACATACACTGGTTCAAAGTTTCACATACGCGTTGGCGGGCATAGATCAGCAGGCGGCTGATAGCTATGACAGGCATAGGGGGGAAATACTCAGCAGCGTGAACGCCGCGATTGAGTCCCGAAGCGATATTGAAGCGCTGACCGGCCCCGGGCCCATCGATGTACTGCGCACCAACCACGCAAATCACATCGAGTTCATCTCCTCGATCTTTCGGGTCAAGACTGCGCCCGTGCTAGTGGATGTAGTGCTATGGGTTTATCGCAGTTACATCGAGCGAGGGTTCAGCCCGGATTACTTTCCAATTGAGATTCAGGAGTTCAGAAACGCTATCGCGAAGTATCTGCCTCCCGCGAGCGCAGAACCAATTCTGCTGTTCTATGACCTGATGCAGAGAAGCCATGAGGAGTTTCTAAGCCTATCTGAGACCTCTTCTATTTGTACTACTGCCACAACGAAAGCACGCGATCAGTTTGACATCTATCTCGGAGCTGTCCTTAGGCCAAGCAGCGCTGAAGCGGTGGCGGTCACCCGTGAGTTTGTTTATACGCCGGAAGACATCCGGTTTTGGTGGCAGGAGGTTATTCAGCCTGTATTGTATGAGGTAGGCAGGCTTTGGGCTGATGGAGAAGTGAGTGTTGGTCAGGAACATTTGGCGTCCTCGATATCACAGCGCGTGATGTCAATATTTTATCCCATTATTCTTGAGATCCCCAAGGACAAAGGGACGATCGTTTTTGCAGCCTCCCCTGGAGAATTGCATGATATCGGACCGAGGATGATGTCCGATTTTCTTGAAATCTGGGGGTGGAATGTCTACTATACAGGCGCAGATACGCCTGCGGACAGCGTGGTCGACGTGATTGGCCGCACAGGAGCGCGCTTTCTTTGTGTTTCCACTACTGTGCCATTCAATCTCTTAAACACTAAGCGGCTGGTGCAGACCGTGAGAGAAAGCTACGGCGACAGCGTAGGGATCCTGGTAGGCGGACAGGCCTACTGTATAGATCCTGAACTGTGGAAACAGATCGGCGCCGATGCATATGCCCAGACAATAGAAGACGCAGCCAGCTTCCTCGAATCATGGCAGGCAAACGAGTAATCACGGCAGCTGATCTCACCGGACAAATCGACTAACAGAGCATTATTCACGCTACTCGTGAATAATGCGGGGTAGTATTGTGCTCCGTAAGGAAAGAATACATCACTCATAACGTATGACTTTCACGTGGCGACATACATCAATTCTGTAGTGATGGCGGATATTCGGCACGGTGATATCGGAGGATATTTGGCTCAATGTGGTGAAGCAGTCAAGGATATCGATAGGATTCGATACTGAGACAGGAGGGTGTACGTTGATACGAAGAAAGTTTTTCACCACAGCATTCACCATCGGGCTGTTGGCCGTTGGGATTGCCTGCTCGGCACGCTTGGATGTGAAGCGTGACATCTGGCAGCTCGCTCCGCAGGAATCGGTGCTTGTCGCCGGTTTTGACTGGCGGCCCGAGAACTCCAGCGTTCGCGTTCTCAAGAGTGCTCAAACTCCCGAGGCGCAAGATATGCTCGCCAGACAGCAAGTCGCTATGCGCAAGGCCTACGAGAACCTCGCCACGCTTTTCGGAATATCACTCGATTTCGCAAAGGACATCGGGAGCTGGGCCGGACAGGAGTCTGCGTTTGTACTCGTCCCTGATGGTAAACAGGGTGTTCAGCCGGTATTAATGATCGCCAGCAACGATGCCGCATCGGCTGATTTGGCGCTCAACAAGATACTTGAGCCTTGGCAGAGGCTCGGCGATGTAACTCTTGTGGCCGACAAAGACTTTTCTATCAGATCGTTCAAGGCCGCCGACAAGAGCATGGAAGTATACGCAGCAGTATCGGGATCGCTCGTCGCTGTCTCGCCGTCGAAGTCTGCCCTTGCGCTATCTCTTCACGGCACAGGCTTCGCCGAAGGCACACCTGGTTACAAGGCCTTTAAATCCCTTGAAGGATCTATGTTCTATCTCTATGCTGACCCCTCGATGGCAGAGAAGATGGGAACAAATGCCACCAACATTCCTTTGACCGGACTTGGAGTTGGGCTTACCGTAGTTGACGCCGGAGTGAAGCTAAAGGCGCTGGGGTTCGTCGCTCCTGACCAGGCCGCACTTGCCAAAATGGCACTCTCCGGTCAGCAGCAAGGGAGCCTTTCGGTGAACCCGGGAATTCCGTCCACTACTCTGGTGGCTGCATCGCTTCCACAGATCTCAGGGCTCTCCGGAATGGCGGGAATGTTCGGCATGGGCGACAGCCCGATTTTCGACACGGTGCTCGCACTCAGCGACACCCAGATGTCTGTCGCGATGACCGCCGCGCTACCCGTGCCCGGTGGTGTCGCCACCGCGATGGCGGAGTCCGATCAGGCCGCGGGCGAGAAAGTCGGCAAGATCGTCGCTAATCTGCGAAAGATGAAAGTACCTGTGACTGAAGCAAAAGCAGTATCGGGCCAGAAGACATATCAGTTCACCATCCCGAAAGGGCCTAAGGTGACGCTCACGCAAATTGGCAAGCACGTCGTCGTCGCAACCGACCCGCAATCGTTGACTTCTGCTGCAGTGACAATCAACGGAGCTCAGGCGGGCGTCGCTGATTCTCTTACCTATAAAGAGACAATCGCCAACCTCGACAACAGCAATCTTGTGACAATCTACGCGAACCTGGCGCCACTTCGAGGTCTGGGGTACTTGACTGATGGTATCGGCCTCGGGCTTATTGAACCCATCTACGGAGCTCTCGCAAAAAGCCTGCAGAAAGTGCAGGCTCTCGGAATCGGCGCTGGATTTGACGGTGATGCAGTTCACGCGACCGTGTTTCTCAGAGCGAACCCTGAGATCGGAACAGATATTGCACCCGTAGCACTTACATCCGCGATCATCGGCAGTGCTGTGCTCTTCCCGGTTTTCAGTCAGGTTCGTGACCAGGCAAGCAAGGCCTCCTGCGTGTATAATCTGCAGGAACTTGCCAAAGCCGCAATGCTTTATCAATCCGATTTCGAAAAACTGCCCGTTCGCACGAAGTGGCAGTCGCAGCTTGAGGAGTACATTCAAGGCGAAGTGAAATGCGCGCAGGGCGACGTGGTCTATGCGTTCAACAAGAACCTTAGCGGCTTGGATATTGACAAGATCAAGAATCCGTCACAAGTCGTGATGTTCTTTGAGGCCTCACCCGGGCTCCCGAACGCTTCTGGAAGCAGGGCTGATGCACTTCTGCCCCACAATGGACAGGGCGCATTCGCCTATGTGGACGGTCACGTGGAGCAGCAATGGGAAGTCCCCAGCCAGTATCACTGGGTTCCAAAATACGCCCAGCCCAAAGCCGCAACAAAGAAGACACCGGTCAAGAGCCGACGATAGAACTTCAGCAGGGCGACGACTTTACAAGTTGTCGCCCTGCAATCTCAACGCACGCAATCGATCAAGCGCCCGTAATTCTCCTCTACCCGACTGACAACCGCCGCGCAGGTGTTCGCATCCCTAATGTGGGTTTCATAGATAAGCGGACCTGCATAACCGACTTCCACTAACGCCCCAAGCACCGCAGTCCAGTCCAGAGTCCCCTCAAAAGGCAGCCAGTGGCGCTCCTGCCCGTCCTGATCGCTTATGTGGACGCTTCTTATCAACTTCCCCGCACGTCTAATGAGGCTCGGCACGTCTTCTGGTGGGAACAGGTGATTCACATCGAAGTTGATCCCGACGTTTGGCAAGTCCACCATCGACACGATCTCCAGAACCTCGTCAAGCGAGTTTCCCGGCTCTTGTTTGGGCAGTGGCTCGACCGCGATCGCCACTCCAAGCTCACCTGCAAGCGCGGTAACCTGCCCTATTGTCTCTGCCGATATCTTCAGGCGCTCTTTCTTTGAAACGCTATACTCGACGTTTGCGCCGGGATGGGCGACGACCACACCCGCGCCGATTCGAGCCGCAGTTCGCACCGCGTCTGTATACGCCGAAACGGCCCCTTGCCGGGCTTCATCGTCTGGCGCAGAAGGGTCGATATACTTCCCATAGGGCGCATGCACGGACCAGAGTTCAACCCGAGGGTTGTTCGCAACGATCTCAATGATCGATTCGCTCTCCCAAGCGCATGAATGATAGCACTCCATCGATGATATCGAGCTTGCGTTGACCTCGGACATCATCTCTCGCATAAACTCACCCATCATAGCATTCTGAGGAGCGTCGAGCTTACTGGGCCGTCCGTGGATGGAGTTTCTGTAAGCCGCAATGAGGACTTCTTCTGGCATCGCGTAGATAAAGGCGCTCCCGGATATGCCGAGGCGCAACGGGTTATTCAAATCACTTTTCCTTTCGGTTTGGGGATCGCAGAACAAACACAGAGATCTCCGGGCGCGAGTGAAACCTGATGTGAAACGGGTTCACAATGCCTATTCCACGGTTCACATACATATTCGCCTGCCCAACCTTGAACCATCCCTTCACATACCTGCACCCGAGCAGTCCAGGGAGCATGGATCGTGGGATCGGCGGAAGATCGACCTCCCCACCGTGCGTGTGGCCAGTGAGCGCAAGGCACTTCTTACCGGCAAACAACCTCGCAGCAACGGGAGTGTGCGACAACAATACCTGTGCGGCGCTTTCGTCGACACCCGACCACGCGAGGCCTACATCTGGGTGCCCCGCCCACGCGTCGTCGATGCCGATCAGATAGAGCCCACCCGCGATGCGGCGATTGTCGTTAGTCAGAAGCACGATCCCCTCACGCCGAAGAGCACGCTTTACGCCGTCGACTCCATGCCAGTAGTCGTGGTTGCCAAGCACTGCGTAGGTGCCGCGCTTGGCGTTGATCATCGATAATATTCTGGCGCACCCCGGTGCGTTCGCCGAAGAGCCGCTCACAAAGTCACCGGTTATTACGGCTATGTCTGGGCTCTCGCGGTTTGTGATCCCAACGGCTCTTTTGATCAAATAGTCTCGCCCCGAGCCATTGCGGTGAATGTCGCTTAGTTGAACGATCTTGAGTCCGTCCAGGCTCTTTGGAAGACCCGCCGCAGTCACCTCATAGTGGGTTACTTGAAACCAGCGAGGTTCGATGTACCTCGCGTAGAGTGCAGCGGCTACTAACAAAATGATGATCGTAAGGAATATACTTCGTACGCGCGGTAGTTTCGGCAAGAGTGGACCCTCCTCGGGGATTATATCAGAAATTGCAGTGACAAAGAAGCCCGCCCGCTATTTATACTGATTTCTACCCCAGTAAAGTTTCCTGCTTATGATACCGACAATAGTAACAGTCAAAGCAGGCAGATATGCCGGACATGGCGATCCGTGCACAGTGTATTGTGAACACAAGGAGGCAGTCGATGCAAGCTGTAGTTTTAGCAGGAGGCCGAGGGACAAGACTTCAACCGCTCTCAATGAGCACGCCTAAGCCTATGCTCCCGCTTTTTAGTAAACCTGTGGTGGAGCACAGCATTGAGCTCTTGCGCAAGCACGGCATCGATGAGATCATTCTCGCCATCTCTGCCGACACCCGAGAGATTATCGAGCACTTCGGTGATGGCAAGGAATGGGGAGTGCGTATCCGATACTCCATCGAAACAGAGCCCCAAGGCACGGCGGGAGCTGTGAAGCTTCTTCAGCCCCATATTACAGATACTTTTCTCGTAGTTTCCGGCGACACGATAACAGATTTTGACCTGACAGCGGCGATAGACTTCCACCGCACGAGATCGGCATTAGCGACGATTCTCATCCACGAGATGGACGACCCGTCCGACTACGGAATCGTGCAGCACGAGTCCGACGGCCGCATTACTCGGCTTCACGAAAAGCCCAAGGAATCGGAGATCTTCTCAACAAAGATCAACACGGGAATATACGTGCTTGAGCCTGAAGCATTGAGCAGCATCCCCTACTTCACCGCCTACGACTTCTCCCGGGACTTGATCCCGAGGATGCTCAGAAACCAGGAACCGGTCTACGGATGCCAACTACCGGGTTATTGGTGTGACGTGGGAAGTACTCTTCGTTATAGAAACGCTCATTTCGACGCGCTAACAGGCAAAGCGCACATCGATATTGAAGGAACTCAGGTTGAGCCAGGGGTATGGATCGGCGACGAGGCGGAGATTCATTCCACAGCAGAGCTTGTCGGCCCAGTATTTCTCGGCACCGGCGCGGAGCTTCGCAAGAACAGCGTGCTTCGTCCCTTTGCAGTCGTTGGAGAAAACAGCCTGGTCGATGAGGCGGCGACAGTATCGCGCAGCATTATCGGGAACGGGGCGCTCATTGGTAAAGGGTCGAAGATTACCGACTGTGTGATCGGAGACGGATATCACGTGCGCGATCAGAAATCAGTCGCAAATCAGATGATCCATCAAAACGAGGACGCTGAACTGGTGATAGTTAGCCTGCAACCCGCGTCCAAAGAGTTCTCCGAGAAGAGTTACGCCTGAAAATAATTGCAGGGTGGGCTGAGGGGTCCACTCTGCAGTCTCTAGCTCAAAACCACTAGCCCACTTTATTCGCTTCACGAATAAAGCTCTCGCTAACAAAGCATTATTCACGTTCCTCGTGAATAATGCAGGCTAGAAACTCATCCCAAGCTTTGCTGTAGCCTTGTAATCGCTTCTGTTATCCAAGGCGTCCTGCTCGTACTGCACCATTTCTCCGGCAAGCGATAGGTTGAAGCTTGCTCCCACGATATGGGTGTATCCAACGGTATAAGTTGTGGTTGCCTGTGCGGCAGCGTTGATCGCTTCAGCGAGCTTGTAAGTCGTCGTCAGGTTGCCGTGACCGAACATAGGCATCTTCAGCCCAAGTCTTGTCTCACGAGTCAGCCGGTCGGACAAGTACTCCTCGTTTTCGGAATAAGCACCAGTGACGCCCACAATACCAAGCTTCATGTCGAGCCCGAGCGCCGTCGTCGTCACTCGGCGTACTTTGCCCTTGTCGTCTTCCGGATTATATGCGTATTGTCCCGTCAACTTGAAGCGCTTGCTACTGCCAAGTGCCATCTTGACAGACGTAGTATCAATTTCCTCACTTCCGTCGGTATCGCGCGTCTTGTAGTTGCCCGACATCTCCATAAACGAAAGCGGCTTGACTTGGCCGGAGTAGCTGCAAATTGTGGTTATCGCCTCACCGTTGACGGCTTCGCTGTAGCCGGTTGCCAGTTTGAACCTGTCGCTCGGTGCAATCTCGAGTTTCGCGTCACGGTTCATCTGTTCGGAGTCTCCGAGGGTCTTCTGGCCCATTCCTGCGGAAATACTAAGAAAATCGGTAGGCTTTGCGCTCAATCTAAGCGACTGGCGCTGCTCTTCGGCGTTGAAATCGCTCTGCTTATCGCCGTAGCTACCCTCAATGCTCGCAATTTGGCCAAACTTAGCCTTCATATTCAAGTCAATGCCTGTCTCTGTGCCTTTTTCTGAATCGCTCATAGAAAGAGCGGTCTGCAACTGAACGGCATCAATGGGGTTGGCGGCAATCTTTACCTGAGCTTTGCCGGTTTGTCCTGCTGTCACCGATTCGGTTCCGGTGTAGGCGGCGTCCATATTGAAGCGCGTGCCAGATACGGCTTTGATGCCGACATCAAGACGGGTATCGGTCTGGCCCGCATCGTTTGCATTCATAACAAGATCAGTTCTCAGCTGAATGCCTTCAATCGGGGTGGTGGTAACGCCGACAGCGGTCTTGGTACGCTGTCCATTAATCTCTGAGTCGACGTTTGCGAAGCTGGCGTGGACACTTGTTCGCTTGGTTGGGTCAAGCTTAACCGCCACGTCGTATGCCGTCTCTTCGCCGGTCTTCTCTGAGTTCCTGAGGTTCAAATTGCTCGTCAGTTGGATGTTCTTGAGTGCACTGGACTGGATAGCGACCTTGGTGGTTTCCATAGAGGTCGTCAGGCCGTTTGATGAGTTATCCGAATTGGCAAACGAGGCCGACACTGATGTCTTGTCGCCGAGCTTGTGGTTCAGGCTGTAGGTGTCGGTCGAAACGCCGGAGGTTTTGCCGTCTTTTGCTTCAGTTTCGTTTTCGACGTGCGAGTAAGCAAGAGTCGGCATATTGGGCAGATTAATAACGACTTTCTGTTCCTGATTCGCCTGCCCCCCAGCCTGCGCGCCGAGATTGTCCTGTTCTTTATAGGAAAACGATGCGAATACGACATCAGAGGCTTTGCCATAGGTACCGATGAGATCAATGCCTTCCTTTGCCGACTGCAGGTTGTATTCTTTGGCTGCAGAGAAACCCTGTCCTGTGCGGGTGAGGTTGCCCTTCAGTGCGAACTTACCAATGGAGGTATCAGCACCGAGTTTGAGCGCAGTGCGGTCGAGGAAGTCACCGGGGTCCCCCGGACTGTTGGAGTTGCCCGGACTGAACAGCAAAGTGGTAGAAAGCCCGGACTTGTCGCCGATCTTGCGGTCTCCGGATAGCCCGAACACCGATAGTCCTGAGCCGGAGTTCTGGGCGACGCCGCCACCTCTATAGAAACCGAGCATTTGAAGGCTGCCGCGGTCGCCGTCTACGAGCTTTGCGTTAAGCGGCATTGTGAGCTCGCCGCCGTTCTTCACGGCCTTGTTCGAAAGCTTGTGATAGGAGACGCGTACCATTGTGCGGTCGGCAACCGGTTCGGCGAACGCGAGCATCCCCGAGCCGTAATCTATTGTATATTCCTGGCCGCGGACAAGCTTGCGACCTGTGATCAGCACGTTATCGGTTTCGGACTCGATGTTCTTCCATGAGAGCATGTAGGGCCCGGAGGATCCGTTGCCTACGAAGACGTCGCTTATGACGTCGAACCCTATCTGCGACAAATCGTTTGACTCCGCCGCGAACATCTGGGCGCCAGCAGGGCTTGGACAGGCGACGAGCGAATATGCGAGCGTAATCGCAAGGCAAATCGCTGGTTTTGCTGAAATCATGCGCCTTCCATCCTCCTACATTATTTGTGCCACTCGTGTGGCACAATACGTAATGATTTTACCACACAGCAGAGCTTACAACAATATACTACATCAGACAGCGACTAAAGACGCGCCTCTGCCTGCTAGATTGCCTTATACTCCGTGACTTTTCACCCAGGATCTCTGTCCGGCGGAGCGAACACGTTCCTTGAACGGACGCCTCTCCCCCGGAGACTCGCTTCTGTACTCAGGTCCAAGTGGATATATCCTGCTCGCAATGACGCTTATGCCGCGTTTACCCATCTTCTGCAATTTGCCTTCGATGATAAGTGCAGGATTATTAAAGATTACAGAGCCAAACTTATCATATACCTTTGGGAATACGACTGTGTCGACAAGCCCCTCTTCGTCCTCAAGCGTCACAAAAACGACGACAGCTCCCGACTTTGTGGGTGGACGCATGCAGATGACGACTACACCTGCAACCCTGACAATCGTCTTATCCTGTAGGCTTTCAAGCCTGCTCGTCTCTACAACCCCGCGAGTTTCGAGCTTTTCGCGATAAAAGACCAGCGGATGGCACATCGGCGAAAGCCCCATTATCTCGTAGTCGGCCTGAAGTCTCTCGTGCGGCGAGAGTTCCTGCACATCCGGCAGATACGATAGATCCTCATCAGCGTCGGGAGTGACGCTGTCAAACAGAGTCTCGATTTCGGACTGCTGATTTCGAATTGCCGATCTCTTCGGCTGCCGGCTTGAAATTTCACCGAGAAGCCATGCAAGCTTCCCCCGATCGTGCCCGAAACAGTCGAACACCCCCACCCTGATAAGGTTTTCGATAATCGGGCGGTCCACCTTTGTCCTGGCACAGAAATCAGCAAAAGAAGAATATACGCGATCTTTTCTTGCACTTGTGATCGACTCCATCGCCGCCTCACTCATCCCCTTGATCTGTGAAAGCGCGATGCGAATGCCGGGCGAGAGCCTGGAGTCCTCATCATACTCCACGGTAAATCTTTTGCCGCTCAGATTCACATCCACCCCGAGTATTCGGATTCCGAGGCGGCGGGCGTCCTCGATGATCACGTTTGGCGGATAGAACCCCATCGGTTCGTTTGAGAGTATCCCAGCGAGGAACTCTGCTGGATAATGGGCTTTTAGATAAGCTGTCTGATAGGCGATTTTTGCAAAAGACGCCGCATGCGCCTTGCAAAAACCATACGCGGCGAAGGCTCTCAGACGAGTGAACACCTCCTCGGCGGCGCTTTGAGTCACCCCGTTTTGCCGCGCGCCTTCCATAAAGCTCACTTTTATCTTTTCCATCTCGTCTTGAGACCGATCGGTAGTCATAGCGCGCCGAAATGAGTCGGCTTGGCCGTAGGTGAAGCCGGCGACGACCGTAGCCGCCTGGATCACCTGCTCTTGAAAGAGCACAATTCCGTAAGTGTTTTTCAGCACCGGCTCAAGCCCTGGGTGCAGGTAGGTGACCGGCTCCTCACCGTGGCGGCGGGCAATGAACGGGTTGATCATATCCGCCTGCATCGGCCCCGGGCGAAAGAGCGATATCTGGGCGATTATGTCTTCAAAGCGCTCAGGCTGGAGCCGTCCAAGGAGCCCGCGCATCCCAGGGGATTCAACTTGAAAGAGCCCAATGGTCTTGGTAGAGCAAAGCATTTCGTAGACCTTGGTGTCGCACTCTGGGATGTTGTCGATATCGAGATCGACGCCGTGATGCTTCTTTATCAGCGGAAGCGCGTCCTCTATTGCAGACAAATTGCGAAGCCCGAGGATATCCATCTTTACAAGTCCAAGTTCTTCGATGTCATCTTTATCAAACTGTGACACAATCACCCCTTTGGTCGCCCATTCAAGTGGCACGAGGTCAGTGAGGAGCCCACGGCTGATGACGACCCCGCCGAGGTGGACTGAGAGATGCCGAGGGAAGCCGTCGATCTTCTCGCACACGTCAAGAAGCGTCTCAAGCTTCCATATAGGAATATGGCTGTCGCGTATTTCGGGGAGCTTTTCGGCGACTTCTCTTATTTTGTCGGCGTGTGTATGTGGCAGGGCACGAGCAAGCTGATCAAGCTCAGCCGGAGGAAAGTCCATGGCCTTGCCGATATCTCGGACGGCTGACCTCGCGCAAAGCGTGCTCACGGTGCAGACCATCGCGACTTTGTCCTCGCCGTAGCGGTTGTATATGTAGTTGATCACCTCGTCGCGGCGGTTTGCATCAAAGTCTATATCGATATCGGGCATGCCTCTTCGCTCCGGGTTCAGGAAGCGCTCAAAGAGCAGGTCGTGCTCCAGTGGGTCGACTATAGTGATCCCCAGACAATAGGCGACGATCGAGTCTGCCGCCGAGCCTCTTCCAGAGCAGCGAACACCGTGTTCCCGGGCATATTTGACTATGTCCCAGACGGCTAGAAAATACTCTGCAAACCCAAGATCGTGAATAACCGAAAGTTCGTGCTGCAGCCGCTTAGTGGCTTTTGGAGTAAGCGGATAGTATAGCTTTGTTAAACCTTCAAAGCAAAGCTTGCACAAATAGCTGTAAGGCGTCTCTCCGTCCTGCACTGGAAAGCCGGGGAAGCGATATGTTCCGAGGCCAAGATCGAGATTGCACTGCCCAGCGACCCAGTCCGTCGTCGCGATCGCATTTGAGTAACGGGTGAAGATGTTCGCCATCGCTCTTGGGGTTTTTAGATAATATTCGGCGTTCTGCTTGCGCGAGGGGTGCCCGTCGTCGAGCGTAGTGATCGTCCGCACGCAGGAGAGTATGTCTTGGACCTTGAAGTCGGACTTTTCTGCATAGTGAACGTTGTTTGTTGCGACGATTCTAAGCGAAAGCTCGTCTGCCAGCAATGCAAGGCTGGCGTTTAAGAGACTCGTCCCGGGGAGCATGTGGTTCTGAAGCTCGATCAGATAGTTCTCGCGCCCAAATATCTCAATGTAACGCCCGGCGGCTGCTTTGGCATCGTCAACCCTGCCCTGGGCGACAAGTGAGGGGACTTCCCCCTTCGGGCACCCAGACAGGCAAAATAGCTGCTCCCTGTGACGGTTTAGTATATCAAAACTCGCCCGAGCCTGCCCCTTCTCGTGCGAAAGCTGCGAGCGGGTGATGATCCGGCACAGGTTCGAGTAGCCGGTGATGTCTTTGGCAAGAAGCACGACGTGCCCCCCACCCTCTATCTCGATCTCGACCCCGATGATCGGCTTGACCCCGATCTTTTTCGCGTATTTATAGAACCTGACCGCCCCGTAGAGCCCATTGTGGTCGGTCAGCGCAAGCGAGTCGCAGCCGACCGCCTTCGCCCGGTCGACAAGCGAACGAACGTCGCTTCCACCGTCGAGAAACGAATAATTGGAATGAACGTGCAAGTGAACCATAAGTATCTGCTAGTCTTCCGTTCTGAAGACCTGCCACGCCTCCCTGCTGTGGTCGAATTTTAGCTCGTAAATGCCGTTTTTGTCGGTCCTGACCCGGAAAAACGTGTTTTCAGACTCACCGTCCCACCATGCGCCGACCAGCCGCCAGCACTCCTGAACCTCGGTGACACGATGCACCCTGCCGCGCCACTCAAAAGCTAGAGGATGGTTGCGATTATTAAGTGTCACCGTTATAGATTGCGAAACATGCTTGCTCATTTACTACAAAGCCACCCTGAATATCACCCTTTCCCTGCCCGCAGCGGCAAGTGAGGATGCATATATAAGCGCGCTGTCTCCAAATCTCAAGTGCACCGACTCCATCACCACATCAAGCTTCCTCCGCCGCTCAGAATCCCCGAGCAGGCAGAGCTGCAGCCCCTCGCCCATTGTGAGGTCCGAGAGCGTAATCGAAACCCCACTTGCCTCCATCCCCGGACGCATCTGCATCGGCAGAAGGCGCTTCAGGGCAAAAAGAATGTCAGCGGCGCGATTCACGGGTCGCTTCAAACGCCATAATGACGGCCGTTGGGAAGTTGCGGATTGTAAATCCAAGGGATCTGCGTAAACACTAAACTCAACCCTCTCTGCAAGCCTGTTCTGACTCCGAAGCTCGAGCGCGAGACGTTCCGCGATTGGCCCAAGCTCAGATTCAACATATGAAGGCTCCAACAATGAATTTGTGAACATATGTTCGGTATTAATAACTTCAGGCGGCCACATCTGTTTCACCTGGCAGTGATCCACACCAAGCGCAAGCCGGTGAAGCCGTTCACCCGTGACGCCGAACTGGCGCGTAAGCAGTCGCTCCGGCACAAGAGCGAGTTGACCGATCGTGCGCACGCCGAGCTCATTGAGCCTGCGCGTGGTTTTCTCGCCCACCCCCGGAAGCGCTCCTACAGGAATCGGAGATATGAACTCCTGCTCGCGGCCCGGCGCGACTATCCGCAACCGCCCCGTATCCGATGCGATTTGCGCCACGAGCTTGTTTGAGGCGATCCCCGCGCTTGCGGAGTAGCCCATCGCATTGACAATACGAATCGCCTCCATCGCCATCTGTTTTGGGCCGCCGAAGAGCCTGCGGCTGGCAGTCACGTCGAGCCAGGCGCGGTCAAGTGAATCCGGCTCAAGAATTGGCGAGTAGTTACTGAGGACGTCCATCACGGCAGAAGAGACCGACCGATAAAGCGCGTAATCAGCCGAAACGAAAACACCATTGGGGCAGAGTCTCTGTGCGTGGCGCACGGTCATCCCCTCACACGCTCCGAAGCTCCTGGCCTCAGGCGACACCGACACCACAACCCCGCTCGTGTTCCCGGAACTCTTCGCGACCATCACCGGCTTTCCGGCAAGTTCCGGCCTCCGCTGCACCTCAACCGAGGTGAAAAGCGACTCGACTCTGAAATGAATAACAGCTCTCACACCCTTATTATGGCAGACGAACAGATGTTTGTCAAGGCTGAAAGCTAGAAAACTGGGGGCTTGAGGTTAGGGGTGGGGACTGGCGTTTCACTCTCGATAGTTTGGCCATCGTAGGCTAGCCTCATGTTATCGGGAAGCTCTGCGTTTGTTGTTTCGTGATCCAGTTTGTGGGCCATGTGGACGAAGTAGGTCTGCCTTGGGGCAAGCTCTTTTGCGGCCGATACCGCCTCTTCGAGCGAAAAATGCGTCTCGTGAGGCGTGCGTCTTAGTGCGCCAAGGACCAGGGTGTCGAGGTTCTTAAGAAGCGTTTTTGAGGCTTCAGGAATCTCGCTGCAGTCGGTGATGTAGGCAAGGTCGCCGATCCGATAGCCAAGTATATCCAAGCATCCGTGCTTGATCGGGATCGGGATGATATCGACTCCTGAGGCGTTGAACGGGCCGGTCACTTCGACAAGATCAATTCTAGGCTTGCCTCCGCCGATCTGCGTAGGCTTGAAGATGTACCCGAACGCCTGACGGACTGTTGCGAGCGTTTCGGCGTTCCCATAGCAGGATATCTTGCTGTCCTGCATCTCGTTGAAGCGGCGGATGTCGTCGAGACCGAAGATATGATCTGCGTGACCGTGCGTAAATAGGACGAAATCTACGCGCTCTACACCGTTTGCCAGGCACTGCAGGCGAAACTCAGGGGTAGTGTCGATGATTATGCTTTGTCCGTTACACTCCACGCGCGCAGAGGTTCTCATTCGCTTGTTGTTAGGGTCGATAGAGGTGCACACGGGGCACTTACAGCCGACCATCGGCACGCCGTGGGAGGTGCCGGTCCCCAGAAATGTCAGTTTCGTCCTCATCAGTCCCATCACTTTCCAGAGACACATCATAGACTCATAGAGTATCACTGTCAAGGGCCAGTGGCGGATAACGCCGTCGATCCGGCTCGTCCGGTTTAGATGGGCTTGGCAGAGGGTATCAAAATAGTACAATGAAATTTCAGTCTCGCCTGTGATGCGAGCACGGGCAGGCTCTTTGCTCGTGGAAAGGATGGGTCAGGGATGAACCATAATACCGGCCAGCCGGGCAATGTCAACTGCATCCGAAACCACATCGACAACTTTGGTGACCCCTACATAGTCCAAGCAGGCCCCGAAGAGACACGCGTATGCTCCGAATGCAACGCAATCTACTCTGGCCAGAGGTGGTACCTTAAAGAACAGGTGGACGCTGAGAAAATGCGGCACATCGATGTCCATTTTACAGTTTGTCCCGCGTGCAGAAAGATCAAAGACAGGTCACCCGGCGGGATCGTCCATATAACAGGGAACTTCATAAGAGAACACAAAGACGACATCATGAACCTTATTCATAACGAGGGTGACCGGGCAAAAGCAACCAACCCGCTCGAACGCATCATGGGTATAGAAGGAACAGATGGCAACTACGAAGTGTTGACCACCAACGAGAAGCTCGCCCAGCGGATAGGAAGGGCGCTTCACAAGGCCTACCACGGCACCGTTGTCTACAAGTGGTCTGAAGATAATAAACTCGTCAGGGTTTCCTGGCAGAGGGATTGACGGAGGTAACTCTATGAAAAAGAGCAACGGATTTATGCTCGTTCTCGTTAGCGCGTTAGTCGGAGGTATAGCCGGACTGCTATTTGCTCCACAGCCGGGACGTCGAACTCGGGCGCTTGTCCGCGACAAATCAGTCAAGTACTCGCACGATGTGGCTGATATCGCAGGCAAAAAGTCCCGACACGTCGCTAACAAGGCCAAGGGCTACGCCCACGACATCAGAGGGTTATTTGGACACCGAATGGGTTCACAAGAAGCAGCCATTGAAGAAGAAATCGAACAGACCATTCAGTCCTGAAACAACTCTGCCGAAGCGAGTTTAGTAACTTCCGGGGAGAGCGCACAAGCGCCCTCCCCTGTTGCTATTACTATAATAAGGAGAAAGACATGCTGGAATTTGTTAAGAAGACACTTTCGTTTGGTCTTGGCGCGGCCCTGCTCACCGGTGAGGCACTTCGGCAAGTAGCCGAAGATGCCGTCTCTCGCGGGGAGATGAGCCGCGACGAGGCCAAGAGCTTCATCGACGACGTTACCCAACGCGCCGATCAGGAAAAAGACAACATGCAGAACTGGATGCGCGAGCAGATGGCAAAGATGATGCGCGATATGGGTGTGGCTGAGCGCACCACGCTTGAATCGCTTGAAAAGAGGGTCGACGCGATCCAGTTCAGGCTCGATGCCGCTGAGTCGGAAGTATATGAGCACGAGGAGATCACATAAGTGATCCTGAACCGTAAACAGCTGAAGAGGCTGCGTGAGATCGGCGCGGTGCTGACCAAGCACGGCTGGGGGCACATCATTTCCCGGGCAGGGCTCACCGGCATATTCCGCTATAGGGGGCCTGCCGGGCAGCCGGAGCCACCGGTCAGGCTTATGCGGGCCCTTGAGGAACTCGGCCCGACATTTGTGAAGCTCGGACAGGTGCTAAGCACTCGCCCCGACCTCCTGCCTCCAGAGTACATCGCCGAGCTCAGCAAGCTGCAAGATACTGCGCCTCTGGTTCCAACGGAGCAGATCACGGCGGTTATTGAAACGTCTCTCGGTTCGCCCATCAAACAGATATTTGCCACATTCAGTGACGTGCCCCTTGCCGCCGCCTCGCTTGGACAGGTGCATGAGGCGCGCTTGAAAGATGGCTCAGAAGTGATAATCAAAGTCCAAAGGCCGGGGATCACTTCGGTTATTGACAGCGACATCGACATCCTGCGCACGCTTGCAAACTTTCTCGAAGCCCACATCGATGTCGCAAAGACGTATGGTCTGAGCGAAATCGTTGACGAGTTCGCTATTACTATTCACGAAGAGCTCGACTATACCAGGGAAGCGCACAATACCGATCACCTGCGCCAGAACCTCTCCCACGAAAAGGAGGCCTTCGTCCCCGGGATATGCTGGGATTATACCACCACCCGCGTTCTGACCATGGACAAGGCTGAGGGGGTAAAGATCAGCGACTTCGAGGGGCTTGACCGTATCGGTGCGGACCGAAAACAGATCGCCAACTCGCTTTCATCGGTGTTCCTCAAGCAGATATTCGTCGACGGCTACTTCCACGCCGACCCCCACCCCGGCAACCTGATAGTCACACCGGATATGCGGATCGCACTGATCGACGCGGGGCAGGTGCGCCAGCTCGATGCAGCGGGAAAGTCGGGCCTCATCAGGCTCTTGGTGGCGTTTGAGCACAAGGACACCCGTCAATTCGCCGAGGAGATCGCCTACATTGGCATATCGCGTGGTGAGATCGACTACCCACTCTTTACCCGCGATATGGAGAAAATTTTGCGGCAGTACTACGATCTGCCGTCGGGCGTCATTAGTATTGGGCTGCTCTTGATGCAGGTCATGGCAGCATCGGCCAAGCACAAGATCAGGCTCCCCATGAGCTTTGCCGTGCTTGGGAAAGTGCTCGCCAACATCGATGGGATCAACAGGCAACTCGACCCCAATTGGAACTTCACCGAAGCCGCACGGCCATACATCGCGAGGTCGGTTCGTGACCAGTTGAAGAGCGACGAAATAGTCTCGGACGCCTACCGCGCGTTGGTCGACGTCAAGTCGCTTCTCTTCAGCCTGCCGGAGTATATGAACCAGCTCTTTAGAAAAGCCATTGAGGGAACGCTGAGAATCGAGTTCAAGCACAAAGGGCTGGAAGAGCTTGAAAACAGGCTGGACCGCAGTATCAACCGGCTTTCATTTGCGTTGATCGTGGCATCGATAATCATCGGAAGCTCACTGCTAACGCTCGGACACCTCGGAAACCATGTGATATTCGGGCTGCCAATGCTTGGCGCGGTTGGTTACGTGATGGCTACGGTGTTTGGGGTATGGCTCCTGCTTTCGATCAGCAAGTCAGGCCGATTGTGACGTATAGAGCTTCGTCACGTCCCGCGACAAGCGGCGAAGATACTCCGGCGCATATGCTATACACTCATCAATACTGATCGGCCCTGACGCAATGCTGAATAGCGCTGTCGCGCCGAGATCGTAAAGCGCGTCAGCGCCGTCTCCGATGCTCCCTGCGAGAATCACCACTGGGACACCAGCCGCTCGGCAGCGTGAGAGAACCCCGGATATCGTCTTGCCGTACGCGGTCTGGCCATCGACTCTGCCTTCTCCAGTAAAGACCAGGTCCGCGCCACGAACTCGCTCATCAAAGTGTGTCACGCCAAGCACGATGTCGATTCCTGACTCGAGTTTTGCGCGAAGAAACGCCATTAGGCCAGCTCCCATGCCGCCAGCTGCGCCGCCTCCGGGGACTTGCTCGACATCCACGCCAACGTCACGCAAGATCACCCTAGCGTAGTTCGCCAGCGCAGCGTCGAGCACATCGACAGCCGATGGAGTTGCGCCTTTTTGCGGGCCGTAGACGGCTGACGCGCCCATCGGGCCGGTGAGCGGGTTGGTGACATCGCAGGCGACTTGGACACTTATTTCTCTGGGGTCAATCAGCATCTTGGATGTGTCGATTGATGCGAGTTGGGTGAGCGCGCCTCCTCCATCAGGCAAAGATTTGCCGTCAGCATCGAGAAATCTGACGCCGAGTGCAGACATAGCACCCGCGCCGCCGTCGTTTGTAGCGCTGCCGCCTATGCCGATCACAAACCGTCGACACCCTCGGGAGTATGCGTCCAGAATGAGCTCGCCGACTCCACGCGTGGTCGTAAGGGTTGGATCGCGTTGATCAAGTGGGACCAGGTCAAGCCCGGCGGCTGCGGCCATTTCCACAACTGCCGTATTGCCGTCATCGATGACACCATAGAACGCATCGATAGCCCGGCCCAGCGGGCCGGTAACTGTAGCTGGTACAATCTGACCGCCGGAGGAGTCAACGAGCGCTGCGACGGTGCCTTCACCGCCATCGGCAAGTGGAATTGCATCAACGACCGCATCGGGAACAGCTAAAAGTATGCCTTCAGAGATCGCTTCGGCTGCATCTATTGCGGACAGACTCCCCTTGAACGAATCAGGGCAGACAACCACCCGAAGTGTTCTGTTGTTAACCACCACTGCCGCCTCGAAGCATCTCTGCTGCGGCTGCGCCTGCTGCTGAGGCCGCAAGGAAGAACTCGGGGTCTTCGTTGAATCCACGACCCATCGTAGAGAGCTTGATTCCCCGATCGACGCACTCGCGGATGCCGGGGAGGCCGTCGAGTATCCGAATCTTGTGGCGGTATACTATCGGTGACTGCCTGATCTGCTCCTGTATTCCAAGGAGTTTCAGCTCGTCGATCGCGGGCAGAGCAAGCAAGGCCTGGGTCAGGGCGATTTCAGAGAGTGCAGTCACAGTATGGTGACTTAAGCCTCTGTGTCGTGGTCTGGGGTCTGCGAAGCTGATTCTAGGAATCGCGATGGCCGCCCCGCCGAGCGTATTCACAGCGTTAATGATCTCCCCCTGCTCAAGCCCCGTAAAACCGTATTTGGTGCCTGTGCCGACGTTCCCAGGCCCCTGGCAGACTATCACTACGTCGGCCTGCGCGGCCATCTTGGCTGCGACAAGGGCGCTCGGGATATTGACAGCTTCCATATCCCCACCGAATGCTTGTCCGCAGGTAATGGTGGCATCGATCAAGCCGCTCTCTTTCATCTGGGCGACCAGGCGACTGAAAGCGATCGGGAGCGCGGCTGAGTCGGTCATGATGTAGACCACACGGGCCTTCGGCTGCGTCAGTCGCTTTATCGCCGCCGCAGCGGGAGCTATCTGGCTGTGAAGTTGGCCCACTATCACCGGGAGCTTGTCAAGCGTTCGAAACGCGTCAATCACATTCCGGCGCGGGCTTGCTTCTTCCTCGACTGAAAGCACGGAATGCTGCTCAGGGGTGTAGCGCAGCTTCATAATGTGTCCCGAAGCGTCCGGGGCGACGTCTTCAGCCTCGCGTGATAGTGACTCCATCACAAAATGCAGCCCACCGGTGCCGAGGTTCAAGCCTACAGCCGTAGTATTGACTACTACCCGCTCGCCAATCCCGGGCTCGGCGATGAGGTCGGTGTAGGCGATGGCTTTTGAGAGCTCATCGCCTATCTTCACCTCGATTTCAACTGCGCCGGGACGCCTCGCGAGTATCTGAGTTACGGTTCCGACCGACTTTGTCAGCATATACTACTTGCCGCTTTCGGCGATAAGAGCGAGCGTGAACTCTGTTGCCTTCACAAGGTCATCTATCGAGATATGCTCCTCGCGTGTGTGCGCACCTTCGTAACCGACACCGATGACCACCGCAGGAACGCCCTTTTCGTTGAAGATGTTCGCATCACTTCCACCGCCACCGTGAACTAGTTCCACATCTATACCGATCGATCTTCCCGCCGCCTGCGCGAGCTTGACGGGGGGATCGTCGGCTGTCCAGCGATAGGTTGTATACTCCTGAACCACTTCCATCTCTGCCTTCGCCCCGATCTCTTTTGCAGCTTCAATAAACGTGCTCTTCATATGCTCGACCTGGGCCTTAAGCTTTGCATCGTTGCGGCTTCTGGCCTCAGCGCGGATCACCACCTCATCAGGAATGATGTTGCGTGCCTTACCGCCGTGGATCACACCGATGTTTGCAGTCGTCTCCTCGTCGATTCGCCCGAGCTTCATACGCGAGATAGCGTTGCTAGCGGCCAAAATCGCGCTAACACCTGCCTCGGGATGAATCCCGGCGTGCGCCGCCTTGCCGATGATCGTCACCAGGAAGTTCACATGCGTCGGAGCCGATATCACAACTCCAGCCACCGGCTTTTCGGTATCAAGAACGTATCCAACACCGGATTTAAGCGCACTCGGGTCAATCTCTTTTGCGCCCATCAAACCGATCTCTTCTGCGATTGTAAAGAGAATCTGAAGCCGCTTGAACGGCACATTCTTCTCTATCGCAACCTGTGCGGCTTCGAGAATCGCCGCGATTCCGGCTTTGTCGTCCGCGCCGAGGATCGTCTTGCCGTCGGACTTTACGACACCGTCCTCAGTGACCACGGGCTGCAGACCTTCGGTGGGCTGGACGGTGTCCATGTGTGCCGCGAGAAAGATGGAGGTACCGGCCCCGGATTCTCCTTCGCGGGTCGCAATAAGATTACCGCAGTTGCCGCCGATCACATTGCCTGCGTTGTCCTCGATTACGTCAAAGCCCATCTCTTCAAGCTTTGGACGAAGGTAGTCGGCGACTGGTCGCTCTGCGCGCGAAGGGCTGTTGATCTCAACAAGATCAAGAAATGTCCGGAGAAGCCGGTCTCGGTTTACCATCTGATCACCTCGTAATCGTTACTTTGGATAGACCTCTTGGGTTGTCAGGGTCGATGCCCTTGGTCAGTGCGAGATACTGGGCGAAAATCTGCCCCGCTACAATGTAGACCATTGGAGAAAGAAGGTCGTCCATCTCCACAGGGATTCTAATCGGTGTTTTGGCGATATCGAGCATCTCTTTGTCGTTCGAGAAGCTGATCAGCTCTGCCCCTTTTGCATGCAGGAGCTTCGCCATATCACGCATCGAACCAATCGCTGGTCCGGTAGGCGCGTAAAGGAAACAAGGAAGCCCATCGCTCACAACCGCAATCGGCCCGTGCTGGAAGTCAGCAGCAGAGTATGGATCCGCGCTCACATAACAGGTTTCAGCCATCTTCAGGGCGGCCTCAAACGCTGTGGCGCGGTTGATTCCACGGGCGAGCACGATGCACTCGCTCATATATCTGTAGCGCTCGACCTTTTCGGCGATCTGTTCTTCGCAGGCGTCGATAACCTCTTCAATGGCGTCGGCTGTGACTAGCAGCCTGTCGACCAAATCTTCGCGGCCTGACACTGATGCACAGAGCAGGGTGAGCGCGGCTAGAGTCGACGTATAGGTCTTGGTCGCCGCAACGCTCTTCTCAGGGCCGGCGTGACAGAGAATTGTAAAATCACAGACGTCGGCAAGCTCCGAAGTCGGTTCGTTTGTGATGCTGAGCGTCAACGCTCCCTGCCTCTTGGCTCCTTCGAGATACTCGATGACGTCGGCAGCTTGCCCGGACTGTGATATCCCAACAACAAACGACCCCGCCAGGTTTGGCTTGGCGTCATATAGTGTGAAAAGAGAAGGGGCAGCCAGCACGACAGGCATTCCCGTAACTATTCCAAATAAATACTTTCCATAGGTCGCCGCGTTGTCGGAGGTTCCGCGCGCCGCGATCGAGGCGAATTGTGCGCCGTGACTCTTCAGTTCCTCGGCGATTCTTTTGGTGTTTTGCCGCTCTTCCACAACGAGCTTTCGGATAACTCCGGGCTGCTCCCGGATCTCATCCATCATTTTGGACATTATTGTTGCTCCAGTCTTTCATTCTTCTGCGATGATATAACCATTAAGGCCGTGCGTTAAGCGTGCCGACGGTTATTGTACGACATACCGGGCATACGCGTCAAAGCGATTGACTTCGGGGCGATGAAATGGTAGACTAACACGTTAATAAAAGTGAGGCATCGAATATTGGTTAACGCGTCGCCCAAGACTTATGTTTTTGACCTCGACGGCGTCATCTACCGCGGTGAAATCCCCCTGCCGCATGCTAGCGAGACGCTGCTTGAGCTTGAGCACCGCGGGCGCAAGGTGTTCTTCTTTACAAACAACTCCGCCGCCCATAGGGATGACTACCTCTCAAAACTCTCCGACATGGGCATACCCGTCTCTTACGATAAACTCATGACCTCCGCTTACGCTACAGTTCTCTATCTCAAAGAACACGACGGCACAGGCCGAAAAGCGTACGTTGTCGGTGGCGCAGGGCTTGTACGTGAGCTTAGAGAGGCCGGGGTGGATGTGGTGTGCGAGAGTGAATCCCCCGCCTGCGTAGACTACGTGATCGTCGGACTCGATAGGGAGTTCACCTACGATAAGCTAAAGTTCGCCCAACACGCAATTTTGTCCGGCGCGAAGTTTATTGCCACAAACACCGATGCGACCTACCCGGTTGAAGATGGCGTCGTGCTCCCCGGAGGCGGTTCCATCGTGGCATCGATTCGCACGGCTTCAGGGGCTGAGCCGGTCGTAATTGGGAAACCCGAAACCTACGCGCTTGAGAAGATACTTGAGTTCGCCGGTACTACGGCGGAGGAAAGCGTTATGGTCGGCGACCGGCTGGAAACTGACATTTTGCTCGGCAAACGGGCCGGCATGCATACCGTTCTGCCGCTCACCGGAGTGACAGACGAGCGTATGGTCGTCGAAGCGCCGTTTGAGATGAAGCCTGAACGCGTGATACGCTACCTGGATGAGCTGCTCGATGAATCGTGGGCGTCCAGATGAAGCATGTTCTTACGATTGCCGGTTCGGACCCTAGCGGCGGTGCTGGAATTCAGGCTGATTTGAAAGTATTTGCCGACCTCGGGCTATACGGGTTATCTGCTGTGACGGCAGTTACGGCACAGAACTCAGTCGGCGTTCAGAAGATAAACACCGTGCCGCCCAGAATCATTTTGGCGCAGATAGACTCAGTAGTCCGCGATATCGGAGCAGACGCCTGCAAGATAGGCATGCTTTTCTCGCCGCAGGTTGTGGGTCTTGTCGCGGAGAGAATCGAGCGCAGGTCGATACCAAACGTGGTGCTTGACCCGGTCATATTCGCAAAAGACGGCAGCAGATTGCTTCTCGCAAAGGGAGTTCAGAGATTGCGGCGGTTCTTGATTCCTAAATGTACGCTCGTGTCGCCGAATCTTGCTGAAGCCGGTGAGCTTACCAAGCGCAGAGTGATTGATACGGATAGCGCAAAAGATGCGGCCAAGGCACTTTTTGATATGGGAACGCCATACGTTCTCATAAAGGGTGGACACCTCGCCGGTGAGCCGGTGGACCTCCTCTATAACGGCGCAGAGTTCACAGAGTTTCGCGGAGAGCGCATTGAAGGGCGCAACATGCACGGGACCGGCTGCACTATGTCAGCGGCGATTGCGGCGAGGCTTGCGATCGGAGACACCGTTCCCGAGGCCGTACGATTCGCAAAAGATTATGTGGCTTCGGCCATAAAGAACAGTGTTAAGCTCGGCAAGGGCGGGCTTTGGTATTTTTCAGGGATTGTTACTCAGTAGCTTTATTAGGGAGATGCAGCATGACAAAGTATATTTTCGTAACAGGCGGGGTAGTCTCGTCGATCGGTAAAGGGATCACAACGTCGTGCCTTGGGAGACTGCTCAAGAACCGCGGTTTCAAGATCACAATGCAGAAACTGGACCCGTACATCAATGTAGATGCAGGTACTATGAACCCATTCCAGCACGGCGAGGTGTTTGTTACAGACGACGGAGCGGAAACTGACCTCGACCTCGGGCATTACGAGCGCTTTGTCGACGAGAATCTCTCCCGGCATGCGAACGTAACGACCGGGCAGGTCTACGGAGCCGTTATCGCCAAGGAGCGGCGCGGCGACTACCTCGGCGGCACCGTCCAGGTGATTCCTCACATCACAGATGAGATTAAGACCCGAGTTCGACGAAACGCTGAGGAAGCTTCTGCAGATATCGCAATCATTGAAATCGGCGGAACGGTCGGCGACATCGAAGGGCTCCCATTCCTTGAGGCTATCAGGCAGTTCAGGAAAGACGTTGGCATAATGAACGTGATGTACGTTCACGTCACGCTGATCGCTTCGGTCGGCCCCTGGGGAGAGCTTAAGACCAAGCCTACACAGCACTCGGTTATGAAACTGCGCGAGATCGGTATCCAGCCCGACGTTCTCATCTGCCGCACCAAGCACGAGATGAGCCAGGATATGTGCGAGAAGATTTCACTCTTCTGTGATGTCGACCAGGACGCGGTCAT
Organism: Armatimonadota bacterium; assembly: GCA_038207085.1. Classification (GTDB taxonomy): domain Bacteria; phylum Armatimonadota; class UBA5829; order UBA5829; family DTLH01; genus JBBRAE01. The sequence continues at coordinate 177,324 of JBBRAE010000001.1, forward strand.
CGAGTGCCAGGATGTAGACAGCCTCTATGAGATTCCGCTCAAGTTCGAGGAGGATGGCCTCGCGGACCTCGTCGTAAAGCGCCTCGCGCTCGACAACGGCAAGCCTGACCTCGAAGAGTGGAAAAAGCTTGTCAGCATCGTCAAGAAGCCGGAGCGCATGGTCGATATCGCAATCATCGGCAAGTACACCGGTAACGGCGACGCCTACATCAGTATCGCTGAAGCTGCAAAACACGGTGGTATCCCGAACAAGGCGGGAGTTTCGATCTCATTTATCGACTCCGAAACTATCACCGAAGCCAAGGCAGCCGATCAGCTTGCCGGGTATGACGGGGTGATCATTGCCGGTGGGTTTGGCGGACGCGGTATAGAGGGCAAGATTGCGGCAATCAAATATGCAAGAGAGACAGGCACACCGTTTCTCGGGCTTTGCCTGGGTCTGCAGATGTCTGTAGTCGAAGCAGCACGAAACACGTGTGGGTTCGTTGGCGCGAACTCCGAAGAGGTAGACCCGGAGACTCCGCATCCGGTGATCCATCTTCTCCCCGAGCAGCAGGGAGTCGAGGACAAGGGCGCTACGATGCGTCTAGGCGTATACCCGTGCCGCGTGAAGGCCGGAACACTTGCTGCGAGGCTCTACGGCGACGAGCTGATCTACGAGCGCCACAGGCATCGCTACGAGGTCAACAACAGCTACAGACCCGACCTGGAGCGCAATGGACTGATTTGCAGCGGCGTCTCACCTGACTACAGGCTCGTTGAGATCGTTGAGCGCGCGGATCATCCTTATTTTATTGCAACGCAGTTTCATCCCGAGTTCAAGTCAAGGCCGACCAAGCCGCATCCCCTGTTTGCGGGACTGATCGAGGCTGCTATCAAGAGACAGCCCGAGGGTGGAAAAACCAAGGCTAATGGCAGCAAGAAGGCTGAAGCCGTAGAGGCATAGTATTTATCTGAAGGGCGTGTCGATCTGAGCCGATCAACGCGCCCTTCAGAACGAAACAGAATGACCGGGAGGGGTTACTATGAATCGCAAGCGTTGTTTTCTCACTGTTGGGGCAGGTTTGGCATTTTTGATCGCTTTTGGGTGCGCATCTTTTGCCGATAACACTGCGACCTCAAGCGACATCGCATTCACATTTGCACCACCAAGCGGCCTCAGCTTCATTGAAAAGCAGAAGACTGTTCAGACGACCACCGGCGGCGGCATGCCAAAGATGGTCTACACGATGGTGAACAACAAAAAAGTCCAGATCACCAAGACCGACACGGGCTACACGCTCGTATCGACCCCGATGGAGGTCGAGGCCCGGTTCAACAATAGGCCCCTACCCCCTGATATGCTGCTCACAGAGAAGGTTGTGGCGAGGCAGGCTGTTCATACCTGCAGTATCGATGACACCGGCCGCCTGCTTGCAATTGATGGCCTCGACACGTTCTTCAAGCAACTAAAAGATGTTGTCGCCCTAAAATATCCCCAAGGGGCAAAGAGACTCAGTGATATGGAGCCTGTGTTGAAGCTTGGGGTCGAGACTTCCATAAAGGATGACTGGCTTGATCGCGTCACTGCCTACACAGGTAAGACCGCCAAGATCGGCGAGCTTTGGAAGTCTCAGGAGAAGATGCCTGCGTACTCTGGGAACCTTACGGTAAATATGAGGACACGTTTCGTCGAGCGGGTAAGCAAAGGTGGACACGACTGTGTTTTGCTTCGGTTTCACTACGCAACTGACCCGAATGCTGTAAAGGCCGAGATCAAGGACGCATTCAACGACGTGATGACGATGATGAACCTGCCGTCGTCCATAAAGCTGCCTAAGATAGTTGCAGCGGAGCTCTCCGGCGACGGAGAACGGGTTATCGATCCCGAGACTATGCTCGTCTATTCAGAGACACAGACCTTATCGTTTACGATGGTAATGGACATTCCGGGCATGGGTAGAAAAGGCTACACGACGGACTCGAAAGAAGACTACAGCTACGAATACCAGCAACCATCCAACTAACTGATCAAAATTCAGCCCAAATGGGTTTCATTGACCGGCTGTTTTCCGTATATATAAGTATGCCGGTGTGCAAGCCGGCCATCTTACTGTTCGAAGAAAGGCACATACCGTGGAACGAGAGGGTTGGCTAAGTCTTAGAAAATCGACGGAGGCAAATTGGGCGCAGGCTCGGGCCGACTACGCCGCTGCCGTGACACTGCTGGACGCGGGCGTATACTATGCGAGCGTCTTTTTCAGTCAACAGGCGGCAGAAAAGGCTCTCCGCGCGGCCACGATCGACAAGACCGGCAAGAACCCCAAAGGGCATAACCTAATCCAGATGGCGAACAATCTTGATGCCCCACTGGAGGTTATGAACGCTGCTGCGGAGCTTAACCCGGAGTTTCTGGCGACCCGCAACCCGGAGTCGTCTGAAGGAGTGCCCGCCCAGCTCTATGACCGTCGGGCTGCCCGCCTGCATCTTCGGGCTGCGCAGTCCATTGTCGATTGGATCAAGTCGGTTTTATAGAATCCGCTTCGTCCGCCTGCTTGTTTTTGTTCGCGTGGTCGCGAATGCATGAGCTTGCGCGCGAGGACGGGTCAAGTATTGCGTGGATACACTCATCTGCGCGACAGTGTTTATCATAATGGGAGGATCATACACTTGAGTTATCTTCTGGGTATTGACGTCGGTACCAGCGGCACCAAGGCCTTGATTATCGACAGTTCGCGTGATGGGGCAGCAGTCGGCTCCGCTACAGTGCTTTATCCACTTTACACACCGAAACCCCTTTGGGCCGAACAGAACCCCGAGGACTGGTGGAACGCGACCGTATCCGCGGTCGCCCAAGCGATTCAACAGGCCGGAATCGCCGCCAAAGAGATCAAAGGCATCGGGCTTTCTGGCCAAATGCACGGGTCGGTCTTTCTTGACGAAAATGACGCAATACTTCGACCAGCGATGCTCTGGTGCGACCAGCGAACATCCGACGAATGCGCCTGGATCACCGACACGATTGGCTTTGATAATGTAATCGAGCTCACCAGCAACCCCGTGCTTACGGGGTTCACTGCGGGCAAGATCATCTGGGTTAGAAACAACGAGCCCGAGGTCTACAAGAAGATTCGCAAAGTCCTGCTTCCCAAAGACTACATCAGGCTCAAGCTAACCGGCGAGTATGCGACCGAGGTGTCGGACGCTTCAGGTACATCGCTCTTCAATGTACGAAAGCGCATTTGGGCCGATGAGATGCTGGACGGAATTGGTGTTCCAAGGGACTGGATGCCGAAGTGCTACGAGTCTCCTGAGGTCTCAGGCAAGGTTAACGAAGCCGCAGCAGCAGCGACCGGACTTGCGGTCGGAACGGCTGTTGTCGGAGGCGGTGGAGACAACGCGGCAAGCGCGGTCGGAAACGGTATCGTCGAGCCGGGACTCACGTTCTCGTCGCTCGGCACATCAGGCGTCGTCTTTGCTTACTCGGACGAGCCCGCTGTCGACCCCAAACTGCGCGTGCACACATTTTGCCACGCGGTGCCGGGCAAGTGGCACCAGATGGGCGTTGTGCTCTCAGCAGGAGGCAGCCTGAGGTGGTATCGTGACACATTCGCAGACGCCGAGTGTACAGTTGCCAAGTATATCGATGGCGATCCCTACGATATCATTGCAGAGGAAGCTGAAAACGTCACCCCGGGGTGCGAGGGGCTGATATTCCTCCCCTACCTCACCGGCGAGCGCACACCACACGCCGACCCCTATGCTCGCGGAGCATTTGTCGGGATCACCCTGCGCCACGGCAAGCCGCATTTCGCCCGCTCCGTGATGGAAGGCGTCGCCTACGCGATGAAGGACTCTTTTGAGATCCTGAAAGAGATGAATGTTCCGATCACCCAGGTTCGCGCGACCGGCGGCGGCGCAAGAAGCGCGGTCTGGAGACAGATGCAAGCCGACGTTACAGGACTTCCTCATGTTACGATCAACACGGGTGAAGGCCCCGCGCTCGGAGTCGCGCTCCTTGCAGGCGTCGGAACCGGCGTCTATTCAAGCGTGAAGGACGCCTGCCACTCGACGATCAAAGTCGACCTGTCGACCGACCCTATTGCTGACAACAGTGCGGCATATAACCGGTACTATCCGGTCTATAAGTCGCTTTATCAGTCTCTCAAGGGCGACTTTAGCACCGTCTCGAAGATCGAGTAGTGTGTATATCGGCCGGTAGGAGCCTCCTACCGGCCGGTTTTTGAGGGCTAAAAAGATGATAATTGGCGTTCCGAGAGAGATCAAACAGGGTGAGTATCGCGTGTCGGTCGTCCCGGTGCTTGTCGAAGCCCTAGCCAAGGCGGGACACACCGTTCTCGTTCAAACCGACGCTGGTCGAGGCACGGGGATAAGCGACGCCGAATATTCTGACGCAGGCGCGAAGATCGTCGCATCCACCGCAGATGCCTATTCTGCTGACCTCGTGGTCAAAGTTAAAGAACCCCAGCCAAACGAATACCCCTTGATCCGGGAGGGGCAGATCGTCTTCACCTACTTCCACTTCGCCGCTAGCCGCGAGCTTACTCAGGCTATGATCGACTCCGGCGCTGTCTGTCTTGCCTATGAGACCATCGAGGATCTCGACGGGTCACTTCCTGCGCTTACGCCGATGAGTGAGGTCGCCGGGCGGATGGCGGTCCACGAAGGCGCTAAGTTCCTTGAGAGGCCGATGGAGGGCCGAGGGATTCTGCTCGGGGGGGTCCCTGGAGTGACACCGGCTACCGTAGTTGTCCTCGGTGGAGGTGTCGCGGGCGCCAACGCTGCTAAGATGGCCGCAGGGCTGGGCGCTAACGTCATTGTGCTCGACGTGAACCTCGACCGGCTCCGATATCTGGACGACGTTATGCCGCCAAACGTCACCACACTCTTTTCCAACAGCTATAATATCAAAAACGCGATCGCCAGTGCTGATCTTGTAATCGGCGCAGTGCTGCGGCACGGTGCGAAGACTCCTGTGCTTGTTACCCGGGAGATGCTGAAACTGATGAGGCCCCGGGCGGTGATAGTCGATATCGCTGTTGACCAGGGGGGAGCGTTTGAGACATCGAGGCCGACGACGCACAGCCATCCCACCTTTATCGAAGAGGGAATAGTTCACTACTGCGTCGCCAATATGCCCGGAGCGGTCGCAGGGACCTCCACATACGCCCTGACCAACGTAACCGGTCGCTACGTGCTCCAGATCGCTAACAAGGGGCTTGGGAGCGCCTTAACGGAGAATCCTGCGCTTCGACGCGGGCTCAACATCGCGGGCGGCAAGGTGGTCCACCCGGCTGTTGCCGAGCTCTTTGGTCATCCCCTCGCAAAGATGGACGACGTTCTGTGATCTACCGCGCGCGTTACGTTCTGACGATGGCCCAGGAGCCGATAGTCGACGGAGAAGTGCTCGTCCGGAACGGTCGAATAGAGGCTGTCGGCTGCAACTTGCAAAATGCGTTTCCCAACGAGCGCGTAACTAACTTCGGCAACGCCGCGATTATCCCCGGCTTTGTCAACCTGCACACACACCTCGACTGGACTATCGCCCGCGGCTTGGTCGACGGTTTGACGTTCTTCCCGTGGGTTCGCAGGCTTACCGAACTCGGCTCGCGCCTGACATACGACGATTTTCTCGCCTCCGCTAGATTAGGTGCACTCGCGTTGGTCCGTTCCGGAGTGACGACTACAGCAGACTCGTCATATTCCGGCGCTTCGGTTAAGGCGCTTGTCGAAGCTGGACTTCGCGGGGTCGTGTTTCAGGAGACTTTCGGCTCTGACCCATCAGGGGACTACCATAGTCGCAGTATAGAACTTCGAGAACAGATTTCGGCTCTACTAGAATTATCAGGAAAGCGAATAGGCATCGGAGTGTCACCGCACTCGGTCTACACTGCGAGTGAATCGGTTTTGCGACTCGTCGCCGAGCTTGCCCGGGACATGAGCCTGCCTGTCGCTGTCCATGTTTCCGAAACGCTCGAAGAGAATGAGTTTATCTCTACAGCAACAGGCCCTATTGCCGATTTCTATCACGGGTTGCGTTACGATATTCAGGCGAGAGGCAAGACACCCGTCGAATATCTGCGCGAGGTGGGGTTGCTGGGGCCTGGGACTATAGCCGCCCACTGCGTGCATGTATCTGAAGGCGATATCGGCATTATATCAGAGAGTGGCACAACAGTCGCTCACTGTCCCAAGTCCAACGCTAAACTTGCGGTTGGCATCGCGCCGATCAGTGAGATCGCCCGCAGTGGAATACTGACAGGAATAGGCACTGACAGCGCCGCCAGCTGCGACTCACTCGATATGTTTGAGGAGATGAGGGCCGCAGTGCTCGCCCAACGCGCGCTCACGGGGGATATATCCTCAATGGACACTTTTAGGGCGCTTCAGCTTGCGACTATTGGTGGAGCCAACGCGCTTGGCCTGGATTCCGAGATCGGGACGATTGAGGTTGGCAAACGAGCAGATATGGTCGCCGTCGATTTTTCAGCATCTGATGGCTATTCCACTGCAGACCCCTGCTCCACTATTGTCTACTCTCTCTCTGCCTCAGACGTTGTCATGACTATGATTGAGGGCGTAGAGGTGTACCGAGACGGTATCTACACCTCAGTTGACGCTTCTGAGATACGCAAAGCCGCGTCGAATTCTTCAGCAAAGCTTATTTAAGTCCAACGGGTTGCCATAGCCCGACATTATCGGTAAAATATATGAGCCGGACAGTGCAGTCCTGGTCCAAAGCATCAAGTCTGGAGTATTTCTTTTAATGGCAAATGAACTGACGAATCTCTACACCGCCCTTAGTCTCGAAATGGCCGCAGTTGCGCGCTACGAGAGCCACCAGGAGCGCACGTCCGACCCCACAATACTTGCCCTGTTGCAGGGGCTTATGCGTAACGAAGATGGTCATCAGGAAGAGCTGACCGGACAGATCGAAAGGCTTGGTGGTGACCTCGCCGAAACAGCGAACTGCCCCGGCCCGGACCTACCCGGGCTCGTCTACGAAGGCGAGCAGGTATCAGGACAGAAGACCAACCTCGCGATGCTCCGCGCGGACTTCGCGTTTGAGAACGAGGCTACCAAGACCTACACCACCTTTGCAGGCCTGGTAGAGGATCCGAAAGTGAAATCGCTCTTCATGGAGCTTGCGCGGGCCGAACGTGGCCACGTGAACGGGCTGAACCAGCTTATCAAGGCAATGGAACAGGGACAGCACCCCGTCGCGTTTTTCTGCCCTGTATGCGGCTGGGCTGTTGACTTCGGCACAACGGGTGAAACCGTTGACGAATCGCGCTGCAAGATGTGTGGAGCCTTGTTCGTGCTCGGCGTAGAAGACGGGGATTTCACCATCACCAGAAAGTAGTCGCAAATCTTGTTAATGAGGCGCTTGTCTGCTCGTTGACGGCAGGCGCCTTATCTGGTATAATCTTCGAGTCAATATTAATCAGGCCCCCTTAGCTCAGGGGATAGAGCAACTGCCTTCTAAGCAGTGGGTCAGCCGTTCAAATCGGCTAGGGGGCGCCAGAGCGCGGCGGGTGTAGCTCAGTCGGTTAGAGCGCCAGGTTGTGGCCCTGGAGGCCGAGAGTTCAATTCTCTTCACTCGCCCCACACCCAAAACGGGTACGTATTTTGCGTGCCCGTTTTCTAATGTACCACTTCCAACCAAGGAATCAGCGGCACTGTTATGGAACAACTCATATTATGAGGTTTTCCGCTGAGTCACTACAAGAGGCGTTTCGTCATCAGGGGTTGGTGCAGTCGTTTTCGGGGGTTCGAGCGCGTTTCGGGCAGGGCCCAGACGTGCCCGAGGATCTATACTCCCTTGCGCTTGCCTACAGCTACTGCTACGCGATAGAAGCGCTTGCCGGGCGAGACGAAGCCGAGCTAGTGATAGGTCGCGACCCACGCCCGACAGGGGCATCGCTCGCCGATGCGCTCGCTCGCGGATTCTACGCCGGAGCAACCTCAGTCGGCTGCCACGTCAAACTTGTAAACCTCGGTATCATCACCACGCCGTTGATCGAAACCGCTGCAAGAGCTCTCAAAAGCGCTGGTGGAGCCATGATCACTGCAAGCCATAACCCGCTTACCGACAACGGCTTCAAGTTTATCACAGGATGCCCTTTCTACGGGCTTACTGACTCTGACGCGGCTCCTGCGGGGGCGCTGCTGTCGTCCAAACAGATGGGGGTAGTTGTTTCTGCTGTCGCGGAAACTGCCGCGAACCCCGCTGCACTGCTTCGCGCGGTGCGGGCGATAGACGAAACATCGTATAGAAAGACTGTTGGCTACGGAGAGGATCATGAGCGACGGGTGAAAGCTGAACGGGCCTATCTTGACTCAATGGGCCACGACTGGGGGATTCAGCCGCATTGTCTAAAACCACTCGTCCTCGGGCCAGCGCTTCTTGATCCCAACGGCGGAGCTGCGTGCGGAATCGGGGCGAGAGTCCTCGAACACTTCGGCGTTCGCGCGATCGAGGTGAACGCCGAGATCGGTTATCCCGAGCACGGTATCGACACCGACAACATCGACCCCGCGAGCGGCAAGCACATGCTGATTCGCGTTGCCCGTGCAGCGCTTAGAAACTCCGCACGCTTTGGAATTGCGTTCGACTACGACGCCGACCGGGGCAATATGGTCCTACCAGGGCTCGATGAGTCTGCGATCATCCCTCCACAGACGGTTGCCGCTGCAAACATCGCCCTCGCACTTGCACATCACGAGATGGCGAAACAGAAGGGTAAACTGGCGGTTGTCATGTCAGATGCGACTTCCGGCGCAAGCGCCGAGGTAGCCGCTATGTTCGGCGCGAAGATCTCTATGGTTGAAACAGGGGAGATCAACGTTGTAACCCGTATGAGTCAGCTTCGAAGCGAAGGCTACGACGTGCCGATCGGTGTCGAGGGGGCAAACGGCGGAAGCATATTTGGCACTTCAACATGTAGAGATGGGCTTCAGACTGCGATCTGCGCCGCCCTTGGCGATGAGCAGCCGGAGCTTGCCGAGCGCTGGCTTCGCGTGTTCAATCACAAAAACCACCACAATCCGCCGTCGGGAACCAATCGACTCCCCGAAATCCTCGCGGCGATGCCGACATACTTCAACCGTGTGCTAAAGATCGACGGTATGCCGACTTCACACGCAGATGTAAAGTCCCGGATTGAGAAAACCTTTCACGACAGTATATGGACCGAACTCTCAGGGCAGTTCGAAAGCTACGAGTTTCACAACTATGAGGGTGTTGCGCACGTCGAGACCAGAAGTGGCGACGAAAGCGGAGGTTGGCGGTTGTGCCTGAAATCAGGCGAACAACAGTCATTCATATTCGCCCGCGGTTCGAGGACTGAGGCGGGGATTTGGCGAGTCATCGTTGACAGCCCACAAAACGAAACCGGCCAGACACTCTTGCGCGTCGCACAGTCGCTAACAGATGCCGCACGAGACAGATAGCGACTACTTCAGCGGCTTGGGTTCGACCATCTTCACCAGGACGATTGAGATCAAGTAAAGCCCCGCGAGCGGAATCGCCATCGCAAGCATTGAGATCGCGTCACTTGAAGGCGTCGCAACTGCCGCTAGCACGGCGATAGCTACCATCGCGTGTCTCCACCCCATCCGCAGCATCTTGGCATCAACCACTCCAAGCTTTCCAAGGAATATCAAAACGATTGGCATCTCAAAGACAATACCGAACCCAAGAAGCATCTTGACGATGAACACGAGGTTTTCCGCGACTGCCGGTCTTAGTTCAGTGTTTTGTGCGGGCAAGTAGCCGACGAAGAACTTCATAGCCTGCGGAAGTATCAGATATCCGATGGTGACGCCAAGCACGAATAGAAACACGCATAGAGGTGCAACCCACCGGACGGGACGCTTTTCGTCGGGTGTGAGCGCAGGAGAGACGAACCCCCAGATCTGCATGGTGATCAGAGGCGCACTAATGATCGCACCGGCAATGACCGACACCTGGCACTTCAGGATAAAGGCCTCAGTGAGACGCGTCATCATCATCTGGTACACGAGATGTCGTTCGCGCATAGCAGACTCAATCGGCGCGGTCAGGGCGTTATATATCCAGGGATAGAGCACCCAGGCAATAGCCGTGCCGATGGCCAGGAAAACGATCGAACGAATCAGTCGTGTTCGCAGTTCCTGCAGGTGCTCAGCAAGTTCAGCGTCTCTATCAATCACTCTTGGTGCTACTACTTCCTGATGAGTTCCTGCACAACGGTCAGCCTAACCTTAACCGGAGTTCCCCCGGCTCCTGCGGACCCATCTGAGCTGTCCTGACTGTAGGTGGCGGCGGGCGCGGAACTGCCAGCCGCTGCACTGGAATCAGCAACAGCCGCTGGCACAGTGGACTGCAGCTTGGTGATAACGTCACTACCAACGTTGGTTGAGAACTCGATAACAATGATCTGTTTGATCAGCTTCTTAACTTTGTAGGCGTAGAAAGAAGTGCCGGAAGCCTTCACTGGCACTGACCCAGGGGCAAAGCCAGGGAATGACATATTCCCGTTCCAGTTGGAGGCGATCTTAACGCACTCAATCCCGGACTCCCACTCAAGAGAATCGAAGTAGCTCTGGCCTGTGAGATCAGTGGGGCTCGATATTCCTTCAAGCATGACGTGGAAAACGGTAGGCCAGGTCGCACCCTTCTTCACGGGTGAGCCGGGAAGCGCAAGCAGGCAATCAGAGACGTCGCCAACGGTCCTTGTCGTAAAGACATTAGCCTCAAGAACCTTGCCTGTAGCGTCCAGAATCCTGTAGATCGAGCGGAAGCGCTGTGTCTGTCCGAGCATTGATACCGTGCCGAGAACCTGAGAATAAGGCAGGCGGTTCTTGTCCACTTTGTAGCGAATGAGCGCGGTACCGTCTCGGCGAGAGTCTTCGACCGATTGTCCGACGACAAACTCACCCATAATGGGTGGTTGTCCACCACTAAGACTAAAGCCATATTTGTCAAACACCTCAGCCGTGGTCGTATACTTGAAATCGCTGACCTGACCGAGTATGTATTTGTAACTAAGGTTAATCGGCGGCGCGGGGTTCGCCTGATCTATCTGGTTTTTCAGGTTTACATTGACTTTTGAGCTGCCGACGATAGTATCCCTGCCGCCAGTGCTGTGGGTCTCGACGGTGATTTCATACTTGCCGTCGTTGTAGCTTGTAGCCTCGCCCCGACCAGTCACACGGGTAGACTTGGTATCCCAGAGGTAAACTATCTCAGACTTCGGGGAATCTTCATCAGAACCGCTGCCCGAGATGCCGATCGCGGAGCAGAACTGTCCGTTGATCTTGATCGCAATGAAGCCGCTTGCGCTTACATCGCTTGAGAGTGAAGAACGGGGAATAATAATCGGCACCTTGCCCCGGACCGACTGGCCCTCCGTTGGAGAACTGATAGTCAGGCTCCAAGCTGGAACGCAGGCAGCCGTAAACAAAGCGGCGCACGCAGCCATCGCCGCAACAAAGGAACGCGTGAAGTAATCTAGACGCATAGAGATCCTCTCTGACACCAAGTGAGCCGCCTGCACGGCCCTCAGGTAAATGCTACCACAGCAGAGCTATCGAGGTCAATTGCTGGGTTGGATATGACATACATCATTGACTGTTTCTATCACGACTCTGTTCCCGTGAAATACAAGAGAGTTTACCGCGCAGTGCTCCTGACGTATTATATGCACGCTGTCTTTGGGAATACCAAGCCAGTTCGCGATGAATATCTGAGTCGTCTTCTCATCAGCAACAAGCACAATAGTCCCGCATTGAAGACTCCCCACAAGCTCGGTTAGCCCCAAACACGTTGGATCACCGACGGTTTGAACAGGTAAGCCCATCAGACTTGCAACACGCCCTGCGAGAGTTAATGCGGCCTCGGTAGCGACAGTGTATACCCCGGATATTGTATAAGTCTCCAGCAGCGAGGCCACCATCTTTTCTTTTTCAGGTTCATTCACGCCCAGCGCCGAAACGAGCAGCACTTTTATGCTCATCCCCTGTCCCGAGGCACTCCAGAAAGTCGCGGTTGTAGGCTTCGGCAATGCTATTTCCCCTCCCCTTTCGGCTGCGCGAGATCGGGGTTGATGGATCGGAGCATCTGCTGGAACGCCCTCTTGCTCTCTGCTGCAGGTTTGCCGGAGGTGTCTATCAAGTTCGCCATCCAGATCTTTTTGCCTTCGAGAATAATGCACCGATGCACCACGCGCTTTGACGACTCAGCTCCGGCTGTCGTAAAGAACGCAGGTCGGCCACTGACGTCTATCCTCTGCCACGGCTGCACGTATGTCGCATATTTTGCAAACGACTCCTGAGTCTGATCGACCTCGGAGACTCTGTACCTCAGGTTGAAAACGAGGGAGGCCTTCGCAACGGGATCGGTCGAAAACACGAGCCAGTAGCCGTCTTTGAAGTCCTTTTCGAGGTTCTTAGACTGATCCTTGGCAGTCCAACTGGACGGAATCTCCATATCAAGGTCAAGCTGGTGGTTGGAATAGGGCACAAGCGACTTCGACTGCCCGGGCTCAGTAGTCGCGGGAGTCTCTGCGGGTTTGCCGGTGAGAAGTGTCATCGAGCCGCGTCCGGTTTCTTTACCGTCTGAGTCAATCGCCTTCCACGCGACTATGTGTTCCGCAATCGGAAGCGACTGCGAGTCCCAGGCAAGGGAATACGGCCGCTCCTTCACATCACCCACAGGCTTATCGTCGACAGTGAACGCGACTTTCGCGACGGGTTCGCCTGAGTACGCGGCGATGAGCTTCAGTTTGCCGGTGATGGTGAGCTTCACCGAAGACGCGCCAGGAACAATAACCACACTGCGGACTCTTGGAGTTGTTACCGCGGTGTCGGCCATAAGACATCGTGGAACAATCGAGACAACCGCAGCAATTGCGAGTAGATGCTTGAGTGACATGAGAGTTCCCTCCATTGGGAGTTACTGAGCAATAATTATATCAGACGATACGCAATTGACACCATAGCCCAGTGCTGGTACACTTTAGTGGTCGTGGCCGAGTGGCGGAATGGTAGACGCAGCGGACTTAAAATCCGCCGGGGCAACCCGTGTGGGTTCGAATCCCACCTCGGCCACCACGTTTTGGAGGCCAGGGTTAGTTATGAGATTTAAAGTAGTTGCTTGCGGGGTCTTTGAGCCTTATCTTAGACGACTTTCAGATGAAAGTTCACACGATATTGAGATCAAGACGCTGGACGCTGGGCTGCATTCTCGCCCAAACGACCTCAGGCTCCTCGTTCAATCAGAAATCGACGAAGCATCTCGCTCGGGCGAGTTCGATGCGGTCATTCTTCTTTATGGCCTCTGCGGACGCGGTACGGCGGGCCTCGTTTCTCGGGACATTCCCGTTGTAATCCCTCGCGCGCACGATTGCATTACGCTCTTTCTTGGTTCATCGGAGGCGTATCTTCGCCAGTTTCACGCAAACCCCGGCACGTTTTACCACACGCTTGGATGGATCGAGAAGAAGATCAACCCGAAGAACCGTGAAGCTTCAGAACTTTATCAGAACTATGAGCTCGATGGCTACGATCTTCACCCCGACTTCAAGGTCCTCGAACAGAAATACGGCGCGGAAAACGCTGAGCATATCGTCGCCTTTCTTGAGCGGTGGAAGCAGCACTATACGCGAGCGGCTTACATCGACATGGGCTTTGAAGACGAGGCTCGCTATGTAGAGTTTACCACCAGAATGGCCGAGATTCTTGGCTGGAAGCACGAGACGATAACCGGGGACTCCACACTTCTTCGAAGCCTGTTATCAGGCGACTGGAGCGATTCACGCATCTTTGTGCTGCCGCCCGACAGCAGGTCGACAACTAGTGGCGACGAGAAGATCTTTGCGGCATCATCGATTGACGGCGATGGTTCAGGGGCCGTGCTTTCTGACTCTGAGGTTATTATCGAGTCAGGAGCAAACGTATCAAGCTCGTCGGGAATCGGCCTTGGTATAGACGCCGGGGGCACCTATACTGACGCTGTCATCTACGATATCGGTGAGCGCAAACTTCTTGCCAAGGCGAAGTCGCTTACGACCTATCACGATCTCGTCGTCGGCATCCGCGGCGCACTGAAGCAGCTTCCATCTGAACTTCTCAGTGATGTGCAGGTGACATCACTTTCGACTACCCTCGCGACCAATTCCATCGTCGAAGGCCGAGGACACAAGGTTGGGCTGATCGTCCTTACACCGTTCAAATGGACGCACGAGCACGTAGGGCACAGGCCGATGCTCCAGGTGCCGGGCTCCGTTGCGATCACCGGAGAGATTATCGAGCCTCTTGATGAAGATGCCTGCCGCGCGGCGATCGAGAAGCTTGTTCTCTCGGAACACTGTGCGGCTATCGTCATCGCTGGCTATGCGCTTGTGCGAAACCCGGAGCAGGCAAACCGCGTTCGCGAGATCGCAGAGGAGATGTTCGACCTCCCCGTCATCTGCGCACACGAGGTGAGCAGGCGGCTGAACTCCATCCACGCGGCGCAGACCGCTGTAGCCAACGCAAAACTGCTCCCAGTTATTCGCAGGCTTATGGACTCGGTGCATAAGGCGCTATCGGACTTCCGAGTGCCGGGCAAGCTTATGGTCGTAAAGGGTGACGGGACCCCTGTCGACGAATCGATCGCTAGAGCAAGGCCCGTTGAAACTATTCTCTCAGGGCCTGCGGCAAGCGTGAGCGGGGCTCGAATACTGACCGGCCTTGACGACGCTCTCGTGCTCGATATTGGAGGGACAACTACAGACTGCGCCGTGTTCGAAAATGGTCGAGTAGCGGTTTCGGCGAAGGGTGCGAGGATAGGCAACTCTGTAATGGGTGTCGACGCTGCGGACATAACAACCGTTGGGCTTGGTGGAGACAGTCGAATTGCGTTTGCTCCCGACAGACGGATACATATTGGGCCGACCCGAAATATCCCACTGTCGTGCCTTGCCTCGCAGTATAAGTCAGTAGAAGAATTCCTCGATAACTTTAACATAGCAAGATACAAAGATTCAAGCGAAGCGCTCGCATTGGACGTTCTGGTGATTGGAAGTCCGGGCAGGATCGAGTTCACCGAACCCGAGAAATCACTCCTTGATCTCCTGAAGGAGGGGCCAGCACCGGCTATTGTTGCTGCAGAAAAGCTCGGGCTCGCATCCCCCAGCCTACTGCCGATATCTCGCCTTGAATCTCGCGGCATAGTAAAGCGTTCGGCGTTAACTCCTACCGATTTGCTCCACGTGGACGGCAGGTTCTCAAAGTGGAACCAAAAATCTGCCAAGCGCGCCCTTGAGATATTCGCGGCAATGTATGGTCGCCCAGCCGAAGAGCTTCTTCACACACTTCTATTGCAGGTAACACGCAGGATATTTGAAGAGGTGGTCAGGCGCGAGGTGTCTTATGAGAACCCCAAGCTCCACGAGCTTCCGGAGGACTGGAAGTTCCTGCTCGATAAAGCGTTCTTGGACGACGGCAAAGGGCTAGGAGTCGCCTTTGAACTCAGGCGACCGGTGATCGCTATCGGTGCACCTGCGCAAGCCCTTGTCCCGGAGATCAGCAAACACCTCCGATCCGAAATCATCGTCCCTGAGCACGCTGACGTCGCAAACGCCATCGGCGCCATCGGAAGTGAGGTCGTAGTGCGGGAAGAGATCCTGATCAGACCGGGTGAGATGTCGAACTATGTGCTGCATGGCACGGAAGAGCGAGTCGAGTTCTCCGAGCTTGAACGTGCTACGGAAAGAGCTGTTGAAATCGCGCGTGCACGTGCAAGAAAACTTGCCGTCGAAGCCGGGGCAAGATCACCGGAAGTCACAGTCTCTCGAATTGACCATCTAGGCACGATTTCCGACGGCGGCAAGATATTCATTGAGCGGAGAATCACGGCAGTCGCTTCGGGTGGAGCATTTGGAGGGTAGTTGACAGCTGACCAGACACTCTATATCTGGTCAGCTGTTTTGTTTACTATTCTTGATCTTACCAGGGGAATGCGTAGGTAGGTTCATTAACGAATCGCTCTGTAGCAGCATCAAGGGTAACAGTTGCGCCGGGGTCGAGCTTGACCACGAACGCCTTGCCGTTCACCTCGGAAGTCTGAAGGGAATCCTCACCATTCACGCAGGCATTGAACTTCACTGTCGTGAAGCTGTGCTCCCCGAATGCGCCACCCTGAACCACGACCTCGCGGGTGTCGATCGGGCTCAGGTTCACCAATTCGATCACCGTTCGGTTGTCCTCAAGCTTCTTCACAAGTGCCGCAACGTCGGCGGGAAGCCCCGGACGCTTGCGCACGTTGTCGAAGTACCTCACGCGAGTCATCAAGAGGCCGCCGTTGTAGACTGGAATCGGGCCGCCGAGGGTGAGCTGGATCAAGCCTTCGACGTTTACAGGGTTGCGACTCTGCAGATACGAGTCACTGAATGTCATCGGGGCCTGGGTGTCCTCGCGCATAAATGTCATCCTGTCGTAGGCCTGCCTCAGGGAATCGTTTAGTTTCTCCACGGGATAGCTCTCATATTCGCCCTGCAGATATGCGATCCACGGATACTCATGCCCGGACTGGTCTTTTTGCCGGACCTTGTAGAGCGAAAGATTGTTCCAGCCGTCCAGGTTCTCTCGACGAAGCTTTTTGATTCGCTCAAGATCATCAACGGCCATCGAGGCGCTCCAGAGGTGACCGCCGAAAGCCGGGTCCATGATCATATATTCGAACCAGCCGTCTTCCTGATACTGAGTCCCGTCCGCGTTCCGAAGCACGCTCAAGCGCTCCCAAGGGTCATAGTTGACGGTTTCAGGAGACCAATACTTGTGCGGAACGTAAAGCGCGTTATCTCCATGCTTGCCGCGTTTCATAAGCTCATCTATCTGTGAGCGGAACAAGCCCAGGTAGCTCGTGTCGTGCCCGAGCAGAGTCATGTTCTCGCTGGCTATTGCAAGCGCTGCGCCGATCGTTTCAAAGCCGTGCGGCCAGACCCAGCCGTAGTTACCGCCGAACCAGCGGCCTTCGTTGTATTCGCCGATCTTGCCGGAGAGCCCGATGTTGTCGGGAATGATGCCGCCGTTTTCTTTGGTGCGCTCTTCCCAAGCGACGAAGTAGTCTTTGATCCACGACTTATACTTCTGGTCGCCAGTGTAGAGAAAGGCGTTTGCCATCAAACTGGTAGATGCGAGGTTGACCGGGGTGTCGCCGAGCTTGTCGCGATCGTGTTTTGCCTTGCCGATTCGCTTCATCGCTTCGGGGTCGCTGTAGATCGCCGAGACACTCGTCGCACCATCGATGTCCCAAAAAGGCAGGCCGTAGCCTTCCTGGGTCCATGTGCCGTCGGTCGGGAAATGCTGCGGGCACGGGCCGGTGCTGCCGTTGTGAGGCGATTTGATAAGCTTTAGTTCGGTATCGAAGTTGTCGACTTCAGGGTCTTCGCCCATATAGAAACCGGCGTATCGCTTGGACCGCTCGATATTTTCCTGGTTGGTTGGGTCGGCGAGTCCGAGATGATAAAAGAAAGCGTATCCCTCGCCGTTGTGCATCCAGTCGTAGCCGGAGCAGAACTCCTTCTCGACCATCTTGTAGCCGTGGCCTGTCTCATAGTTCTCGAACTGCTTGGTGACGGCGTCATACTCTCGCAGCGAGAGGTCGAGCAGGTAGTCGTCGCCTCCGAGAATGTAGAACAGCGGCCAGTTGTGGAAGCTCTCGTATGCGTCGTCGAGGGCGTCAATTCCCTCGTGGGGTTTCGGACCTGGCGGCGGCCATTTGATAGAACCATCCGGGTTGACGTATTTCTCCACGATTGCCGGGACGGACTGGTTCATCACGTCAATCAGCTTTCTCTCCAGAATCGCCCACTGCGGTGCCTGGGCGAACGGAACGCTGGCGTGAATACATGGTAGACTATTTTCTCTGCTCACAATGCAGCTCCTGATTCTTTGCGCCGGTAATGAGGCGCTTTTGGGGACCAGAATTGATCCGTCTACCTTCAGTGTTCTACCACAGAGGTCGAACATCCTCCGAAGATGAGGCTATTTTAGGAGATTTGTAGGAAATGGCAAGCGTCACTTTAGTGAGCCGGCGATTTTCTCAAGCTCCCGCTTGGCGATATCGCCGATGATAGTGTAAGTAATCGAGCCACGGTCGAACCTGAGCACCGTCGCCCACTTGCCGAGACCAGGCGGCTTCTGGCCCGAATCGGAGCCCCGCTTGCGCTGGAATATGGATATTGTGTTCACTCCGTTGGTATACATCAGATGAGCCGCGTAGCCGGTCCCTATCTTGATCTTCCCCGTCTGCACGAGCACGTAGCCCTTTGGCACGTAACCAGGCTTCGTGACGGCAAAACCAAGGTCGCCTGAACTACCTGAACTTGATGAGAAAGCAGAAGCTTTCACCTCAAAGGCCGACGACGGGATGTCCAGGGGCTCTATAGTGATCTGCTTGAACGCAGACACGCTGATGAGCGTGCCCGAGGAGTTGCGAAGCTCACTTCGGAGCGGCAAATAGCAGGACTTGTCGACCCAAACGGTCTCGCTCGGGTTCCCACGTTTCTTGGGGGTGAACTTGATGATGTAGGACGGTCTCCCGGCGATGACCGCACTGCCGACAGACTCCACGTTGTAGTTCTTCAGCACAAGAGATATGGGCTCCGGCGCCGGATTCCACCGCGTGTGCTGCCACTCCCCGGTCGACGGCAGATAACGCCAGCTATCTCCGCCGCGATCTACCGTGACGATCCCGGAAAGGTCTGCAGGCGAGTAATAGTCGGCCCGTGTGCGGTCGGGTTTCTGGTGAGTCACCTTAAACTCCGCGCGCACGGTCTTCTTGCCTACCGATATGTCAGCGTATTTGATACCCCGGTAGCTGACGCTTCCCTCAGCCGCTTGACTCTTTGTGACGACGCCAAGGGCGTCGAGTGCAAAGACGGGAGCAACTGAAGAGAATGCCGCAAGCTGGGCGAGTCCTGCGGTCAGCGCCAGTAATCTCAGGTTCATCATACGTTCCTAATTAGGGAGCACCCTGGTTATTATGTTGGAGTTGCGCTGCCGCGGCGATTGCAGCCGGGTCTGATAGCGCTTGCCTGCTGCGGAAACTGGAGTATGCCTGCATATAGGCTTTATACTCAGCAGTCGACTCGGCAATGGCATCGCGTTTTGCCTCGGGCGTGTGGTCTTTCCCTGGGTGGGCCAGCAACACAATTACCGACGCAGTCGCAACCGCGACGGGAACCGCGATTATCCGCCGTGCCGCAAACGTCGCAAGCCGCTCCAAGAGCCCTCGTCTGCGATACTGCTCTGCGACGATTCTCTCGGATACCCCACTCCACAGGTCATACGGAGCCTGGTTCCCCGAGAATCCCCCCAGCTTTCCGACAAGCTTTCTAGTCTGCTCCACCTCTCTGCGGCAAGACTCACAGCCTGCCACATGAGATGCGACGAAGCTCTTATCGCGGTCGCCGAGGTTGTCGTCCACGTAGTCCGATATTAGTTTCCCTAGTCTCTCACAGTCTCTATTCACTTTAGATCATCTCACATTCGTTCCAAATACTCACCAAGCATTGCCCGGATCTCGCACCGGGCCCGAGACACTCTTGATTTTACCGTACCTACTGGACACTTAAGTACGGCTGCTATCTCTTCCTGCGAAAGCCCCTCGATATCATGCAGAATTATTGCAGAGCGCAGCTTTTCAGATAGCGACGAGATCGCTTCACCGAGGAGCCGCCTCTCTTCACTGTTCGCCAAGACGTGCACAGGGTCTGACGATCTTCCCGCCGATGGCTCAAAGCCGGCCTCGCGGTATCTGTCGTCATCCAAAGAATCCACGCGCACCGAAGGTTTCTTACGTAAGTGGTCAATCGCCGTGTTGACAGCTATGCGATACAACCACGTGTAAAACGCCGATTTACCATTGAACCTGGCGAGGCCGGAGTACGCTTTTACAAAGGTCTCCTGAGCGAGATCCGCCGCCTCGTCCACACTGTTCGTATAGTGAAGTATGGTGCTATAGATTCTGTCCTGATATTTCCGGACTAGTAGCCCGAATGCTTCGGCATTGCCTTGCTTAACCTGCTCGACAATCGCCTGGTCTGAACTGCCCGTCATTCTGTACCATTTCGTTAAGTATTGAACCCTCCTGCGCCTTTTGCCAATCCATTGGTCGGGACGCGCATAGCAGAGCTATTAGTAATACGACAGTTCTTACCCAATTGCTTTCATGTTTTTTGACGCAGACGGGTTCCCTTCGTTCCACACTGTTCCATTCAATAGAAATAAATGTGTACAGCCTTTCATTTCGTCATCCCTCGCAGGTGTATGTAACGATTGTTGGCAGCGTCCATGCTAAGTTTGGAGTGTGGCGTGCGAGCGCCGCTTTTCTCATTCGGTAACAACAAGGCGCGTAAGCGGCAAATCGGATGATTTGTGATAGCGGTGCTTGCACACCACACTCCACATAAAGGCCGCTTGTCGCCGATGATTCTTATGTGCATCCATTCGACGCAGGACGAACGCATCTTAGCTGTCGGGCAGTGCCGAACGCCCGTAGTGGCGGGTCGCCGCGCCCGCCATCAGCACCAAAGGTGCTGCGTCAACTGTGTATTGCGCTCCAAATGAGCAACTCTACGAAATTCCATTGTTTGTTCGGCGCGTTCCGCGCCGATGGCCGCCGCGGCGGGACGGCCACTACGTCGGTTGCCCGTCAAGATGCGTTAGCCCTGCCATTCCACGCTCGCGTGGTGCGTTCGCGGGAAATATCTGATATAATAGTGCTTGTTCAATAGCACACAGTCTTATTTACATTAGCGCAAGGGAGCGTCGAGGGTGATCGTATACTCGACGCTCTTTTTTGTGGCCGCCAGCAAGCCCTGAACGTCGGGGATACGCATGATTAACCTAATGGAAACATTCTGGAAACAATCATGCACGATAATAAGCGTGGCAAATTGAGACGTGCAGCGCCAATGACGACAGGTGCTAACCGATTGCGCTACGTGCGCCGTCGTATATGTATGATGAGAGGAGCGTCAAGCATGATTGAAGTAAGAGAACCGATAACAAGTATTTTTGGTTCGAACGTGTTCAGCGAATCGGTGATGCGGGAGAGGCTGCCGAAGATTGTTTTCAAGGCACTCAAGGCCACCATTGATGAGGGCCAGCCGCTCGACCCATCCATCGCTCATGTGATCGCAAACGCGATGAAGGATTGGGCCATCGAGAAGGGCGCGACGCACTTCTCTCACTGGTTCCAGCCGATGACCGGAATCACTGCCGAAAAGCACGATTCATTCATCTCCCCCACCGCCGACGGCCGCACCATTATGGAGTTCAGCGGCAAGGAACTGTTCCAGGGCGAGCCTGATGCTTCTTCCTTCCCGTCCGGTGGACTGCGCGCAACATTCGAGGCCCGCGGCTACACCGCATGGGACTGCACAAGCCCTGTGTTCATCAAGGCCGACGGCGACAACATTACGCTTTATATCCCGAGTGCGTTCTGCAGCTACACCAGCGAGGCGCTCGACAAGAAGACCCCGCTCCTTCGTTCTATGGACGCTCTGAACAAGCAGGCAATGCGCGTTCTCAGGGGCCTTGGCAATACCACGACCAAGCGCGTAACCGCAACACTTGGCGCTGAGCAGGAGTATTTCCTTGTAGACAGCAAGTTCGCAGAGGCCAGACTCGACCTGATCCTTGCCGGGCGCACCCTCTTTGGCGCCGCCCCTCCCAAGGGCCAGGAGATGGAGGACCACTACTTCGGAACTCTCCACGAGAGAGTCGCTTCCTACATGAACGAAGTCAACGTGGAACTCTGGAAGCTTGGCGTCTCAGCAAAGACTCAGCACAACGAGGTTTCACCGGCACAGTATGAGCTTGCACCGGTATTCGCAACGGTTAACGTCGCGACTGACCACAACCAGCTCACGATGGAGACCCTGCAGAAAGTCGCTATCCGCCACGGGCTCGTCTGCCTGCTTCACGAGAAGCCGTTTGCAGGCGTCAACGGTTCCGGCAAGCACAACAACTTCAGCATGGTCACCGATGACGGTATGAACCTGCTCGAACCCGGCAACACTCCGCACGACAACGAGCAGTTCCTTGTGATCCTGTGCTCGATCATCCGCGCGGTTGATAAGTATTCGAAGCTGCTTAGAGCCACCGTCGCGACCGCTGGCAACGACCACAGACTCGGCGCTAACGAGGCTCCTCCTGCGATCGTATCAATCTTCCTCGGCGCTCAGCTCTCTGATATTATGGATCAGCTTGCAATCGGCGCTGCGAAGTCGAGCAAGAAGGGCGGCGACCTGAAGCTTGGAGTCAGCACCCTGCCTCCAATTCCTATGGATAGCACCGACCGCAACAGGACTTCCCCGTTTGCCTTTACCGGCAATAAGTTCGAGTTCCGAATGCTTGGCTCCAGCCAGTCGACATCAGGCCCCAACTTCGTCCTGAACTCGATCGTCGCTGACGTTCTTGCAGAGGTCGCCGATAAGCTTGAGAAGGCCAGTGATGTTCACAAGGCTGCTCAGGATATCTGCTCCAAGATTGCAAAAGATCACAAGAACATTCTCTTCAACGGTGACAACTACTCTGATGAGTGGGTAAAGGAAGCTGAGAAGCGCGGACTGCCAAACATCCGCAACGCCGTCGACAGCATCCACACGATGGTCGAACCGATGGTTGAGGAACTCTTCGAGAAGCACGCTGTGCTGAGCAAGGGTGAACTCCATGCCCGCCACGAGATTCTCCTTGAGAGATATGCCAAAGAGATCAACATCGAGGCACAGACCATGCTCCACATCGCAAAAAGGCAGATTCTGCCGGCTGCGATCGAGTATTCGGGCGTTATCGCAAATGCTGCGTCAGCAGTCAAGAGCGTCGGCGTGAACGCTGATGCCCAGGTCAGGGCGCTTGAAGATGTCTGCGGGCTGGTTTCCGACCTGCAGAAGAACATCGCCTCACTTCAGGCTGCCGTTACCAAGGCTCAGGAAACTGAGACCGCCGAGACATATCGCGACACGGTCATCCCCGCGATGAGCACTGTTCGCGCGGCTGCTGATGGTCTTGAAGAGATCATGGACGCCGATCTTTGGCCGCTCCCAACCTATGCTGAGATGCTGTTCATCAAGTAAGAATAGACCAGTATCCATCAATAGCCATTCCAGGGTGGGGCCGCGTAATGCAGCCCCGCCCTTTTTGCGTGTTTTTGGTGCTCTGGCTGAACGATTTCCGTTGACAATCCGCCCTTCACATGGTATAAAGCAATTGGTTGTACAATCGCATGTTTGCAGATACCATCAACAGCGCCATTGTTCTGGTTATGAAATCACCTGTCACACCGATTTAGAGCGGCCACAGACTGCTGAGGATGATAGTGTGCCAACGTCGGCTCTTTGGCTGTATGATGGAGATGAAGGGAGACAGAATGTCCAGACAACGCCTAATATTCTCACTTGTGGTCGTCGCAATGCTGCTTATCGCATCTCCGGTGCTCGCGGCTACGTTCAATCTTGCCACAGACTGGTCAAGCACGGCAAATCCCAACGGCCAATGGTCATACGGTTGGGTAGATGCTACTTCAGGTGCATTTTCTCCATACAACGTTCACCCATATCAGCAATACTGGTATCCCGGGCAGAGCTATTGGTGCGTCGGGCAGGACTTGTATGGCTACGGCAACGCGAATAAGAACCTTGCCACCGGGACAGTCGTATTCTATAACGGCGGATCCGCGCGCAGGACTACTGCTCGATGGGCCAGCAACGCAACTGCTAGCGTCTACATCTGGGCGACATTTACTGCTTCATCTAATGGCACCTACTACAACCCCATCAGATGCGCGGTCCGCCGAAATGGTATTGAGCAGTTCGCGACAACGTCGAGCTATAACAATACGCTGCGCATCGCGGGAAGCATTAGTGTGAACGCCGGCGACTCCCTTGATATCTGCACGGGGGCCGTTCCTGGAGCGACTGGTCAGACGCAAAATTACGTAACGCTCAGCGCAATTATATCGACAGATCAACCCGGGACTGTCTCTGGGACGGTATACTCCAACCTCACCGGGCATCCCACGGTTGGTCACGCTGTTATAAAGACGTCGGACGGAAAATACTCCACCACCTCCGACGCAAGCGGCGCTTACACTCTGGCGCTACCGCCCGGGTCGTACGCCCTTGTGGCCTCTGAGAATCGGTTTGCGTCTGATCAATCTGAGCAAATCAGCATCAGCCAGGGGGCTAACACCCCTCTCGACTTCGACCTTATCGCTGGAAGCTTGACGGGCACCGTAACCTCCGACACTGCTGGAAACCCGCCGATAGCGGGAGCGATCGTCCGCACCGATGGTAGCCCAAGTTACTCGGCGAACACCGGCGCCGACGGTGCCTATACACTCTTTGCCCCACAGATTGCCTCCACAACACGCCTTCTTGTCGCTGCGCCGGGCCACGACCCGCAGCGAGACGCTCTCGCTCTTTCGGCAGGCCAGACGAAGAGCAAGAGCTTTGCACTTCGCCCGACAGGGGCCGGGATGCTCATCAATCTTCCTGCACCGGGTGAGTGGGGTGAGCCAGGTATGGCCCCGACTGCTCCCGGAGATGCATTTGCTGTGAAGTTCTCGAACCCTACGGCGCTGCCGAGTCCCGGAGCGCCTGCTATCAGCGGTTGGAACGAGACTATCAAACCTGATGAAACGTTCACTATGACCGGAGTTCGCTTTACAGCCCGAACAGGCGTGGATACCGGAACCGATACGGTCGTCTGGCTCTATGCAGACACACCTTCGGGCGGCGTGCTTCGCCAGATTAAAGTGTGGCGGGTCACAGCGTCGAGCTTGACTGCGCTTATGCCTAGTGACATACCATTTGGGATGTATCTGGTCTGGATAGAAAACGAGGACGGAGTAAGCGCGCCGGTCACTGTCAACAGAACTACATCACAGTGGATTGGCCCGCTTGGCGCATCCGGCGCGGCAGGGGCGACCAAGAGGGTTTTTGGTCGGAATGTGTCCTCCAACCACGGAACTACATCGAGTTACGTGTATATTCAGCCTGCTGAGGGTGGTGCGTTTACGCAGTGCGCCGTCACGCAGGTCGAGCCATACGCGGTCTGGTTTACCATCCCGTCGGGAACGGCGAACGGCTACTACAAGGTCTACTTGCACAACGGACACGGAGGCAGGTACGGATGGAGCGACCCCGTCGATCTCTCAGTTGCTCCAGACTGGACCAGAGACCCGGCGCAGGTTGCGGTGACCCCGAACGGGACGAACGACTCAATTAACATCCAAAACGCGATCGACAGTCTGTCGCTCAACTCTAACGGCGGCACTGTAGTGCTTTCGGCGGGTGACTATATCTTGAAGGGTGGTCTGGACCTAAAGAACGGCGTCGAGATCAAGGGCGCTGGAATGAACAGCACCAGGTTGCTCGCACAGCTGACATCCGCGGTCGCCGTCGTTAAGATCACCGGTGTGAATACTGCGCTCACAGATCTCACGATTCGCTCAAAATCCGGGTTTACTAACCCTCAAGGCGAGATCACCAACGTTGCAGGTTCAAGCGACGCGAAGTTCTTGCGCATCAGGATTGAGTCCGATGCCGGTATCTACTCAGGAAGCTTCAGCACACCGCTTCGCAGCGAGGTTGTCGGCTGTGAATGCAACCGTGAACCTGACCCTGCCGGACGCGCCTGGATCCATAACTCGACCCTGTACGGTGACTTCCACTGGGCGACCGAGGCCGCGTTGAACCTTATGACTAACTACAATGTGGTAGAGTACAGCCACGTTGAGACAAAGAACTGGCCGGTTAGCCCTACCGGCAGCAAGAACTACACTCAGTTTATGACGTGGGAAGAGTTCAAAGACATCGTGTGGTCGATGAGAATCGCGCTCACATACTGCTCTTACAACTACATCGCGCACCTGACGAGCAAAGATGTCGCCGTTCAGACGAACAAAGGTGAGATGATACTCTTCCACGGCCACGCCGCGTACTGGTATGGCAACGTGATCACGTGCGACGGCACCAGGCTGACATTGCGGACCGATGGTCTTGTTGACGGGCAGCCTTCTGTGATTAACAACTATAGCGACATACACCTTGCTGGCGGGCAGATGGTCCCGGATGGTCCGGGAAGCTGGTACGCGCTTGACGGCAAGTATATATCAATCCTGGCAGGCGCGGGGTTCGGCGAGTCGAGAAGAATCGTTTCGCATACCCCGACCACAATCACAATAGACCGACCGTTCAGGGTGAACCCGGACGCAACATCAAAGGCGATGGTCCAGACCAGCTTTCAGGGAAACATCATATACAAGAACGATCTAAATGCCTTCCCTGTGGGTTATGACCAGACTGAGGGTTCGGCCAGCGTCGCAGTAGACATAGACGGCAATGGCTGGTCCAACATGTTCGAAGGCAACGTGTCCCACAGAACCAGAAGTGGATGCGCAATACTCTCAGTTTCCGGTGGCCCCAGCTACTGGAACGAGGCGAGAGATCACGAAGCCTACGATGTAGAAAGCGGCGGGTTCCAGATGATACCACGCGATGACCAGGCGATCGGGCCTGACCTCGTAGGCAACAGATACGAAGGCGGCATCATCAATGTAACTGGCAGCGCTGGCGGCGCGATCCACGCTGATGGTGGAGACGGCAACGCCTGCGAAGGGATCACCGCAACATCCAAACGCGGCATCTTTATGACTCACGGTGGCTACGATTGGCACCCAGCGACTCCCAACGGGCTCACGCTCTATCGCAATAACACCGTAACGACAGTCGATGCGCCTACTTCACCCTCATCCCCGCAGCCAGTATATGTCATGAACGCAGACAGCTTGCAGTGGTTGATGAACAACAAGTATACGAACTCTTCCCAGCCATATGTGCTTGCGTCTGGAGTCGGGATGTATTCGACCCCGGTCGCTATGCGCAAACTGGTGAAGATCACCGGCTATATGGGCTACCCGATTGATGAGGTCTTGCTCGAAGTTGCAAATGTGGGATTATCGGGGATGACCTGGACTGCCGCGGCGAGCGCGCCGTGGATTGTGCCAACTGTGCTGAGTGGCAACCCCACCGGGCCGGAAAGCGACATGGGGCGGCTCCAGATCGCCGTCAATCCCATTGGACTTGCTGCTGGAAGACACTGGGGGTATATCGACATTCTCGCCGGCGCAAAGATCGCACGAGTCGGTGTTTGCCTTGATCTTTCCTCCGGCGCACCGCCATCGACTGCTCCTGTTGCGAGCTTTACAGCGACTCCTACGGTCGGCACAACGCCGCTTGCCGTATCGTTCGATGCCAGGTCTTCAGTAGCCCCAGGTGGCTTGATTACGAGCTACGTGTGGGAGTTCGGAGACGGGTCAACGGGCTTGGGCGATGTCGCCAGCCACGCGTATTTGGCTGGAAGCTACACTGCTACACTAACCGTAACTGACTCCAACGGCATCAGTGATACTGACAGAAAGGTGTTTACAGTCTACCCTGCAGTCAGCTCCATCTCGATATCCGGGTCCCCTACCCCCTTGACCGATGTTGGAACCCAGGTTACCTTTACCGCGTCTGCCGTGGGGGGATATGGCACAAAATACAAGTTCCTGCTCAAGACTGGCAACGGTGGATGGGCCACCATGCAGGACTATTCAACTGCCGCAACGGCTTCATGGACTCCGACTGCTTCCGGGTTCTATGCCATCAAGTGCCACGCACGGGCAAGTGACTCCACCCGGGTATACGACGCTACAAGCAAGGAACTCAGCTACCCTGTAGGCATTCTGCCAGCTAGCGGTATGGCGCTTTGGCTGAAAGCCGATGCAGGCACTACCCTTGACGCTTCGGGGAAGATAAGTGACTGGGCAGACCAGACATCAGGTTCAACAAAGAAACTTACCCAGACGACCCCTAACTACAGGCCTGGTATAGTCCAAGGAGCGCTTAACGGCCAACCGGTTGTGCGATTTACGAGTGCCTCAACCTACCTTTCAACTACCGCTTCCGTGCTCTCGGGTGCGACACCCTTTACAGCATTCACCGTGGCACGAGTCAACAGCAACCCCGCCTATAACTACCAGCATTTCTGGTGGTGCGGCACGGACTCAATCTATGCCGGTTATGCCCAGTGGATGACAACTTCAGGCAGACTTAGGGCAAGCTGGGGAAGCTCCGGCGCGCTGATATCCACATCAACGGCGGCAACACTCAGCAGTTGGTACACAATTGCGAGCCGCTATGCTCCCGGGCTCCACGAGATGTGGCTCAACAGCACGCCGGTGAACACCTCCATCAAGTCAGACTCGAACTTAGCTGCCGGGTTCACCGTCGGCAACTCTGTGTCCAATTGCCAAGGGCTCTACGGTGATATCGCTGAGCTCTTGATATTCTCAAGAAAGCTCACGGAGACCGAGCGCCAGGGCGTAGAGCAGTATCTCAGTGTAAGGTGGAGCAACCCTGTACCTGTGGCCGTCGACCGACTGAAAGACGTCAAAGCACTCGGTGACGGTGTGCTCGTATCGATCTCAACGTCAAAAACTGCGATCACAGACTCAGGAGTCTACTCGGACGGCGGCGTCTACGTAAGCGAGGCTGACAGAACGTGTGGGCTCAAGATAACGATCGCGGACGTTGTACAGGCTTCGGAAAGACTGACTGTTACAGGAACCACGGACACGGATGTCCTGACCGGCGAGAAGGTGTTCAGGGTTACTTCATTCAGTAAAGACGTGGGGGAGAAGGTCAATCCTCTTGGAATGGCGAACAAGACCTTAGCTGCTTCCGGTCAGCTTCTGCGGGTGTGGGGACGTGTGAAAGAAAAGACCGCATCTTACATCACTCTTGACGACGGCTCGGGAGTGCCTGCAAAGGTTCAGATCGACGGGCTTACGACACCTATAACGAGTCTGCCGGGAGTCGGTGACTACATAAGCGTGACCGGACCGGCAGGGGTGACGGCCGGAGGAGGAACCGCGATAAGGGTCCGATCCTCAGTCGACATCAAAGTCTATTAGCCCGCCTATTCGGCCCGGGGTTCAAACACTCCGGGCCGTTCATCATAAGCTATAACAAATACATACGAGGAATACATGAATATAGACGTAAGTTACACTCCATTCAGCCGCTTCGGCTCGTACATCGCGTTTTCACAGATCGACGACAGCAGAGCTAAGCTGGCCAACATCACGCCAGGGCTTTGGATGCGCTGCGTCCACGGAGATGCAGCCAAGGAGGTCTTTCGCCTTGAGGTTCTGGTTGACGGCGTGCCCGCGCCTTACGAGATATCAGCCGAACCGGCCGTGCTGACACTTTCCACTGAGCGAGGCAGCGTACGTGTGTGCATCTCAAGCACGGATCAAGTGCGCTTCCAGGGAAACGGCATTGGGCTGAGGCTAGTCGGGCGTGACGGCGCTAATAACTGCGCCATACCCCAACCTGAGGGACGCTGGCTGATCACAATGGCCACGGCGTTTCGCAACTACGTAGCCGTGCCGCTCGCGGGTGAGCTGAAGGTAGATGCCCCCTGGGGAATCGCAAAGTGCAACTATGTTCACGTCGATCTTCTGCCGGACTCAACAGAATTCTTTGATATCGCGCTTGATCAGGTCGTCGGAGCTTGGACACCCGGCGTCTATTCGAGCTCGTTTGATGATATCGCAGACGCGATTGACCATGAGTTCCGCCAGTTTGCCCAAGGGTGCGGCAGTGTGCCCACGGAGTTCGCGGAAACAGCAGAAGCGGCTGCCTATCTCAACTGGTCGACAGTCGTTCACCCCTGCGGGCTTTTAGGTCGTCCCGCTATGCTGATGAGTAAGAACTGGATGACCAACGTCTGGAGCTGGGACCATGCATTCAACGCGATGGCACTTGCCTACGGTCACCCGGAGCTTGCCTGGGATCAGATGATGACCATGTTCGACCACCAGCAGCCCGAGGGCCAGATTCCCGACTTTGTAAACGATGTCGTCATGCTCTACTGCTTCGTCAAACCGCCGATCCACGGTTGGATCCTCTCCAAGATGATGGACGCCAACCCCTGGTTCAGAGACAAGTCACGCGTCGAGGAGATATACGAGCCGATGTGCAAGTTCACCGACTGGTGGTTTGCGCACCGCAACCCAGACGGCGACGGTCTGCCGCAGTACCACCACGGCAACGATTCTGGCTGGGATAACGGCACCGTGTTTGATATTGGTCTTCCAGTGAAAGGCTGCGATCTTGCAGCGTTCCTGGTGGTCCAGATGTCGGTCCTCGCTGATATGGCGACAATGCTTGGACGCGAAGAAGAGTCTAAGAAATGGTCGGCAAGGTCTGATGAGACGCTTCAGAAACTCCTAGCCAAACTCTGGAAAGGCGATTGCTTTGTTTGCCCATCAGCGATCGACGGAAGCGTCACAGAAGAATCTGACAGCATCTTCACCTGTCTGCCGATTATTCTTGGAGATAAGCTTCCACTAGAGATTAGGCAGAAGCTTGCGTCTGACATCGAGCGCCATTTGACGGAATGGGGACCGGCAACCGAAAACGTGGGCTCTCCGCTCTACGAACGTGACGGCTACTGGCGCGGCCCCATCTGGGCACCGCCGACGATGATCATCGCGGACGGGCTTCGCCGCGCGGGCTTTGATGATCTGGCAAAGGACGTAGCAGGCCGATTCTGCAAACTCTGCAAGAAGAGCGAGTTTGCCGAGAACTTCGACGCTGTAACCGGCGAACCGCTCAGAGACCGCGCCTACACCTGGACTTCGAGCGTGTTCCTGGTGCTCGCGCACGAGTTCCTGTCCTAATAACGCACGTCCGGGAGTCACTCACACTGGCTCCCGGATATCTACCCCCAATCGCACAATTCCCCAAAATCCCTCCAAAAGAAGCAGGTAATCCCACGTTTTCTGGCGAACTCATCATTAGCAAACTGTTTGCAAACAGGAGATGATCTTTACGATGAGTTTGTTTTCATTGACCGGTAAGAACGCGGTTGTTCTCGGCGGCGCTGGCGTGCTCGGCTGTGATGTTGCCCGCGGGCTTGCTGCTAACGGCGCAAGTGTAGCTGTCGCCGACCTCTCGCTTGAGAATGCTCAGGCGCTTGCATCCAGCCTGAACACGAACGGCGGCAAGTGCTCCGCCTATCGTGTTGATGCGATGCTCGCAGAGTCGCTTCAGGAAGTGTGCGACCAAGTTGTAGATGACTTTGGCCAGATCGACATATTGGTTAACGCAGTCGGCGGCAATTCCAAGGCTGCAACCATCTCAAACGAGGTCGATTTCTTCAATCTGCCCATCCCGGCCCTCCAGAACGTTGTCAACCTGAACCTCTTTGCTGGGGCGATTCTTCCTTCGCAGATATTCGGCAAGGTGATGACAGGAAACGCCGACGGCGGTTCGATCATCAACGTGAGCTCCATGAACGCATTTCGTCCGCTGACGAGAATTGCGGGCTACTCCGCCGCAAAGGCTGCCGTAAGCAACTTCACCCAGTGGCTCGCAGTGTATCTTGCTCAGGCAGGGTATCCGATGCTCAGAGTGAACGCGATTGCGCCAGGGTTTTTCCTCACGGAGCAGAACAGATTCCTCCTCACCGACGAGAAGTCCGGAGAGCTTACCGAGCGCGGGCAGAAGATTCTGGCTCACACTCCGATGAACCGTTTCGGCAACCCCGAGGACCTGATCGGCACACTCATCTGGCTCGCCTCCGACGCCTCGAAGTTCGTAACGGGGATCGTTGTCCCGGTTGATGGCGGTTTCTCGGCTTATAGTGGAGTTTAGAGACATGGCAAATAGACCTCGAAATGTAGTCGTTGCGCAGTCCGGCGGGCCTTCGCCGGTCATCAACAACTCGTTGCGCGGCGTAATTGAAACCTGCAAGTCTATGCCCGACGTGTTCGGAACGGTCTACGGCGGTTGGCACGGCGTTGAGGGCCTTCTAAGGGAAGAACTACTCGACATCAGTAACCAGAGCCCTGAGGAGATTTCGCTTCTTCGGACGACCCCCGCTGCGGGATCGATCGGCACATGCCGCTACAAGCTGAAGAAAGACCGGCAGGAAGACTTTGACAGGGTAATCGAGATATTCAAGGCCCACGATGTAGGATTCTTCTTCTATATCGGCGGCAACGACTCGATGGATACTGCCCATAAGATCAGTGAGCTCGCCCATGAGAAGGGTCTTGACCTGATTGCCGTCGGCGTGCCGAAGACGATCGATAATGACGTAGGTGACTCAGAGTTCAAGCTTATCGACCACACGCCGGGCTACGGAAGCGTCGCGAAGTATTGGGCGCACTATATCCAGTGCGCGAACGAGGAGAACCAGGGTTCGTCCCCCGCTGATCCCGTGCTCGTCATGCAGGTAATGGGCCGCAAGATCGGCTTTATACCCGCTGCCGCGCGTCTCGCCGACCCGGATCGCCGTATGCCGCTACAGATATATCTTGTGGAGTCAGGCCTTTCGCTTTCAGACCTCGCCGATGGGGTTAGCGATCAACTGAGGACCGACGGACGATGCCTGGTCGCCGTCAGCGAAGGGTTCAATGTCGGTGACATCGGCGAGATGAAGGATTCCTTCGGTCACACGACGTTCAGCTCAAGCCAGATCACAGTTGCTCAAGTTATCACCAATTACTTGAACAAGGTTGGACTTCCGGTTGGCGGCGCAGCGCGGTGTCAGGTGCCGGGATGCGACCAGCGGGATGCCATCGCCTACGCGTCGACGGTCGACCTCGATGAAGCGTATCTCGTCGGCTGTAAAGCCGTCCAGGTCGCATTTCAGGACGGAAACGGCTATATGGCGACGATTCTCAGGAAGCCGGGCTCGATCTATAGCGTATACTACGACAAGGTCCCGCTTGAGAAGGTCGCAAACTCAGAGAGAACCTTCCCCAGGGAGTGGCTTTCCGAGTCCCGCACAGACGTGACAGACGAGTTCGTAGACTACGCGAGACCACTGATCGGAGAGGACTTGGTAAGCGTGCCGATGGTCAATGGCCTGATGCGTTTCGCGCGGTTTGAACCGAAGTTCGCAGACAAAAAGCTGCCGGACTATATGCCGGTTGGATATCGTAAATAGCAAGTTATTCAGAATATCTTGATGGAGGAAGTCAATATGTCAGATCCGGCACAGGCGCTGAAGGATCTTAAGAAAGAACACGAGTTTTTGGTCGGGATCGACTCCGACGGCTGCGCGTTCGATACGATGGAGATCAAACACAAGGAGTGCTTTATCCCCAATATCGTCAAATACTGGGACCTGCAGGCTGTCTCAAAGTATGCCCGCGAGGCTGCAGAGTTCGTCAATCTGTACTCCAAGTGGCGCGGAATCAACAGGTTTCCGGCGCTTCTGATGGTCCTTGATCTGCTCGAAGAGCGTGATAACGTCAAGAAGCGCGGCGTAACCATCCCCCGAGCTGAGTCGCTTCGCAAGTGGGCGGAGACCGAGACCAAGCTTGGTAACCCTGCCCTTATAAAGGCTGTCGAAGCCACCGGCGACCCCGTTCTCATCCAGACGCTTGAGTGGTCCAAGGCCGTCAACGCAAGCGTTGAGGACATTGTCCACGGCGTGCCGCCGTTCCCGTTTGTCAGGGAGAGCCTGGAGAAGGTGCTGCCGCTCGCCGATATGGTCGTCGTTTCGGCTACTCCCGGCGAGGCACTCGTTCGAGAGTGGGAAGAGCATGACATCGCCAAGTACACCAAGGTGATCGCGGGCCAGGAGATGGGTAACAAGAAAGAGCATCTGAAGTACGCGATCGATGGTCGCTACCAGCCCGACCACGTGTTGATGATCGGCGATGCTCCCGGAGATATGAAGGCCGCAAAAGCCAACAACGCGCTCTTCTACCCGATTAACCCCGGCGACGAGGACACTTCCTGGCAGAGGTTCTACGAAGAAGCGTTCGACAAGTTCATCGCTGGCGAGTACGCCGGTGAGTACGAAGCAAAGTTGATCGCAGAGTTCGACAAGTACCTGCCGGACACACCTTTCTGGAAGAAGTAGATATGATCGGAACAGGATACCAAGACCGCCAGCTCACCGAGAGCGAGGCGGTCAACCTAATTCGTATAGCTCTTGAAAGCGAGAGCTTCGACGGCAAGCGTGTTCTTATGCTGCTGCCGGACCACACGCGTTCGGCTCCGGTGCCGATGATGTTCAAGGCGATCTACGAAGCACTGGCGCATCGAACAGCCGCGCTTGACGCTTTGATCGCTCTTGGAACGCATCCCCCAATGGCCGAAGAGCATATACATCAGCTCGTAGGCATCACGGGCGACGAACACGAGACTAAGTACTCCAAGACTACGTTCTATAACCATATGTGGAAAGATCCCGACGCGCTCACGTGCGTTGGAACGATCCCCGAAGACCGAATCTTTGAGATCACCGAGGGAAAGTTCAGGATGCCGGTTGATGTGGAGGTCAACAAGCTTCTCCTCGATTACGACCACATCATGATCGTCGGTCCGGTCTTCCCGCACGAAGTCGCGGGGTTCTCCGGTGGAAACAAGTATGTCTTCCCTGGAGTCGCAGGTCAGGGGATAATCGACTTCTTCCACTGGCTTGGGGCACTAATCACAAACCCGGTCATCATCGGGACGAAATACACCCCGGTGCGCGGCGTGATCGACGAGGCTGTGAAGTATGTCCCCACGGAGCGGAGCGCCTTCTCAATGGTGATGCAGGGGCACGACCTGATGGGGATCTACTACGGTGACGTTGACGAATCGTGGTCAGCTGCCGCCGATCAATCCGACAAGCTCAATATCATCTACAAAGACAAAAGCTTTCACACCGTGCTTTCCCGCGCTCCTGAGATGTATGACGACCTCTGGACCGGCGGCAAGTGCATGTATAAGCTCGAACCGGTTGTCGCCGACGGCGGCAAGCTCATCATCTACGCGCCGCACATCACCGAGATCAGCTATACTCACGGCAAGGTGCTCGACGAGATCGGGTATCATACCCGGGACTACTTCACGGCCCAGTGGGACAAGTTCAAGGACTACCCCTGGGGCGTCGTAGCCCACTCCACCCACGTCCGAGGCATTGGGATCTACGAAAACGGGGTAGAGAAGCCTCGCGTGGACGTGATACTCGCAACCGGCATCCCACAAGAGCGATGCCGACAGGTCAATCTCGGGTACATCAACCCGAAGGACATCAACCCCAGCGACTATATGGACAGGGAAAATGAAGGCGTGCTCTATGTGCCAAGAGCCGGTGAGATGCTTTACAGACTGAAGTAACATAGCGATTTGTACGACTTTCAGCAAAGGAGATTCTATGTCTAAAGCAAATATGGGTATGGTCGGGCTCGGCGTAATGGGCCAGAACCTTGCCCTGAATATGGAAAGCAAAGGCTTCAACGTCTGCGGCTACGACACCTCACGCGAGAAGGTCGATGCGTTCGTTAACGGCAAAGGCCAGGGCAAGAACGTCTGCGGCGCGTATTCGCTGCAGGAGCTGATCGACTGCCTGGAGAAACCTCGCAGAATTATGATGATGGTGCCGGCGGGCAAACCAGTTGATGAAGTTATCGACACTCTTGCACCGATGCTTGAGTCGGGCGATATTCTGATCGACGGAGGAAACTCTTACTTCCGAGACACTACCCTGCGCACAAAGGCACTTGAGAGCCAGGGTTTGCTCTTCATCGGCACAGGTGTCTCCGGCGGTGAAGAAGGCGCGCTCCGAGGCCCGAGCATTATGCCCGGCGGCTCGCCTGACGCATGGCCCGCAGTACAGCCGATCCTCCAGAAGATCGCCGCCAAGGTCCCTGATGGCACTCCGTGCTGCCAGTGGGTCGGACGCGACGGCGCGGGGCATTTCGTCAAGATGATCCACAATGGCATCGAGTACGGCGATATGCAGCTCATCTCCGAAGCCTACTTCATCATGAAAGAGGCGCTCGGACTCTCAGCCGATGAGCTTCACGAAGTTTTTGCCGAATGGAACAAGGGCGAGCTTTCGAGTTATCTCATCGAGATTACCGCTGATATCTTTACCAAGAAAGACCCCGACACCGGGCTTCCGGTAGTCGATATCATTCTGGACTCGGCAGGCCAGAAGGGCACAGGAAGCTGGACGAGCCAGATCGCCCTTGAGTTCGGAGTCGCCGCACCGACGATCGCCGAAGCGGTCTTTGCGCGCTGTATTTCAGCGATCAAGAGCGAGCGGGTTGCGGCCTCCAAAACGCTTTCCGGCCCAGACGCTAAGTTTGAAGGCGACAAGAAGCAGTTCATCGAAGATATTCGTCAGACGCTTTACGCATCCAAGATCTGCTCCTATGCTCAGGGTTTCGGCCTTATGCGCGAGGCTAACAAGGAGTATGATTGGGGTCTCAAGTTCGGCGATATCGCTCTGCTTTGGCGCGCAGGCTGCATCATCCGTGCCGCGTTCCTCGACCCGATCAAAGAGGCGTTTGACACCAACCCGGAACTCCCGAACCTCCTGATGGCACCCTACTTCACTGATGCTGTCGATAAGGCGCAGAAGAGTTGGAGAAATGTTGTCGCCATTGCTGCTCGGCTTGGGATCCCAATCCCTGGATTCAGCTCGGCGCTCGCCTACTTCGACAGCTACAGACGCGACAGGCTCCCTGCGAACCTGATTCAGGCGCAGCGCGATTACTTCGGCGCGCACACCTACAAGAGAGTCGACAAAGAAGGCACATTCCACACCGAATGGATCGATTAGACTAGTGGGTCACTTGGCATGAAATCAGCCATTGTTGGGTGGCAATTTCCGAATCGCCACCCAAAAGCTAAGACGAAATTTCCGAATCCCGAATGGCGTAATGCATGGCAATTGACCGACTAGTTGTTAACATAAAGCCCACTCAAGGTAACATAATACCTATTTACTGCAACCTATTTAAAATCCTAAAGCTCAGCACTTGACGAAGCCCTCCTGGTTGCCGACAATAATGATATAGAACCTGGCAATATTACGGAGGGTTGGAAGTGTTAATTACAACAAAGATGCGCTGTTTGTCTAGGACTGCCGTGCTGTTTGC
Source organism: Armatimonadota bacterium (assembly GCA_038207085.1). Taxonomy (GTDB): domain Bacteria; phylum Armatimonadota; class UBA5829; order UBA5829; family DTLH01; genus JBBRAE01. The sequence continues at coordinate 214,306 of JBBRAE010000001.1, forward strand.
GGTCGCCGGATTCTGTATGCCGATGCAACTGCATGCAGCAACAGACCCAACCGACATTATGATCAGGGCGCTAGTAAAGATAAGCTTTCCGGGTTGCAGTTCAACTACGAATGGCGTCGCAGACAGGGCACGCAGCCTAGCTTCGACCAGTTTATTGCACAGATTCAGGCCAGGTTCTAAGGTTGTTGTTTACAAAAGTCCTCTGTAAAAGCTCACATTATTAGCCAATTCTGTGTATGAAATGACCGCTAGCGTGGTAGAATATTACTCGGTATCTCAACAATTATGATCGTATCGAAGTGAGCTATGAGATTGTTAGCCAAAATCAAACACAGCCATATCTTTCTATCCGCAGCTGCTCTTGCTCTTGCGACAGGCGCTGCCGTCTTTATGATAGACGGACAGCCCAGCAGTGGGAGTATGCACGGTTCCGGGACCGCTCGCTGCCAGGACTTGCTGCAGCCTGTTGAGCTTGCGTACCTACCGGAAGCCTTCTCTGCGCGACTCTTCCCGCTCAGCCCGTTTGCCCGATCACCCCTTGCCAGCAGAGGCCTGTTTTCACTGCAGGGTTACGACGTGAGATCGTTCGCTGACGTGCTCGTAATCCACGAGATAGACCTACGCAGTGGCCCCGATGAGCTCACCAACGTCGAGCTTGCGAGCGAGGCGGTGGACGGTCACGTTATAGCGCCCTATGACACGTTTTCGTTCAACTCCGTCGTCGGAGAGCGTTCAGCCGATCGAGGATTCCGTCCGGGGCTGATGTTTTCTCGCGGAGAGGTCGTCACAGGAGTCGGTGGTGGCGTCTGCATAGTATCGACTGCGGTTTACAATGCCGCAGTGCGTGCGGGTTATCAAGTTATAGAGCGATACCCACACTCGGGGTGCGTCCGCTACGCCGAACCGGGCCTGGACGCGGCGGTTGTTTACGGATGCATGGATATGCGTTTCAAGAACAACACCGGCAACGCCGTCCTTTTGCGGAGCAAGATCGTCGACGATAAGCTCGTCGTCACGCTTCTGGGTAAGAAGCGGCCTGGACTCACCGTGGAAATAGCTCGCGAGGGGTTCAGAGAGCTTCCGTTCAAGATTGTCACGAAAGAGGATCCGACTGTCCCTGAAGGCACGGTGCAGGTCAAGACCCCTGCGAGAACAGGCTTCGAGGCGACGACGATACGTGTCATCAAGCTCGGTGGCAAGGTCATAAAGCGCGAAGTCCTAAGCGTCGATCACGTCCCGGCCCGCGACAAGATCGTGCTCGTTCCTCCAAAGAATATCGATGAGATGGACAAGCCTGTCGACTTGAAAGCGACTGAAGACGCCACACGGGTCGAGGCCTCTCAGCCACTTACGGAGCCAGCCAAGGCATCCGACCCGCCGACTTGGACGATGCCGACTACTCAGATAGAGCCAGAACTCGACGTTAAACTTGGGACCAAATAACAAGACGACAAGTAGTCTGAGAGCGTATCTGAGAAATCCCGATTGTAGTGGCCGGTCGCCGTGCCGGCCAGCAGCGCCGAAGGCGCTGCCCTACTCAATTGACACGAAATTCCACCGTTCTCCGGCTCCTTCGGAGCCGATGCCCGCCACAGCGGACGGCCACTACACTTATCCAGATGGCTGTCAAAGCGGACGGCCACTACACTTATTAGACACGCTCTTAGTCGATCGGCTCAATTTTCCCCATAACAGGCGACGGATGAAGGACGTACGCGTCAATCACGGCGCTTATACTCGCCGGATACTCACGAATCGGCGCGCGACTGTCTGAGGTCGCGGGAGCCGCAACTCCGTAAGCTTCGAGACCAACTGAGCGAGCAAGAAATAGCGCCCGAGGCAAATGATACCCCTGCGTTACGATAACGAGCTTGTCGAGCAAAAATATGTTCTTTGCGCGGTAGACTGAGTCGTAGGTTCTTCGCCCGGCATAATCCATCACCACGTCAGACGAGGGCACACCCTGGGAGACCGCATAATCGGCCATTCTCTGAGGCTCGTTATAGTTCTGCACGCGGTTGTCGCCCGACATCAGTATCTTCTCGACCCGACCTGCGTTGTAGAGGTCAATTGCGGTGTTTACCCGGTGCCTGAGTGTCCAGCTAAGCGCGCCGTTTGGCTGCACACCGGCCCCCAGCACCAGCGCGACGTGGTAATTCGGCATCTCCGACATTGTTTTGTAGACCCTATTATTGGCGGCGGACTGCACTATCACCATACACAGGGCGAGTGCCAGAGAAGCGCCGATTGAGACCACCATAAACCAAGACCGCAGCCGTTTCCAAAGTTTGCGCACAGACGCTTTCGCAAACCAACCCGTTTGCCGACTCACTCGGCGTCGCCGGGTTTTTCTAGTGGTCGAATAACTCCTGCTCGCGCTTGTGGTGCGCCGTCTCCTGTAGCTCGATCGCCTCTTGGCCATCTCTATTCTCCCAAGTCAGTGGATAATTACCTAGAAAGACTATCACTACGCGAGCGAAATGTCTATGCCTGATGTGTTAGTGACCCACAAATATGGGAGTCGTCGCAGAGTTTAGGCAAGTGGAGCAGTGGCAACACGAGGATCGGATATCGACGCGGCCAATATTTCGGCGTGAGTCTTGAACGAATCACGAGAGCCTGCGTTTGACTTCGTCATTCCGAGTGCAAAGAGCTTGTTGTCGTAGGCTGCGGCAATTTTCGTGACGAGTTCCACGCGGTGCATAACATCACCCTGGCCGTCCCAAAGGCAGTTTACGGTCTCTACCGACAACTCCGGGAGTTTGCAGAACTCGCGGTACAGCCACTTGGATTCAGGCGCATATCTACGGTTCAGCAAGAAACCAAGACGCATCGCGGCCTCGGCGAACCTCCACCAGGCCATCTGAGCGGTGTAGTAGTCGTCGCGTGCAATCGCCCTGGGAAGCATATCCTGACCATAACGCCAGCACTCATCGAGCGCATGCGACATTCGCCGCCGCCATGCGTCCTCCGGGTAATATCTAGCAAACCCCTGCCTGCGGTCCGTCAGCTCCCCTACGGGGTCATAAAAGACCTGACCGTGCGTCACCTCAAAGAGACACGACTCGGGGATTCTTAGCCAATCCAGGGCGGTTTCTGGCGAGTGTGCGAATCCGGCGAGGTCGCCGCAGCAGGTGTTTGACGCAAAAAACTCGTCGATAGCGAATACGGGGTTGTTGGTCCGACCTGTGCTTCTGCAGTGAGCGCCCTCATACTGGGTCGGCAGCTCATTCAAAACACATTGGAGGTCGTGCCCGAGGGTTGCGAAGTCGGAACCTGTAAGAAATACCTGGAATCGCGGGCCCCAATCGAAATCCCGGGAGACTTCGTCATCGTTTCCCGAGCAGTCCGACCCGGCTGCAATAAGCCCTGCGGCTATGCGATCGACACTCTTTGGCAGCATGCTTTCAAGTGCCGGAAGCCCTACCTCCCAGAAATATCTGGAGGCTATCTCTATTCCTCTGGCCGATGCGGCGATGCCTTGGTTGGCATTCTGTCCGATCATTCTCACTTCCAAACCTCTAGCGTCGGATTAACCCGAACCTGGGAAATCCATATTTCTAGCTTCGAAGCTTCTGCACGCAAAACACCCGTCAGTGCGGGCTATATTGTTAAGTTAAGCGTACATAAGCGTCTATGTGTTGTGCTCATGTCAAGTTAATAGACGAACGAAACGTCCGGTTTGTTCCACAACTGCGGCCTCATGAATAGAATTCTACCCAAATGATTACAATATAAGTGTAAGCACGATGACATATGTAAAGGGGGAAAGCTCGATGAAGACCCGTTTTGCGGGAATTCTTATCGTAGTCGCGCTGGCAATTCTCACATCAACCCTGGCTTGGGCCGATGCGGACACCCCTACGCGCTATTTTGGTCCGGGGCCCGGATATCCTGATAACCCCGGCTCGAAATATTTCTACCGGTACTATCCGCCAGATCAATGGCAAAAGTATGGTTATGGTACCGGACACATGGGGGTCGGGTACGGCCCATATATTTACGGAGGACAACGACCCTCTCCGGGTGCTCGTGATGCGGCCATCTACGGCCCGTCGCTCATAATCCCGAAGTTCAAGATGGTTGGAAACAGTCAGGTAATGATCTCCGCTCCTGGCGTGGGAGTTACTGGCCTCACGGTAAATGTCCTCTCGTTCGGGGGAGCTGTGCTGCAAACTGGCTACGTGAACGCGTCGCCATTCGAGATTGTTGCAAATATTCCTGACGGTGCTACAGTGCTTCAGATTCGTGTCGACACCGTCTCAGGCTTCCGGGCAATGGGGTATTCACTCTACTGACTGTAACAAGCGTAGGGCCGGTGAATAATCGTCGCCGGCCCTGTCGGTATTATGCGACTTCGGTTCTTGACATATCCTCGTCTATGGTGCAAAATGTCTTCGCGACTCTGACGGCGCAATTGCTTGGCACGCGGTCGGTCGCTGGAGGGACCATGATGACTGGTTCGATTAGCATGTTGATTATATTTGGGGTTCTGGGGCTGGTTGTGTTCTGGGTAATCCTCACTTACAACCGACTTGTGGTGCTCAAAAATGGAATTGAAAACGCGTGGTCGCAGATTGACGTTCAGCTTAGACGACGTTTCGACCTGATACCGAATCTCGTTGAGACCGTGAAGGGTTACGCTTCCCACGAAAAAGAGGTCTTTGAGAAGGTTACGCAGGCCCGTGCATCGATGGCAAACGCTCAAGGCGTTGCACAGCAGGCCGAAGCTCAGAACCTGATCACCGGAGCGCTGAAGAGCCTCTTTGCGGTAAGCGAGGCTTACCCCGAGCTAAAAGCAAACGAGAACTTCATGATGCTGCAGGAAGAGCTGTCGGGCACGGAATCGAAGATCGCCTACGCCAGACAGTTCTACAACGACTCTGTGATGTCGTTCAACACGATGATACAGTCGTTCCCTGCGAACCTGCTCGCTGGCGCATTCGGGTTTGCTGCTAAAGAATACTTCCCTATGGAAGACGTAGCCCGCGAGCCGGTGAAGGTTCAGTTCTAACGGACTATCCCAAGCTCTTTTCCGACCCGGCCAAGGGCATCGAGCGCCCGGTCGAGATGTTCACGCGTATGCTCTGAGGTCACAATGGTGCGCACGCGCGACTTCTCCTCCGGGACAGTCGGGTAGCCGATCCCCTGGGCGAACACGCCCTGCTCGAAAAGCCTGTCAGAGAGTCTCATCACAAGCTCGCCTCGCCCGACGATGATCGGTGTGATCGGCGTCTCGCTCGATCCTGTGTTGAACCCAAGTGTAGCAAGTTCACTCTTGAAGTAACGGGTATTCTCCCAAAGCCGCGCTATTCTCTGGGGTTCAGAGAGAAGCACATCGATTGCGGCGATGCAGGTGGCTATGACAGACGGCGGATGCGACGTGCTGAAGAGTAGTGGTCGAGCGCGGTGGATCATGAGCTCGCGAACCCGTTCGCCGCAGGCCACGTACCCGCCCATCGCCCCTATTGCTTTTGAAAGTGTCCCAACTTGTATGTCTACCCGCCCGTGGAGGCCGAAGTGGTCCACCGTCCCGCGGCCGTTTTGCCCCAGTACCCCGCTTGCGTGGGCATCGTCAACCATCAGGATCGCGCCAAACTCATCAGCAAGGTCAGCAAGAGCAGGAAGCGGGGCGATGTCGCCGTCCATGCTGAACACCCCGTCTGTTACGATCAGCTTCTTGCGATATTCGCCAGACTCACTCAAAATGGCTCTGAGGGCATCTGTATCGCGGTGCGGAAAGACCTTCCGGGTCGCTTTGGTGAGCCGCAACCCGTCGATGATGCTTGCGTGGTTGAGCTCGTCGCTGATCGCGAGGTCGCCTTCCTCCAGGATAGACCCAAGCACCGCAAGGTTCGCCACAAACCCGGACTGCAGAACGAGAGAGGTCTCCGTCTTCTTGAACTCGGCAAGTTTTTGTTCGAGTGTCTCGTGAATCGACATCGTTCCGGCGATTGTTCTGACCGAAGCCGTCCCCACCCCAAGTTCTTCTATCGCACGGATCGCAGCCTGTTTCAGCCGGGGGTGAGTGGTAAGCCCGAGGTAGTTGTTGGAAGACAGGTTGATGACCTCGCGGCCGTCGAACCTCGACACGGGCAACTGCTCACCGTCAAGCACCCGCAGACGGCGGTAAAGCCCCTTCTCTTTCAGAGAATCAAGAGTGGCGTCTACGAAATCGAGCGCACGAGCCGTCACTTTGGCACCTCACCGTTGGGATATAGCAGCACCTTGCCGCACTGCCCAGAGGCCATTATCTCCATAGCGCGATCGATGTCTTCAAATCGCATCCGGTGGGTGATGATCGGGAAGAGGTCGACCCTGTGCGACTGTATCAGCCTGGTTGCCTGGTACCACGTCTTGAACATACGCCGTCCGTGTATTCCCTGGACGATCAAACCCTTCAGAACAACATCGCTTCCGATATCGATTTCAACCGGCGACTTTGGAAGCCCAAGAAGCGACACCCTGCCTCCCGCGCGGGCCATTTTGAATGCAGATGTGATGGCGTCGGGGTCGCCTGACATCTCAAGCACTACGTCGAAACCGACGCCCTCGGTCAACTCCGTCGCTGCTTGAACTGCGCCATTCCCCCCGTTAACCACGGCGTCCGCTCCGAGTTTCCTGGCGAGCGCGAGTCGGAAGTCGGATATGTCAAACCCAACCACACGGGTTGCCCCAGCCGCCCGAGCGATCGGAATAGCGGCAAGACCGATCGGGCCACATCCGACGACCGCCACAGTCGTCCCAGCGATCTCGCCCGAGAGCACAGTGTGGACTGCGTTGCCGATGGGGTCGAAAATCGCGCCAACTTCGGCGGGAATCTCCGGGGCGAGCTCCCAGACGTAATGCTCGGGCATCACGAGGTACTCGGCAAAGCTGCCGTTTCGGTCGATCCCGCAGACCTCGACGTGTGAACAGACATGTGCCTGGCCTGTTTTACATTGATAGCAGTGTCCACAGGTGATGTGACACTCGGCGGTGACCAAGTCCCCAACTCGAACGCGACGGACCTCCGACCCGACCTCAACCACCTCTCCGCAGAACTCGTGCCCGAGGACCACGGGCAGTTTCAGACGTTTAGCCGACCATTCGTCCCACGAATAGACGTGCAGATCCGTGCCACAGATCCCGGCTATCTTGATCTTGATCAAGACGTCCCCGGGGCAGACGGTTGGCATTTCAACCTCCACTACGTCCAGGCCGGGTAGTGGAAACACCTTCGCGATCGCTTTCATAATTCCCTCGACTCAAAGGCAAGCTGCTTTTGTGATACCCAGGGTAAATATTTCCCACACAAAGCAGTCGCCTGCTCGGTGTGAACAAACTGTACGGGAGGGTATCATGACGGTGCAGGAGGACTACTATGGACCTGAATACAACGTTCCCACGGGCAGGCGAGATGCTGCTCGGTGGTTATCCCTGGGTTGCTCGCATGTCAGACAAGGCGCGGGCTTACAACGAAGGCACTCTCGGTGACTTTATCTATCCATGCCCGATCGACAAGGAGATGCTTGCGGAGCTCAATCTAACCGGAGAAGAGTTCGCGGAGATTGCCGAGCAGTGCCCGACCGATATCGACCTGCTTAACGAGCTTGGGTTACCCGAGGACAACAAAGACCACGATGTTCATCGCTGGGCGATGGAGTTTCTGTCTAACCGGCACGATAGCCTGATGAGGCAAGCCGAGGAGGAAGGCCGTGTCTACCATCCTCCTGACAGCATTGAGATCATAAGGCCATTTGCGTAGATTAGGACGAGTGGTGGGCGGTTAACCACTTCCCATCACTCGTCGCTCACTTTCCCCCTGGCCCGTGCCTTGAGAGCGTTGGAAACCGCAGGCTTTGCCTTTACCCACAGCCAGTACCACAGAGGCGAGAGCACCATGTCGTACTCCCCGATATACTCAACGTAGCGGGGAGAAAAGCCTTCTTTAAAGCGATTAAGGCCCTGGAGGTGATCGTCGTCCTCGCTCGCACCACGCCTTGGCGAGACTCCGCGGAAATCGTACCACTTACACCCTGCCTCTTTGGCCCACTGGATGGCTACCCACTGCATCAGGTGGTTTGGCATCAGGTTGCGGTGCTCATTGCTCGATGCGCCGTAGACGTACCATGCGCGGTCACCGATGATGAAGTTGAATGCGCCGGAGATGACCTGTCCTTCGTGATAAGTGAGGAAGAGCTTGACGAAGCCTGAGGGCTCAAGGATGTCCCACATCGTCTCAAAATAGCTAAAGCCACGCACCAAAAACTCGTCGCGCTTTGCTGTGACTTGCAGAACATCGTAAAACGCCCGCAGGTCTTCTCTCGTGCAGTCACTTTTGACGGTGACTCCCTTCTTCTCGGCAAGCCGGATGTTGTAGCGCCATTTGGGCTTGAAGCTTGCGAGTAGGTCGTCTATGCTCTGGTCGAGATCGAGCTGCATCACGCACTTTGGCTGAGTGCCGCCAAACCCTGTCGGGTCGGCGACAAGCTTGAAGCCCGCCTGCTCGATATTCAACGCGGAAACGCTGTCCTCAATGGGAACAGGTGGGTCGATTTTGAGAAGTATCGCGCCATGCTTCAGCGCGATCGCACGCAGGCCTGCTGTAAACTCTGAAACGAGTCGCGGGTCGATAGTGTCCATAACCGGGCCGCGCGACACGTAAGCGATGAACTTGCCGGTCCTTGGGATACTGCGAAGTAGCACGGAGGCAATGGCGACGATCCTTCCGGATTCGTCCTCACCGACTACCCTCACGGGCCTCCAGCCACTCTTAGCTTTTACATCTCCCCATTCCCAGGACTGCATAAGGTCGCCGGTCGGGAAATTGGCGACAAAACCGTTAAAACTGGCCTTTTCGGCCTCGGGTATCTCTCGAATATTCACGCGGAAAATTGTACCACCACCGGCGTATTCCGTCAATCAAAAGATATCGAGCACCCAGGGATTAGCCCTGGTTCTGCCTGACTTTCAGTGCTGCAAGAGCCTCTTTGGCCTTCTGATAGAAAGGTTCGATGTCGAGCGCCTTCTCATACTCGTACTCCGCCTCGGCCAATATGCCGGTGGCTTCGTAGGCCTGAGCTATATTGTAGTGGGACTTGGCGACATCTGGTGCTACCTGCACGGCGAGCTTGAACGCGCCGATCGCCTTGTCCATACGTCCCTTGCTCGCGTAAGCCGCGCCGAGATAGTTGAACACGCGGTAGTCGGACTGACTGAGTCTGGTAGACTCCTCAAGTTCGGCTATCGCCGTATCCAAGTCGCCAGCCTTCATAGCCGTGAGACCAAGCTGAAAATGTATCTGTTCTTGCTCCATATCAAATATCCTCCTGTGCGTCCAGTATATAGCGCAAAGCACACATGTGTAAAGATCGGCTAAATGGTGTAAATTGTTCAGAGCCAGCTGATGAGCCCTGTTCCTAGGTTACTACTACTCGCAGACCACTGACCGTTACGCTGACGCGACCAAAATCCCAAATCCGACAACTCACAGCGGCACGGTTAAGGTCTATGGGCTGACACCCGGACAGTATACGCTGGAGCGATGGAGCACCACAGACACCAACCCGGCCACCCAAGTTACGTCAACGTCTACGATCACCGTTGGATCAGACGGAATCGCGACTGTTTCGACTAGCAGCATAACCTGCGGCGTGGAGTTCAAAATCAAGCCAGCTGGCGCGCCAACCCCTCCTCCTCAGCCGACTCTCAAGCAGCACAGGAAGAGTCTCGTGGACGATATCGAGCGTTGCTTCTGGGGCATCTGGAACGGTCACCTTCCAGGTTAAAGTCAACTGATTCCCCTACCCCAAATAGAGAATATTGACTACGGAGTTCATCGCCCGCTGGGTCCGCTCGGTCTCGGTGGCGATGAACTCGTCGCTTGTCTCCGTCCGAAACGCGCGGGATGCGATGTGGGCAAGGATGTCGTGCACCGCAGCGCTGTGGCCTATCTTCAGGAGCTCTCGGATGCGTGCGGCAAGCCCATCAAAGCCAGTCGTGCCCGCCTTTAGTTCATCCTCAAATACCTGCACGGCCTCAGAGACGAAACGCAGGCGTTCGATTGGGTTCGCCTCAAAGTCTACTGACCGTATCGGAAGACGTCGCACATCCTCAAGCTCGATCTGAGGCTGAACCATCTTGTACCCCGTAAAAGCGCGAAATACGTAGTCGCTCATCAAGCGTGAGTTCAGTATGGCAAGCAGATAGAGATAGTGATACTTGCCAGGCCCAAGCTTTATCCCGTATACGGACTGAGGCACGACAAAACCGTGGTCGTCGTAAGCGGCGACTACCCTCGCAGAGCTCTTCTGAAGGACGATCTTGGGGCCGCTGTACCAATCCAGAGGCTTCCGCACAGCCTCTCTGCTGATACCAAGGCCCTCCCAGGCGGTTCGCCCGCGGTGGATGCTCTCCCCGCCAAGGAGTATCGGCATATCTCCGGCAGAGGCCGCAATCTTTCGCTTGCCGATCTCTTCACCACGAAATACCCTATCGACAATATCTACTTCATTGAGAAAGACAAAGGGTGTTGCGACGTTCGTAAGTGATTTCTCTGGCCCGTGGATGCGCTCAAACACTCCCTCATAGGCCGAGTCGACCAGATACAACACTTCAGAGCGCGGCTGGGCAAGCGCGAACGATGGGCGAACCGTCCTTGCCTGTCGAAACGTCGCGAGCTTGGGGTCGAGTTCGAAAGCCTTCCTGTCCGGGGTAGTCTCCAGTCTAAGAACGGGAAATGCGCGACCATCGGAAGGTGTGTTTGCGGCTACAAGAATAATGTTTGCCACGTGCGCCCCTGGAAACGCGCCAGCGACGTGAACGACGCTTCGAACGGTCCACTTTTTGAGAAGCTTCTCGCGAACAGCGGTTGCGTTGGTGCGCACAAGAAACGGGTCGGGGAGCACCATCGAAAGAGCCCCTCCGGGTTTGACGAGGTCTTTTGCGATCACGCTTTCGAGAAACAGCAGATAGTAGTCGCTCTGCCCTTTCACACCGTGGACGGCTTGATAATCGGCCATAGCGGAGTTCTTCGCCGCAACATACGGCGGGTTGCCGATTACCGCGTCAAAGCCGGGGTACCCGGCAAATAGCCCAAAAGCATCGGGGAATCGATCGTTCCATGAGAGTTCGCCGTTGCCAGAAAGAGCGTCCGCGCAGACGAGGTGGCTTGCGATCATAGAAGCGTCAGCACGACCACCTGACTCGAGCCACAGGAGGAACCGGGCGATGTCTACGGCGATTGGGTCGATGTCACAGCCGTAGATGCACCAGGTTGCGATATATCCTGGGTCAGCGCTCTCCGAAAGCCTGTGAAGTGCCCCTACAAGGAAGTCGCCGGCGCCCATCGCCGGGTCAAGCACACGCGCCATCACGGGGTCGCTGACGCGCCCGAGCGACTCATGAACTATGTAGTCGATGATATATCCAGGGGTGAAGAACGCGCCGTTACGTTTGCGACTGCTTGAGTCAGCGCGTAGACGCACGCCGGGTGGGTCAGGGACGATCTCGGGGCGGCGATCCAGAAGATATTCGTAGAGCAAGCTTATCCAATTTGCCGGGATAGAGCCGAAGTAGACGCTGGATATTGCGGGGTCGCTTCCGGATCCCAGTAGCTGCCTCAGGATGACCCGGGCGTGCTTTGCGGGCACGGATTCACCATCGGTGGACTTCAGCAGGTCTACGCCTGTCGTCTCCCCACAGGAGATCAGACCGGCACAAGCCTTGCTCCAGCTCCCTCGACCAATCGCGACATCCCTCATGGAAGCACACGACTTTGCCACTCCGCCGATATCCCGAGAATCGAGAATAAACGCGCCGAGGATGCTGAAGACGAATCGAATGGCGGTCCTGTAGGAAGTCTGAGGATCGGAGGTATCGGAGACGAGCCCAGCCGTAGCTACAGCCACCGCTCCTGCGGCTCGTGAACAAAACTCAGTAAACTCTTTGCTCTGCCGGGTTATCATGCTCGCTCCCTATAAAGGGTTTGACAACGGCCCGGTAACTCCTCCTTGGTCAAGCAGCTTTTTGCAGTGGTTTTCTTGCCAAGATCATGAGAATAACGCCGAATACGACCACAGCAGCGATGCTCGCAACCTGTGCCTGGGTGAGCCCCCAAAACCAGACCTCCGCCGTTGCGCCTTTTCGAATGAACTCGATTCCAAAGCGATACACAGAGTAGAGCACGAGGTAGCTGAAGAACACGAAGCCCCGCGGCCGCTTCAATCGCTCAATGCGAGTGAGCAGTGCGAATATTACCAGGCTGATGACAAAAGCGTAGAGCTGTGCGGGGTGACGAGGGTCGGTGAGCGCGCCGGAAGCATCGGTGAAGCGAACCCCCCAGGGTAGATCGGTATGCACGCCGTAGCAGCAGCCATTCAGGAAGCACCCAATGCGGGCAAACGCATATCCGATCGCGGCCGATGGGGCGAGCAGATCGGCGAACTTCAAGAAGTCGAGTCGTTTAGCCCTGACATACACGGCAAGGCAGGCAATTGAGGTAACCAATCCACCGTGGAACGAAAGACCGCCCTGCCAGATTTTACCGGCTTCGGCAAATATACCCCATCCCGCGTGCGGCACTGCAAGCAGCAGGTAGAGCAGGCGACAGCCTATAATCCCCGAAATGAGCATTAGAACACACGCATCGACGACCTGCGACGACGGTATGCCACGCTTTTCGCAGACCTTTGTCGCTCTCCACAGACCGATCAGGAAGCCGAAAACGAGAAAAGTGCCGTAGGCATGAACGGGTATAGGGCCAAGTTGAAAGAGAATAGGTCTCATCAGTAATATCTACGTCCCGCAAGTGGAAAATGTCTCACGAATGATGGCTCTCAGCCGGAGCGCTAGCACTTTTCCCCCCGCGTTCTCTTTCGGCGATGATGGTGTGGCACATCAGCATAACCACACCGACGACGATCGCTATGTCGGCAACGTTGAATGTGGGCCACGTCACCATACGTCCGGCGATCGACACCCCGAAATCCAGAAAATCCGTGACGGGGCCGAAGACAATGCGGTCGATCAGGTTTCCAAGAGCCCCACCAAGAAGCAGGCCGAGGGCGACCGCCAATAGCTTGCTCTTGGCGCGCTCTTTTCGGAGCGCAAACACAGCGAGCACCGCAGCGAGGCCAATCAGTATCAGTAGTGGCGGCCAAGAGCCCATCAAGCCAAACGCCGCGCCGGGGTTCTCCACCAAACGGAGCGAGAAAAAGCCTGGAACGACCTCTACCTTATGGCCGAATTCGAGCACATGCCTCGCGGCGGCCTTCGATACCTGGTCCGCAACAAGCGCGCCAACCGCGGCTATATAGAACGCGGCCTTGCCTATCTTCCCTCTACTATATCCTGACAATCTATGCAAAAAGTCGCGTAAGGCAAAGCTTTAAGCCTCTCTCGACTGATTTCCCTTTCGCAGCGGTCACAAATCCCATAAGTGCCAGCCTCGATCTTGCCGAGCGCACGGTCGATATTGGCGATCAGGTCATCGACGTTTCGATCAAGCGCAAGGTCCTTCTCCCTCTCAAAGGTCTCCGTGGCATAGTCAGCGGGATGATTGTCGTAGTCGGCAAGCTCGCTGACTTCGTCGGCCTGATTTTCTTCACTGTTACGACGAGCGATACGCTTGGACTCGCTGCACAACCGCTCACGGTCCCGAAGGAGCGCTTCCTTGAACTTCTCTATATCAAGTCGTCTGGTCGCCATAAGGCAGTACCCCCGTAAAGTATTTTTCTAATCACTCTCGGCGGAACCGACCTCAGGCGACCGACCAACTATTATGCATCATGCGGTTCAAGCGACGAAACTACGTCCGCACACCGGTCACACAGACCAGGGTGTTCGGCGTTCTCGCCAACCGTTTCCAGCACAAGCCAGCATCTCGCGCACTTGTCGCCCTCCGGCTTGCCGACCTCCACAGAGAGATCGGACCCCTCAGGCGCACGCACGAGCACGACCTGCGAAACGATCAACACAGAAGGCAGCTCATTTGCATAAGACTGCAGAAGATCGTAAACAGTCGCCGGGGCTGAGATCACTACCCGCGATTCGAGTGGCTTTCCTATTGTTCCCGCCTGCCGTGCCTGTTCAATCACTTTATATACTTCGTCGCGAACTTCAAATATCCTAGCCCACTTTTCAGCAAGGGCATCGTCGACATACTCGTCTCTAACAGTCGGATATTCGGCAAGGAAGACAGACTGCGCCTTCCCCTCGCCGGGGACAAACCGCCAAACTTCCTCGCACGTATGCGAAAGCACAGGCGCAAGCGCGCGAACCAGCGTTGAAAGCATCTCGAAGAGCGCGGTCTGAGCCGAACGCCTCTTCAAGTCTTTAGGACCAGACGAGTAAAGCCTGTCCTTGATGATATCAAGATAGAGTGCGCTCAGGTCAACAGCAGCAAAGCTGTGAGCGGTATGGAACGCCCGATAAAACTCGACCGATTCATACCCCTCGGTCATCTCTGTGACGACCTTCTGGAGTCTGTGTAGCGCCCACCTGTCGATCTCAAGCATCTCATCGACGGGAACCCGGTCGGCCACTGGATCGAAGCCGCTCAGGTTGCCAAGAAGGAACCGGAACGTGTTTCGCAGCCTTCGGTAGGTGTCCGTGACCCGCGTTATCATATCGGGGCCGATCTTGATGTCCTCGGACACGTCAACCGACGCCATAAACAGCCGAAGAACGTCTGCGCCGACTTCCTTGATGACCTGCTGCGGGGCAATCACGTTGCCGACCGACTTGCTCATCTTTCGGCCCTGCGCATCGAGCACAAAACCGTGGCTCACAAGTTCCCTAAAGGGCGACGACCCCCTGGTCGCGGTTCCGACGACGAGCGATTTATTGAACCAGCCCCTGTGCTGGTCCGATCCCTCACAGTACATATCCGACGGATAGGTATCCAGCCGTTTCTCGACAACCGCGCGGCAGCTTGAGCCGGAGTCAAACCAGACGTCGAGCACGTCGTTCTCTTTTGTAAACTCATCACCGGCGCACTTCGGGCACTTGAAGTCCGGGCCGAGCAGATCCTTGGGGTCCTTCTCGAACCACGAGTCGGAGCCGTTGGCAAGCGAGTCCTGATAGATCGCGTTGACAGATTCGCTCGTCATAATCGCTTCGCCACAGGATCTACAATAAAAGACGGGAATTCCGACTCCCCACGACCGCTGCCTGGAAAGACACCAGTCAGGCGAGTTTTCGATCATAGCCCGCAGCCGGTTCGACGCCTCAGCCGGGTAGAAAATGATTTTTTCGATCTCTTCGAGCATCTTCTCCCGGAGGTCGTTGTGATCGATAGACATGAACCACTGAACGGTGGTCCTGAAGACAACCGGCTTGTGGCACCTCCAGCAGTGCGGATAGCTGTGCGTGATTTCCATGCAACCAAGAAGCGCGCCGGCCTCGCGAAGCGCCGCAACGACGGCATCGTTACCTTGCTTGAGGACGTGCATGCCTTCGAACTGACCGGCATCTTTGGTGAAGACACCCTTCTCATCAACTGGGTTGAGCGGCGTCAAGCCATATCTCTGACCAGTGAGGAAGTCCTCACGTCCGTGACCAGGCGCAGTGTGGACCACGCCGGTTCCGTCTTCCATAGTGACGTAGTCGGCGAACACCAGGATCGAGTCGCGATCATACAAGGGGTGCTTGAAGACCATTCCCTCAAGATCACTTCCCGGCACGGAATCCGTGACGACGAACTCGGCTATTCCCATAGCCTCCATCACCTGCCCGGCGAGCTTCTCAGCAATCAGGTAGCGGTCGTCACCGACATCGACGAACGAATATGTCTCCTCAGGGTGAACCGCGACTGCGAGGTTCGCGGGTATCGTCCAGGGGGTTGTCGTCCAGATTATCGTATAGTTGTTCTTCTTGGGTGTATTGACATCAAATAGCCCCTTGGGGTCTGTTACGAGCGGGAAACGAACATAGATCGACGGCGACGTATGCGGGGCGTACTCTATTTCAGCCTCAGCAAGCGCCGTCTTGTCGTTGATGCACCAGTGGATCGGCTTGAGTCCCCTGTAGATATATCCCTGCTCCGCAAGCTCGCCGAATACTTTGACGATGGTTGCCTCGTACTCATAGTTCATCGTGAGATAGGGGTTGTCCCACTCGCCGATGACGCCGAGGCGCTTAAACTGCTCGCGCTGTTTGTCCACCCAACCGGCGGCGTAATCGCGGCAGGCCTTGCGCATTTCAAGTAGGCTCGGAGTCTCGTGCTTCTTGCGGAAACTCTCTGACACCCGCTGCTCGATCGGCAGACCGTGGTTGTCCCATCCGGGGATATAGGGCGACTGATACCCGTTCATTGTCTTGTAACGGGTAACAAAATCCTTCAGTAGCTTGTTCAGCACGTGTCCGATGTGAATATCACCGTTTGAGTACGGCGGTCCATCGTGCAGAATAAACCGCCCGCGAGGAGCGTCCTTCTCCAGCATGAGCTTGTAGAGGTCGATATCCTCCCAGAACTTCTGGATCTGCGGCTCCCGGTTGGCGAGGTCGGCCTTCATCGGGAAATCTGTCTTTGGTAGGTTGATTGTTTTACTATAATCCATAGGTGCCCTAATGATAGAAAACCCCTGTCTTGCAGGGGTTTTCGTAGATTTCGCTAATCAAAGTATACCGTTTTGAAAGCTCACTCGTCAAGCTCAGCAGAACCGTGACCCCCTATCAATCACTGGGAACTGATCTGCGAGGAAGCTCTGAAAGAACAGGGACAACACATAGCAAAAGATGTATAATATGAGGTAGTTCAACTAACCCGCATTATTCACGCTACTCGTGAATAATGCTCTGTTAGCGAAAGTTTTATTCGCTTCACGAATAAAGCGGGCTAAACGATTGGAAGAACCTATGCTAACCTCGACATTTGTTCACGCGCAGGGAATTGGAGCTACTACAGAGCAGCGGATTTGGCAGGCGGGTATTACCGACTGGCAGGCGTTTCTGGATCGGCCACAGGATGGTCTGCTTTCGGAGCGCCAGTATTCGGCGCTTGCGCCTGTGGTCGAGGAGTCGCAGAAGAAGTTCGACGCCGGAGACTTTCTCTATTTTGCGAAGCAGGTGCCCAACTGTGAGCATTGGCGAGCGTACGGTGAGCTTGGGGCTCGCGCAGCGTATGTTGATATAGAAACGACAGGCATGGGCATGGACTCGGCGATCACTGTGATCGGCCTATATGATGGAGTCAACACCAAAAGCTACATCAAAGGGTTCAATATCGAGGAGTTCGCTGCCGATATCCTGGAGTTTCCACTGATCGTAACCTACGCCGGGGCAACCTTCGACCTGCCGCACCTCCGTCATGCGTTTCCCGGGACGCCACTCAACCAGCTTCACGTCGACCTCTGCCCCACCCTCCGCAAGATCGGCTACAAAGGCGGACTGAAGTCTATCGAAGAACGGCTCGGACTGAACCGCGAGGACGGCATCAAAGGCCTCAGCGGCTGGGATGCAGTTCGGCTTTGGCACGAATGGGAGCGCGGACGCCAAAAGTCGCTAGACATACTCGTTGAGTATAACCGCGCCGACGTTGAAAACCTCAAATTCCTCGCAGAGTTCGCATACAAACAGCTCCGGACGCACATTTTGCCCGTCGGCCTCACTTTATAGCCTCTTTCAATCCCCATCCTCCTACAGCATTAGGCCTGCTGGTTACCCGCCCCGCCGAAGGGGTATACTTAAAGTGGCCCGGCGTCATTGGTCACTACCGGTTGCTCTTATGTTTTGGGTAATAGGGCAGTGGGTAAACCAGCACACGACTGGGCGACGAACGTCTCTAACAAATGGAGGTGTCGAGATGTCCGAGCAGTTGTCGCTTGCGATAACGGCGATCTGCATGCTGGTCATTACCCTGGCTATTATTACGGTCTCTATAGTAACCGTAATGCTGCTGCTTCGAGTCCGTAAGTCCGTATCCACGGTGACAAACCGAGCCCAGCCGCTTATAACACAGGCTACTGAGACGGTCAAAACCGCAAACGGCATAGCCCAGAACGTCAAGACCCACGCGGATCGCATCATGGACCGGGCGGAGGACACTGTCGATAATGTCACCCGCAAGGTCAAAACCACTACGAACGTTATCCAGGATTCTATCAATCCATCCGTAATAACTGTGGCCAGTGTACTAACCGGTGTCTCACGAGGACTGGAAGTATGGAGCCAAGTGAGAAGAAGAGGAGGTAATGGTCATGCGAGGACTTAACTTTGTGGTCGGCCTCACCGTCGGCGTGGCTGTGGGCGCGTTAGTCTCTGTGATGTTCGCTCCGAAATCCGGTATAGAAACCAAACAGAGTCTCCGCGAGATAACCGAAGAAGCCCGTCGGCGTACAGAAGAGATAAAGAGCAGGGGTCGACGGTATGTAGAGACCGAACGAACACATATCCAGGAGGCCGTCGATGCCGGTCGGCAGGCGGCTGAAGAAAAGCGCAGACAACTCGAAACGCAACTACACGTCGAATCGCCCACTGTTGTGTAGCTGAGGTAGTTCGAGTTTCTAGTCTGCTTGTATTGGGGTAACATAATGGTGACTGAAAAGGCAGCTAACCAGTGCGTGCCGATTCATTGTATATGGCGGAAATATGATAGGGGGTGACCTCATGGCCGAAGATAAACCCGGACCGGAACCAGGATCCGAAGGTGCACGAAAAATAGCTGAAGCCCATAGGGGCTCTCATGAGCATGACCGCGAAGGTGGTTTCGCTGCAAACCCGGAACTGGCCAAGGAAGCTGGTCGCAAAGGCGGCGAAGCCGTCAAGAAGAAATATGGGCCGTCGTTCTACCGACAGATCGGTAAGAAGGGCGGAGAAACCGTCAAACAGGAGCGTGGATCTGAGTTCTACGCTGAAATTGGCCGCCGGGGCGGAGAGATGCGGAGTTCCCGCATGAAGCAGCGCAAGGCGGAAGAAGAGAGTAAGGAAGGTCCGAAGTAGTCACAAAAGTGGCTGGCTTCAACCTCACAGGGCGCAGATTTCCAGAAATGGTTCTGCGCCCTTTAGTTTTGTCGCTCGTTTCGCATCCCGACAATCTGCATCATCATTCCAAGAAGCATTAACACCATCGTTATACCAAACAGGTAGCCGATATTCCAGTGGTTTGACGCAAACGTCTTCATCGCCCAAGCACCTGCAAACGGGGCCAGCGTCCCCCTAATCCCCAAGAGACACGAGAAGAGCGCCATGTAGGTGGAAATCCTACGCGGGTCGGCAAACCGCAGCACAGCGTTGAAGTAGGCAAGCTCAATCCCAGCCGCCGATATTCCAAGCGCCGCAGCCGATGGAAACAGCGCAACAATAGTCGGGTGCCCCAATGAGCCTGCGATAATATAGTTCAGCGGGATCATCATATTGATGAGGATGTTGATGATAATGATCTTCAATGGGTTTGAGGTATCTACACGTCGTCCCCAATAGAGATATGAAAACATCCAGAACACGTTAAATACGAGCGTAAGCACTGATACGTCTTTGGGGCCGAAATTGAGCTTATCCACTTGGAAGATCGGGATAATCGGCTGGAGGAGGAGGTTCCCGCAGCCATAAGTAAACACCGAAAGCGCAAACCACAAAAAGAGCCTGTCCTGCCCGAGGATCTTGATCGCGTCTGCAAGAAACTCGTGGGTCTTCTTTTTGCCTTGGATCTCTTCTACCGTAGGTTTGGATACATTTATTGTTCTGAAAAACACTGTTGAGAGAATGCCAAACGCCGCAGCTATAGGAAACACAAACCGGTAGCCGTCGCCTGAGAGCATTCTTCCCGCGATCATCGCTGTAACGACGTTCGCAAGCGCGATCAGCACGCGCACGTACCCCATCATCCGGCCGCGCAGCTTGTCGGGGTAGATGTCCTTCATAATCGAGGCGTAAGCAGGCGACGTAATCGTTACCAGGAACTGACTCGACGTGACGATAGCCGCGTACCAGATAGGCGTGTGCACAAAGAGCATCAGAAAGAATATCGCGCGACCGATGATGCACGGCCACACGACGAAAGGCATTTTGGAGCGGCCTTCCATCGCGTTTGCCCAGAAGAGCGCGAACAGGTTTCCGATAAACGGCGCAGCGACCATCAGCCCGATCAGGGCCTCGCTCATATGAAGCTGCTTGCGCGCCACGACCAGCACAAACGGCATTATCCCGCCGATGTAAATGCCGCAGAAGAACCCCGCCCAAGCGTCCCTCGACCACGCGCCGCGAGTCTTCCCCGGCACTTCAAATGCCCGGTACACAGTCCTGCGAATACCAAGCTTCACGCCGGTCTGCAGTCCCCTTGCTGGGATTGATCGCTGATTATCCTGCTGGCTCACGGACAAAAAACCCACCAAAACAAGGGCCCGCTGGCGTTTGCCAGTGAGCCCCATGAACTTCACATATACTGAATGACGTGACCACATCACAAGATATAGCCAGTCAGCTCGTTAGAACTGTACTTGTTTTGCGCTCTCGATGCCTTCGACGCCAAGGAGTTCGCCCATAACGTCGTCGGGTATCGTGCTGTCAACGGAAAGCACCATAATCGCGCGGCTGCCCTGAGACTTTCGCCCCACGTGCATTCCGGCGATGTTGATGCCATTGTTGCCAAGGATCGTGCCGACTTTGCCGATGATACCGGGCTTGTCCGTGTGCGGAGCGACGAACAGATTGCCGTCCGGGACGACGTCTACGCGGTAGCCATCGATCTGAACGATGCGCACATCGTTCTTGCCAAGCACCGTGCCGCTCAGCTGCTTGTTGCCCTTATCGGTCTTTGCGTCAATGGAGAGAACCGATGTAAAGTCGCCGACACTGGCGCTCTTGCTCTCGGTCACTCGAATGCCGCGTGCTTCGGCGATCACAGGAGCGTTTACGAAGTTGACTGTTTCGCTCAAGATCGGCCGCAGGATCCCTGTAAGCACTGCACGGGTGATGGGGCCGGTCTCCTGGCCTGCAACTTCGCCGCAGTAGGTGATCTCGATAGACTCGATGCCACCTTCGCTCGTCTGAGTCAGAAGCGACCCGAGCCTCTCAGCAAGCGTGAGGTACGGGCTGATCTGCTTCAGCACTTCGCTAGAAACTGCCGGCATATTGACTGCGGAGCGAGCGGGCTTGCCGCTGAAATACTCTACCATCTGCTCGGCAACGTCGATCGCAACCTTGCTCTGGGCCTCTTCGGTCGAAGCGCCGAGGTGCGGAGTTGTGACGATATTGACGGCTCCCGGGAGCGGGTTATCGGCGGCAATCGGTTCGGCTGAGTAGACATCCACAGCGGCTCCGGCGACCTTGCCGCTTGCAAGGGCCTGTGTGAGCGCCGCTTCACTGATGATACCGCCGCGCGCGACATTTATGATACGCACGCCGTCCTTCATCATCGAGAACTCTTTTTCGCCGATCAACCCTTCGGTTTCCTTGTTTCTGGGAAGATGAAGGGTGATGTAGTCACTGCGCTTCAGGAGCGTGTCGAAATCCACGGACTCGATTCCGAGCTTGTTTGCAACGTCGACCGAAAGGAACGGGTCGCAGGCAACAACTGACATCCCGAAAGCCTGCGCGCGCTTGGCGACCTCGCGTCCGATCTTGCCAAGACCGAGAATACCGAGGACCTTGTTATATACCTCAACCCCCACATACTTGTTTCGCTCCCACTCACCGTGCTTGACTGATGCGTCTGCTGCAGCGATGTTTCGGGACATCGCAAGAAGAAGCGCCATAGAAAGCTCAGCCGCGGCGATAGTGTTACCCTCGGGCGAGTTGACGACGACTATGCCTTTTTGTGTGGCCATAGGCACGTCGATGTTGTCTACCCCCACCCCCGCTCTGCCGATGATCTTGAGTTTGTCGGCAACAGCGATTACATCGGCCGTAACCTTGGTCGCGCTTCGGACCACCAGTCCATCATACTCACCAATGCAGGCGATCAAGTCCTCTTTGGGCATACCAGTCTTGACGTCGACCTCGGCGACCTGTCTGAGGATATTTACACCCTCCTCCGAAATCTTGTCAGCTACCAAAACCTTAGGCATTATATCCGTCTCCTCTCCATAGCAACTTTAGCATACAAGGGAGTTAGACAATATACCTCTCAAAACCTCTGTAATTGGCTCGAAGTTTGCACTATTCATATTTGGTGACGTTCGCAGCTAATGACGAGTATGTTTTACACGATTGTTACATACTTGTTGTTACTGCGTTGTACATTACTGCTAATCTAGTAGTGGCGCGGTAGTTTGCTTTGATTTGCGTAGTGTCCAGAAGCGACTCCGACGTTACTTTTCAGTATCGAGGCAGCAATGGGGCTGCCCTGAGAACACTTGTGATAGCGTAACACAGTGATCTCAATAGACCTCTCACCGGAGTGCGAAGATCCGGCTTAATATGCGGTTAAAGATTCAACACCGCTCTTCGCAGAGATCGATCACCGGCGCGCCGAGCGCTGTTGATCTAAATAGATCGGCAAATCTTAAGAATTTCCAAAAGACATGCAGGCATAGGATCGTTGGCTCTGTTACATGCAGCGATCCACCAATCCAAAGGAGATACGACGCACGGTGGCGGGCACGAAAGGCCGAGTCCACCGGCAAGAAGGGAGGCAGGGTTGATGAGCAGCAAAGCTATAAATTTGGCGGAACGCGATGAGATGATCGATTCCGAACCAGAAGCTGAGGAAACTCACACTGAAGCAGCAGTAACCGATTCTATGGATCTTTACCTCAATAAGATCGGGAAACGGGCACTGCTTACACATCGCGAAGAGGTTGATCTCTCACGGAGATCAAGGGCTGGGGATGCCCACGCCAAACAAAGACTGGTGGAGTGCAACCTAAAGCTCGTAGTCAGCATCGCAAAGATGTATTCGAGCTCAGGCATTCCGCTTCCCGACCTGATCCAGGAAGGGAACATCGGACTTATCAAGGCAGTGGAAGCCTTCGACCCGGAACGCGGCTTCAGATTCAGCACCTACGCTGTTGCATGGATCAGACAGTCTATTACGCGGGCTATCGAGCGTCAGGGACGTACTATCAGAGTCCCGAGCTACGTGATCCAGACAATTCGCCGCCTCCACAGATTGGAAACTGACTTTATGGGGGAGTGTGGTAGGGAAGCCACACTAGAAGAAATCTCACAGCGGGCGTCCATTTCGTGCGAGCAAGTCGTGCGCCTGCGGGGAGCATGTGAAGTCCTGGTGTCTCTGGACGACACAGTCAAGGATGATACCACAACAGCGCTTCTTGAGCGACTTACAGATACCACAGCCGAAGACCCCGAAACTCGTGCCCTGCACAGGGAAAGCAACGAGATCATCGGCAAGCTGGTAGAAGGTCTGAGTCCTCAGGAGAAGCTAATTATCGAGAAGCGTTTTGGCCTGGGCGACGGTGCAACGTCTACGCTCCAGGAACTGGGTCAGCAACTCTGCATCACCCGTGAACGAGTGCGCCAGCTCGAAGCCCGAGCCATAAAGAAGCTGCGAATGGCCGCAGCGAGGAGTAGGCTGGACGGCTACTTCCTCATCTAGCAGAAAGGGAGGCTGGGGAGTATGGAGACTACACTGGAATCAGCGTTGATTTCTCTTCAAGACACAGACGTAGTCTCTCGCCTCACAGACAGAGAACGGGAAATTCTGCGCCTCATATTCGACGGGAAGTGTTCGAATGAGGTCGCGTCGGTCCTGTGTGTGAGCAAGAGGACGGTGGATTTCCACCTCGCGCGCGCTTATGTAAAACTAGGGGTGTCTAACCGGTTTCAAGCGTTCAAGCGTGCTATAGAACTAGGTATTATCGAGAGTTGAGAGAATAAAGGGGAGTGTCTAAGGTGACGAGTGGTGAGCGAGGGGACTCACAGTGTCTCACTCGTCACCAAGTTCTTAGACGTCCTCAATAACCTATGGCGCGGTCAAACACGTTCAGCATCGCGCCGTCGCTCTCAAACGCGTCAAGATTCACCATCTTAAGCCCCATATCACCCTCCGTGGCTGTCGGCAACTCGAAGCGCTGCCTTTGCGGCGGCGACATCAGCCGGCATCACCACTATCAAGTCTTCCCCAGCGCTGACGCTCTTGCCGATCGATTCAACCCGCACGGGTTGCGGAGCAAGCTCTGGTTCTACGAATGAGATCCCGCCGTTGTCAGAAAGCCTGGCAGCGAGCTGCAGCAGTTCATCGTCGGGGGATGGGCACACAAACACCAGGGGTTTGCTGACCGCCATGGCGGCGACCATCTCCACCGCTTCCACCTCTGCATCAGCCTCCCCCATCCTGCCGTCGTTTTCGATCACTTCGTCAAGGTAGACAGTAAGTGAATCTGCGCCCTGCGAGATCGCAAGCTCAGCGTCATCAAGCGACGATACGACGGCTGAAACTGTGATCACCCTTCCGTCAGATGTGAAAGTCGGCAGGTCGTCTGCGTCAAAGGTTATAGGGGCGCGAGAATCGGTCTCTGAATTGTCCTGGTAATCGATCACGCTGTAGATATCCGGGTCGATAATAACCCGCCCGGAGTCAGCGTCGACGATAACCATGCTTTCGGGGCCAACAGAGCTTACTAGACCAGCAACACCAGTCATACACGGGACTGAAAGCGGCTGGAGCGGTTCGTCGTCAGACTCACAAGCAATACCGATGATCCGACTGCCCGGAATCATCACGTTCGACCCAATCGCGAGCACGTCACAGACTATGACCACCTCCTGCCACTCAGCCTCAGGGAGCCCGCTGCGCAGTGCCTTGATTCCGGTCATCATCACGTTTTCAGTAATGCCCGCAAACCCACGGTCAGAATCCACTACAACACCGACCGCCATCGCCACTCCCGCGTGCCTGCTAACGCCGCCAAGTTCGTGCATCATTGCTTAGTCTCAGCAGGCTTGTCCTGCCCTGGCTTTTTCTCAGCAGGCTTGTCCTGCCCGGCTTTCTTCTCTGCAGGCTTGTCCTGCCCGGCTTTCTGCTCTGTAGGCTTGTCCTGCCCCAATTCTTCATCTAAGTCGAAGTTGAGCGTTGCGCTGGCCGTGCCTGACTCGATCCACTCGCCACCCTCTTTCAGCGACACCTTGATCTCGCCGGGGCTAGAGAAGGCCTGACCCTTTTCGTCAGTAACGCGCACCCCGCCCGAAAGCGTGACGAACTGAAGGCCCACATCATATACTGCACGAGTACCGACAAGAGTTCGCCCTTTGGATGTGATTTTGAGGCCGCCTTCGGCCGTAGCAATTTTCTTCTTGTACAGATACTCAAGCTTGTCGCAGACAATGTTGACTGGGTCACGAAGCTTTGCCGCCACTGAGTCCGGGTTCTTGGTGCCAGCATCGGGCTTTGGGGAGCCCACAAGCTTCACGTTGCCTTCGACCACGTTCTTGCGATCGTTCAGGTAAGTTGTCGCCTTTTCACCCGTAATGACGTTCTGACCGTCGACGATCTTCAGGTGGCCGACAACAACAGCTGTCTTGCCCTTCTCGTCATAGTCGGCTTTGTCACCAGTAATAACGGTGTCGCCATGCTTGATAACGACGTTTCCAGTGATGCTGTATGAGCTCGTATCTCCGGCACTGCTCCACTTCCACTTGTCACCGTCAATGCTGACCGTCTCTTTGGCCTTCTTTGGCGGGGATGCTTTGGTTTCTGGAGCGCCCGTAGCCATCACGATCGCAATAGAAGCGAGTATCGCAGCCGACGCGGCTGTCAGTAGTTTGTTTGGTATCCTCATTGGACTTTACCTGAGTTCCCGGGAGTATCTTCCCCCAGCTTTTCGAGCACTGATACTTCAACGGCGAGCTTCCCATTGTCCAGTGTCACTTCACCGTTACGTACATCGGCGATGAGGTTGTTTCCAGCAAGACTGCCACCCTTGGAACGAAACACCACTTTACCCGGGCAATATAGGTGCTTGTTGAATCCGGTCCAGACGACTTTTTGAGCCTCAGCCTGGTACCCATCGACTGACTTGATCTTTACCCCGTCCGTAACCTCAACGTTGCCGTTTATCGAATTATACACAGCCTTGCCCGCAGCCACCGTGGCGACAGGTTTCCCACGGTCATAGAGCTTGCCAGCGCGGACATCGGTTAGAATAGTGCGCACTCGGCCTCTTGAGACGTCCGCCCGCCTGGCATCGAAGCTCCAAGCGGGCTTGCCATCTTCTCGCCCGGCAATCTCAACATCACGAAGGCTCATCACCACTTCAGGGTTCCCTATCAAATCGCGCCTGACGTGGTAGGGAGAATAGCCGCGAAAGTGCACCAGGCTTGCAACAAGAGCGGCAAGCACAACTGCAGCTATCACAGGGAAAATAAACTTCCTAATTACGGTCGTAGTGTTCATAGCCAGATGCGAAAACTCCCCCCGGCACATGTGACACCCAGGGGGAGGCTCTCATTTCTTAGACGTTCCCGATCAGAACGGGATAATGGGAGGAGGCGGAGCGTTTTCCTTATTGACAACGTATATGTTGCCAAGCGACCCACCACTGTTCAGCCCAGCAGGGTATGTGACGGATGCCGGATCCTGACTGGTTCCGTTTGCCCTGACCCACCATGTATACACAGCAGGGACGGAACTACTGAGATCAACGGAATAGGTGTTCACTCCAGGAGCGCCTGCCATACTGAAACTAATGTTCCCCTGATTGTTGCTTGTGCTAGTGTAGCTGCCGATGGTGACTCTGGCACCAGCCACACCGTTGCCGGAGTTAAGGTCGACAACTCGGCCTGAAAGACTGAAAGTCCCAGGAGGTACAGGAGGCGTGCCGCCTCCACCTCCACCACCACAACCCGATATAACGGCAGCAGTGGCGATCACGCAGGTGATCATCGATATGATACGAAATTTGTTACGCACTCTAGTCTCCTTAGCCTGGGGCTCTATCACGGCCACCCCGGGCGGCGCCAGCCCGTTCTCTCCAGTTAGATTATAATGCAACAAGGCGAGCATAGCAAGCAGATTTGCCAGCTTAGCGTTTCATCAGTTCGCATACGAGGTCCACGTTGCGAAGTGCGGCATCTTTGAACTCATTGACGTGCTTCACTGCCTTCTGTGAAATGTCCTCGCGCCGCTCCCAAGCATCGAGAATGCGGGCAGATACCTCAGCGGCGGTCAAATTCTCGATGCTGATCGGCTCCTCACCGATTGCAGCGTTTGTAAAGGCGGCAACCTTCGGATCATAGGCCACACCTACAAACGGCACACCAAGAATTGCTGAGAAGATCAAAGCATGCAATCTCATACCCACAAGCATCGAGGTCTTGCCGATGACAGCCATCGTCTGCGCTGGTGAGAGCTGGTTTGCCACGACTGAGGTCGGAGTCTTCATCTGCGACGCTACATGCACGCTTATGCCAAGATCCTGGTCCTTTTGCATCGGGAGGAATATCGGGGTGGCGCCTATCTTGTTCGCAGCGTTTTCGATGCCCTGTGCAAGCTCAGGTAGCCAGTGGGCTTGAACCAGCCACGGACGGATCGCTACACCGAGCACTTTACCGCCCTCCGGCACACCCGCGGCCTTGAGGATCTCATCTGCCTCCTCTGCCGGTCCTGGCTCGACCGCAAAGGACGGGTCAGCGGTCACAACGATCTCCGGGACTGTTACCCCAAGCTCCAATAGATAGTCCCGTGAGCCGGTGTCACGCACACTGATCAGATCGATCTTGTTCAGCACCGAACGCACAGCTCTTCTGGCCGACGGTTTCGTGAGCGGGCCGATACCCTGTGCGTAGACCATCACTTTCTTGCCCAGTCGCTTTGCGACCCAGATAATCGACAGATAATACAACAGCGACCGAATACTGGTGACATCCTGAAGGAGGCTGCCGCCACCGGAGAGCAACACGTCACATTCCCGAAGCGCAGAAATCACTTCGGTAGGGTTCATTCTATTGACGGCGCGTATCCCGTGCAGTTTGGTAGTCTCTGCCGGGTTGGAAGATAGCGCCGTTATGCCAGTATTCGGGCAACGCTCTGCAAATGAGCCGACTATGCCCGAGAGCACAGCCTCATCTCCTGCGTTGCCGTAACCATAATATCCCGAAACAACTACAGCGCCTACTTTGCCACCCCCACAATACTTCGCACGTTTCTAGTCTTTGTCTTGATCACGTTGCCGCGCTGGCGGAAGAACAAATGGACCAGAACGATCGCAAACAAAATGCCAACTATCGCGCCGATGATGCCCCGAGCAATCGAGATCGCGACCGGCGTGTGAATATGGCACATCGTGTTAAGAAGCGAAATCTCACCGAACGCCCCAATGACAAGTAGCACCGACGCAAGGTTTCGTCTCCCGCCAAGCGCCGCCATAATGCCGAAAATAAGCGCGGGGTGACCGACAAGAAACTCCTTGGTGCGCGGACGAACAAAGAGGATCGCGTCAAGGAACGATCTGAACTTCAGCTCAATCGACGATACCCCTACCCCTGGTTCGTTTCCTGAACGAAGAACCAAAACCGCCACCATAACAAGCAGCACAAACCCAAGCCCCGTCTGCCACATAAGCAGTGGCTGAGAGCCGATTGCCCGCGCCCGCTCGATGACTCGAGCTTTCTGAGCGTCCCAACTGTCAGGCCGCCATCCGATTCCAGCCGCGTAAGCAAATGCAAGGAACATCAGTGGTAAAACAGTCGCAAGCTTTACACCACCAAATTGGTCTATGTGGAGCATAAAGCTGAGTCTTGCAAGTAGCCCAGCAATGAACAACCCGCCGGTCATCGATATGGCGACGGCACCTGCAAAACGCACAACGGACGGCCACAGATAGACACCAAGTCGGCGCGCGGAAGACTCGTCCGGCGTCCATGCTCCGGCGTAAAGCACCGCAAGAGTCGGAAAAACGATCGCGCTTGCCAATGCGACCGCCTTCAGACCAATGGCGATACCCGGAGCCGCCATAGCAGCAAACATAAGAACAGCAACAATCGTCCCAATACGAACAAGCCTCGCGGGAAGACTGACAACCGAAAGAATAAGCAACATAAGTCCGGCTGCGACGCCCGCAGCCATCACGATTCGGGCGAACACGCCAACTCCAGGGTCCTTAAATGGATGCGCCTGATGAATGGAGAGCCCTTCTTTTTTGAGCCCGGCAGATATCTTGCTGACGTACTCGGAGTTGGCCGCCAATGGGTCGGGGCTGCTCATATCAAACATCCGTACGTAGATCAGGCGAATATTTCGCTCTCTCGCCGCTTTCACGAACCGTTCGATCGCGGTCGGCATATCGAGCGTCCCCATCTCAGCTGAAGTGATGCTGTGAACCCGAATCACGTTTGGCAGCATCTTGAGCGACATTTTGGCATCGCCCTTCTGCTTGGAAAACTCAACTGAGCCAAACGCAATGGAGTTCTGAGTGAAGGATTTGGCTACAGGATCAATCGCGCCGCGGAAGCCGAGCACCTGATCCGATGCGAAGATAACCGTCTT
The DNA here is from genome assembly GCA_038207085.1 of Armatimonadota bacterium. GTDB lineage: Bacteria > Armatimonadota > UBA5829 > UBA5829 > DTLH01 > JBBRAE01. Next base: position 243,668 of record JBBRAE010000001.1, read on the forward strand.
AACACCAAGCTGCTGGAGTTTCTGGGCGGTAAGCTCCACGTCAGGCTCTTGCACACCGGGGTAGTTGACGAGCCTTGCGACTATGGGCATATTGAGCTTCTTCGCCGCGTCGAACGCTGCGGCAGGCAGCCCGTAAGGCAGTGAAAGCGCGTAGTCCGGGGTTCCAGACACGGGTGCGTAAATCGGGCGACTAAGAGGAACGATACTGCCGGGGATAGTCTCTTTGAACACCGTAGTCGGCCCCGGCTTCACGGAAACAGTGGCGAGGCCCAAGTTTACAAGGACTGCGCCGGTCATCTCCTGCACGGCAACAGTCGTAGCGCCGGATTCCTTGAGCCTGGACAGAACCTCGCGAACGGACTTATGAGTCGCCCCGGCAAGGTCGGTCACTTCGGAGTAGTCGACTGCGACCTCGACGGATCTGTTCGCCGTCTCAGCGTCGTACCTGGGAGCAAGCGCGCCGATTGCGGCGACAATTACCCCGATCACAAGAATCGCTGTCAAAAACCTGTATTGTCTAAAAACCATCAGTCCTCGTACCAGCTGTTATAGAATAAGCGCTATTAGCGCCTGTCGCGAACAATTTTGCGACCACCGAGCAGCAATATGCCGAGCGCTCCGGCGGCGAACCCGCCGATATGCGCCCAGTAAGCGACGCCACCAGTGCCTTGCCCCGGACCTGCTGACATTGTCGTGCTGAACACTTGGATAAAGATCCAGTAACCCAGTAACACTACGGCAGGAATGGACACTGTCGTCACAAAGAAACCGAGAAAGATGAGCGTAAGCACTCTCGCTTTTGGAAATAGCACCATGTATGCCCCAAGCACAGCCGCAATCGCCCCGCTTGCCCCAACCACTGGCACCTGCGAGCTTGGATCACTTAACACGTGCGCCGCTGCAGCCGCAAGCCCACCGATCAGATAAAACGAGAGAAACTTCCAGTGACCGAGAACATCCTCAACATTGTTTCCAAATATCCAAAGGTAGAGCATATTTCCGCCGATGTGCAATAGGTTGGCATGCAGAAACATCGACGTAAATATGGTAATCCACACCGGACTTGGGCTGGGGTGCGGGATAGATATAAACCCCTGCCCACGCGACAACAGTTGAGCCGGCAGGTTCGGATCGCCTACCGATATCTGTTTGGGAATCATAGTGAAATCCCAAAGTGCCCCGACAGGGATACCGTGGTAGTTTCCACCGCCGGTAATGTCCACCAGATAAGCGACAATATTGAGCACAACAAGCGCGTACATAACATACGGCGTAATGCGCGAAGGGTTATCATCTCTAAGCGGGATCATAACTCCGCCTCCCTGCGTCCCATAGCACTAATACCGGATAGCCTAGCGCATAGCGCCGCCGATCCTGAATCCGTCGGCCTTCGCCACTCTCGCGTCGAAGCATCTGCACGCAAAACAATGACCACAGCAGTAAATAAGAACCAGATGAAGCGTGCAGTAGATTCTAACACAAAGCGTTCATGGTGTAAACGTAGCGGGCTGACGACCGTATGCAAACGTATACAATGGCGGGTGCAGCGCTTATGCCAACGATGTGCATTGACGAGCGCCTGCTTTATTAGGTACAATCATATTGATGAATTAGATGGCGAATGCCGCCTTTCGACGGCGCTATCCGCGCCGTCTCTTATTGGCTGGCGCGGATAGCGCCGCCGGGAAAGTGAGAAAACACGAGTCGCAATGTATGACTGTCGAGAAAATGAGCACCAGGAGTTATTTCACCTCGGTGTAAACCCAAATAGTCCAGTTTCCATTCACATTCCCAGCCCGATTGGCACACTAGGGTACTACGTGTTCGTTTGTGTTCCCGCTGATGCCATTACGCGACTCACTGGGCTCAAGATGAAAATCGACATCGGCGGTACGCGCGAAGATCATCTTATGATCGATGTCTACCCGGAGCTTGTGGTCACCCAATCGAAAGATCCGGGACATGTCTGGGTGCAATTGGCAAGGCCTAATGTCTCGCGCGGAGATGGAACGATCGATTTTCAGGGCTGGCCTACAGACGTGACAAACGCCGACGTGCTGCTTTGCACTTGGCCGAGGTTCGTCGAAAGCGGGATGGCAGACGACTGGATCGCTGCTCAGGCTGACCCGCTGTGGGCCGCGTCAGGAGTCCCGATGGGTGGCATCGGCTGCGGTCGAGTTGATATTTGCCGCGACGGCCGTTTCCGAAACTTCAGCATGAACAATAACCAGGACGCCCCGCTCGAAGACCCAAACGGCGTCGCTGGCGCATATCTCGCGGTTGCTATGGGCGACTCAGTGAAAGACATTGCCTCCCGCCCGATAGTTTCGGGACATGGCGAGGTTGACACACTTCGTTACGAAAGCAGATTCCCGCAGGCGACTCTCTCGGCGACAGCTGTTTTTCCCGGGGTCGACGTGAGCGTTACTGTGTCGGGGCCGTTTGCTCCGCACAACATCAAGAGGTCCTCACTTCCGGGTTTGGTAATTAGATTTTCAATAAAGAACCGCGGCGACTCAGATGCGACGGTTCGCTGCCTGATGGGCTGGCCGAACCTGGTGGGCCTCGGCGGAGGAATCGCTTCAGTTGAGAGCGGAATCGGCTACGGTGACGGGTTCTACCGCTATTGGTCCGACCCCACCGGGCGCAAGGAAGAGCGCATCGAGCTTGACGGAGCCATCGCAGCTAAGCTTTCCGGCGCTCCCGGGGAAGACTACATCGCCTCCGCTGGGACTCACATACTTGCAGTTTCGACTTCGGGGTGCAAGGCAGGCGTTACCTGCGCAAACGGAGGCTCAGAGGCTGAAGGCGCTGTGACAGTCCCCGCTGGTGGCGAAGCGACGGTCACAATGGCACTCGCTGTTGAAATGCCGAACTGGATCGACTCACTCGGAGTCAACTGCGGGCATATGTGGCAGAACTTCTACGCTGGCGCCGAAGAAATCGTCACGGAGATACTTGCAGAGGCCGATCAAATACTCTCCGAAGCCGGAGCGCTTGCAGAGCATCTGGACGACAGCACTCTGCCCGATTGGCTGCGCGCCAGACTCTCGAACTGCAACTATCCGCTGGTAACCAACAGCGTCCTCTATAAAGACGGTCGCTTCAGCATCAACGAAGGGCCGACCGAGATGGCGGGATGCTACGGGACGATAGACCAGCGCCTCGCCGCGCACCCATCCACCCAGATTTTCTTCCCTGAGCTGAACAAGACCGAACTCGGACTATTCAGCGCGATTCAGGGCCCGAACGGTGGAATATGCCATGATCTTGGAAGTGGCCATCTAGAAAGACAACCCGGCGAGATTCCTTGGCCGGACCTGACGTGCTCCTATGTGATTCAGACAGCCAGACACACGTGGACCACGGGGGACACGGAACTCGAAAAGAGCGTGTGGCCGCGTGCCAAAGAGGCGATTATTCGTCATTCCAAATGGGCGCTTGAGGGCGGCGGTGTCGCACAGGTCGGAAACGGACTTGGCACGAGTTACGATGGATACCACTACGAAGGCACAACCGGATATATGGCGACACTCTGGATAGCCGCGCTTACCGTCGCAGAGAAGTGGGCACGCAAGAACGACGACCAGGAGTTTGTATCTGATATCGCCACATGGAAAGAGGCCGCTGTGGCGAAGCTTGACAAGGATCTTTGGAACGGTAGCCATTACATCGCCTACGGAAACGGAAATGGCGTTCGGCGAGAGACCTGTCACGCAGGTCAGATCGCGGGACAGGCGTTTGCGCGCATGCTTTGCGGACAGAACGTCCTGGACGACTCCCGGCTGAAGCAGTGTGTGGACTCGATCATGGCGCTGAACGGCAACGAACGCTTCGCAGTGCCGCCGGACGAAGCCGCAAGCGACGGGACGGCAGCCACAGAGTTTGGATGGCTCCCATATATAGAAGGGTTTATGCTCTCAGCCATCGCATCGCTCGGGGATCAGCGACTGTGGCCCGTTTGGGAACGCATGATGAAGGCGGTCGACCAGAACGGTGCAAGCCCGTGCGACACCAGGCTTATGTATCGCCCCGAAAGCGGCGCACCGAGCTGGGGCTGGTGCTACATGACCGCTCCTGCGAGTTGGCTGGTCTACGATTCGGCGTTCGACTTCTTCTTCACTGCAACTGATGGTGTGCTTCGGATGCGTTCTACGATGCCCGGGCGCTTCCCGCTCGTTCATCCCCTGTTCTGGGGAACAGCCGATGTTGATGAGGACGGCGCAATCCGAATAAGCATCAAGAAGGTCTTCGCAGACTCGACGGTCAGAGTTCAGACTATCGAGGTCCCCACTTCTGTCTGCACTGTAACCGTCGGAGGTCAAACACTGGCCGCAGCCAACACCGAAGGCGATTACACCCACTACTCACTTCCCATACCCGTGGCGCTTGCGCCCGGCGCGGTTATCGAGTGGAAGGCAAGCTAGCAAACACGTCATAACTGCAATTTGTGACTATACCGGCCCTGGACAGCTTTTGTTCAGGGCCATTTATGTCTCTCGGGCACGTTCGGTGGCGCGTCTTCCGTAACTGTTAATGCAGAGGTTTATCATTGGGAGTAACTGTGGAACAAACTCTGCGTCTGATATAGTGTAACCAAACAACGAGAGGTACCTGAGATAAAGACTCTGGCAATCATCATACTGATCGGCCTCGGCTGCGCGGCGTTCGCTGCTTCGCCGCGTTCTGAGTTCAGAGGAGCGTGGGTAACTGCGTGGAACTACGGGTTCCTAAGTCCCGCCGAAGCAGACGAAACCGTGCGACTCGCTAAAGAGGCGAACATCAACGCACTCTTTATCCAGGTGCGAAAGACCGGCGACGCCTATTACAAGTCCGCCTTTGAGGCTCGGGCGACCAATATTGCCGGTGACCCGGATTTTGACCCCCTTGCCTATATAATCCGTGCTGCGCACGCTCAGGGTATACAAGTCCACGCCTGGATGAACACATTCAGGATCTGGGGCAAGACGACGCCTCCAGCCGACCCCAATCATATCGCAGTGCTCCATCCCGACTGGATAACGCGCACCGCCACAGGTGACACTGGCGCAGGCGAAGGACTGTTTCTCGACCCTGGAGTTGCCGAAGTGCGGGACTATACGTTTAATGTCTTTATGGACGTAGTGCGCAACTACGACATCGACGGCATTCACCTCGACTACGTTCGTTATCCCGGCGCAGAGTTTGGCTACGCTCCACCCGCCGTTCAGCATTTCAACCTTGAAAAAGGTCGCGAAGGCACGCCGGTAAATACAGACCCCGAGTGGATGCAGTGGCGGCGCGATCAGGTGACGGCGCTTGTGTCCAAAATCTATAAAGATGCGACTGCGCTCAAACCCAACATCATGGTATCAGTCGCTGCAGTGCCTTGGGGGGATTGTCAGAACAATTTCTGCGATACTCTGCCATTTCGCAAGGTGTATCAGGACTGGCGCGGTTGGCTTGCGCAGGGGGTGATCGATGCCTGCATCCCTATGAACTACCGCGACGAGAGTAATCCCAAGTCCGCCAAGCAATATAGAAACTGGCTTGATGGCTTCAACCAGTGGAAGTATGACCGCCAAATCTATACAGGGTTGGACTTCAACAGAAGCCCTGAGATGGTTGTGCGTCAGATTGAAGCCGCAAGAAAGCGCGGAATCGCCGGAATGGTCGGCTTCTCGTTCAACCAGACGCCGGAGCGGACCAAGCTTGTTCAGGTTCTCAAGCAAAAGATATACAGCGAGTCTGCCGATTTCCCTGAGATGACTTGGAAACTTGCCTGCATTCAAAGGCAGAGTCGCGACCTCTATCGGCGTGCAATCGACGCGGTCACTCTCGAAAACGATCTGGACAAGGGGTTGGACCTGCTAACTCAAGCGGTCGAGATCGACCCCAAGTATATCGACGCGCACTTCAGGCTTGGCCGGATCTACTCAAAGAAGGAATTGTGGGCCGACGCGGTGAAGGAGTTCGATGAGGTCCTGCTGCTTAGTCCAAGTTATTTGGCTGCACGGACTGAACGAGACGCAGCCGCCAAACGCCTCGACACCGGCACTGCCAACTGAGCCAGCAGCAAACGAATGGAATCGGAGTGACACCGTGCTTAGAACACTGATCGCATGCATACTGCTATCCTCCTCCATCGCTTGTGCGAAAGCCGACACGCTGCGTATCGGCCTTATCTCGCAATTTCGAGGGATCGACTCCGTCTCCGTCAAGTCTTCCGCTGGTCTATGCGTAACCTATTCCGGCTCAAAGCTCGTTACGTGCATCGATCCCGGGCGCGAGCTCAAAATCAGCCGGACATCCGACACGCTTGAGTTTTCAGAGTCCGACGGCGGGACCAATCAGGCTGACTTACTACACATATCGTCGGACACCCCCGGTGCTGTTATCACCGTGTCCTCCGGCAAGACCAAAGACAGCTTCCGAGGCGCTATCGAGATCACTCCCTCAGCCAAAGGCCTTCTATTGGTCAACCAAGTCGATCTTGAGGAATATATGCTAGGTGTTGTGGCATGCGAGATGCCTTCTGAGTTCGATGTTGAGGCGCTGAAGGCGCAGGCAGTCGCAGCAAGAACCTACGCGTGGGCCAATAGAAACAAGCACCGCAAAGAAGGGTTCGACCTCTGCGATTCCACCCACTGCCAAATGTATAGCGGAGTAGACAGGGAGACCGAGCGCACGACCAAAGCCGTTCGAGACACCAAGGATCTAGTCGCACTTCATCACGGCAAATTGATATGTGCACTCTACTCCGCGGACTGCGGCGGCATCACCGAATCGGGCGATAAGCCGTATCTCTGTTCTGTGTCTGACAAGCCCGACGACGACGGCCCGGACTACTGCGATCGCTCCGGCCACGCGTGGACGCTCACTTGGACACTTTCTGAGTTAGAGGCACTGCTTGAGCCCAGGCTGCCGAAACTCCAGGGGCTGAAGAGCATCACTGTATCCAAGGCTGACGAGTGCGGTCGCGCGGTGGAGGTCAAGATTGAAGCAGATAAGGGTTCAGTCAGACTATCTGGACAGAAACTGCGCTCGGTCATCGGGGTGAATGTTCTGCTGAGCACCGCTTTCACCATCAAGAAAGATGGCGAGAAGGTCACGGTGGACGGCCGAGGCTACGGGCATGGCATAGGGTTATGCCAGTTCGGCGCAAACGGCCTCGCCAAGTCTGATCAGGGGTACTCCTTCGAACGGATACTAAAGCACTACTACCACGATATCGAGATCAAGCCACTCAGTTCAAGCCAACTTACAGACACTGACTAACCCGCATTATTCACGAGTAGCGTGAATAATGCTTTGTTAGCGAACGCCTTATTCGCTTCACGAATAAAGCGGGCTAAGACTATAAGTTCGCCGCTGGGTTGTCGCTCGTCTGGCTGCTCAGGAAGTCTTCAGCAAGGAGTAATGCCGCATAGTCATCATAGGGCTCGGTGGGGACCAGGAAACCCCTCGGGACGAGTCGTCTCCAGCCCCGTGGTGGGTTCTCTTTGAAGTAGCGCACACGGGCGCGCTGGGTGCTAAACCATTCGTCGACGATGTAGATGGGTATCGAGAGCGAGCTCAGCGTCTTTGCTGTGGCCTCGCCGCCGGTTCCGCCGCCTACGATGAGCGCCTCAGGCTCCATACGCGAGGAGAGGAGTCTTACTGTATCGCGAACGTCGCCAGTTGGTACAACGGTCTTTGCGATGACTCCCTCTGTTCGGGAAACCACCGCAACTCCACACTTCGCCCTACCTGGATCAACTGCGATTACACGATCTATCAAACCCAAAGACTCCTCGTTCTTGCCCGAGAATAGGCGAGCTCTCCATCGTTCTTCCATGTTCAACGCTCCGCTGTAACCATAGTTGAGATCGCGAAACCAATGTTGTCGAGATTGATGGGTCCCGCGACGTAGATGTCCTTTTCTGCAACGGCCTTCAGCTCCACCTGCTTACCCGCAGTGCGGATAGTCTCGACCAGATCGATAAGAAGATCGAGCTGCTTGTCGGAAATCGGCTCGACGGCCTTGTCCGGGTCGGACGTCGCTATCGGGATAACTCCCTCGCGCGCGGCTGCCGCCCGAACGTTGTTGCGTAAGAAATCCATAACGGCAAGAAGGACGCGGCCTTCGGACTGTTTGCCGTCTACAATTCCCCGGGCAATGTTATCTCCACGCTGAAACGCGAGCCTGTTCCACCGCAGCTGAAGATCCACCAGCGCTGTTTCGTCCTTGAGCGTATTGCGGACAACAGTGACAATAGCGACGACACCGTCCACCGGACCACTGCGGCCTTTCAAGTAGATCGTCTTAACGGCCTCCTCAATGCATGTATCTTCATCGTTGGAGACAATGTCGCGGCTGCTGTCAACAAAAACCAGGCGAATAGCCCGTTTGCTGGCGTCCGAGCCTGCATGAACCGCCTTTGCCTTGTCGCTCGCGCTTTGAAGAAGGTTTGTAAGCTGCTCACGGACCTCACCGGGCGGCAGATCGGCATCGATCACGCGCCGGCCGATTTCCGTGCCCTGAGCAATCACCATATCTGTTGCATACAGCTCGTTGCGTTCGGCCTCGTGCTTTATATCTTCCTGCTGTTTCTTGATGAGTTCTTTGTTGTACTCTATCGTCGACTGAGCGGTGAGGATATCTTTCTGCGCAACCTCAAGCTCTCTGCTTTTCGCGTCAAGCTCCGCGACCTTGGTGTCAAGATCTTTCTGAATAACGTCGAGTCGACCGTTTCGCACCCTAAGCTCTGACTTGATACGTCGCAGGTCCGCCGAGCTTACCTGTAGGCTCTCTGAGACTTGCCGCAGACGGCCTTCAGTCAGTTTGCCTGTGCGCCGCAGGTCACTTAGTTCCGCTTGACGGATGTCTATCAGGCGCGCGAGGCCCCTCATCTGTAACTGAGCAAGATCGCGTGCTCGGAAAGCGTCCTGCGACTCTTTTCGGGCTCGTGAGACCTGTACGGACTTCTCATTCACCTCACGGGTGAGCTTGGAACTCTGGTCGAGAAGCTGTAGGTTCAGCTTACGGAGAGTGTTGTTGCGCTCAAGGTTAGCTTCGTACTTTGACGCAAGAGCTTCGTTCTTCTCGGCGAGTTGCAGCCCCTGAGTGAACACGAGGCGCATCCGGGAGTCGATGGTCATCAGGGTGCCGAAGGTCAGGGCGGCGATCAGCATTCCCGTGACGGATGTGACCAGAATTGCCGTGTGCCTGGGCCGCATGCCGAAAAGCCTCAGTCGACGTTTTCCCATCCGCCGCCCGAGCAAATCGCCAAGATACGCGACCAATCCCGACACCAATACCAGCAGGATAATGGTATAGATCAACTAATCCCCATTCCTTCTTATGGATTTTCGGCAGATAGCTTTACGGTCAGACACAGAGTATTCGAACCGAAAATCTCTCTCGACTTTCGGATTGAAAACTGAGTGGATATACGTTAAGTCGTTGCCCGAATGTCAATAGATGCCTGAATATCAAGCTACTTCGCCGCGCGCAGGAGCAAAATCACCCCTAGCGAGAGACCAAGCACATCAGCCACGAATGCGCCCACGATGGGAGGAATGCTCCCCTGTATCGCAAGCGCCGTAGTGAAGTGCCAGACAAACCAATACATAAAGATGATCAGGACGCTGAACCCAACACCGACCGATGGGTTACCCCGCTGCCGCTGTATGGCAAGCGGAGCGGCGACAAACGCAAACACCAGCGCCGCAAAAGGTATCGCCAGCTTATTGTATAGATCAACTTTCATATCCAAAAGTTCCTTGACTGGCACGCTGCCATCAAGCTGACCTATGAAGTGCTTTAACTCGCCGAAGCTCATCTCCTCCGGTTTTCGCTGCCTGCGAAGAATATCGTCCGGATTTTCGTGAAGTTCCACCTGCTCTGTATCAAGCCCGTTGAACGCGATCGTCACGGTGCTGCCGTCGGGCTGAAACTTACGCATGAGACCGTTAGAAAGCTTCCAGTCATAGCCCTTTTTCCACTGTGCATTCTCGGCCTGGAATATAACTGTCGGATTGATTCCGTTTCTCTGAGTCACGATCACTTCGTGCATCGTTCTCGTGGCAGCATCGAACCCGCCGCCAACATATATTATGGCCTGAGTGCCCTTGTCTATAAAGACAAAAGGCTTATCAGAAGAAAGCTCTTCTTTGAGAGCGCGGGCCTGAATCTCTTTTGAAAGCCGCGCGCTTCCCGGTACGACGTATTCGCTCATCCCAAACGCGAGCGCCGAGACGATCAGACCAAGAGCAATCACCGGAATAACAGCGCGATACAGGCTGATGCCACTCGCGTAAAGCGCAACGATCTCACTGTCCATCGACATCCTGCTAAAAGTAACCAAAACGGCCACGAGGCAAGACATCGGCAGCGTGAAGACGATCACCGACGGCATATAAAGCAGCACGAGTTGAATCGCCGTGAACGCATTCAAGCCCTGAAGCACGAGCTTCGTCAGGTCGAGCAAGTGCTGACCGGCGAAGAAGATCGACGTAAACGCAGCTACACCAAACAGAAACGGCCACAAAAGCGCTGAGCCGATGAAACGGTAGAGCAGTTTCATCAGTTCTTCACATCTCAAACCGGTCGCCGAGGTAGTATTTCCTCGCGATCGGATCGTTGGGCAGGTCAGCCGCAGGGCCAGCCGTAGCAATCTTGCCTTCAGATATGATGTAAGCGCGATCTGTAATGCTGAGTGTCTCCCGCACGTTGTGGTCGGTTATGATAATACCTATATTCTTCTGTTCGCGAAGCGCATTGATTGTGGTCTGGATGTCGTGAATCGCAATCGGGTCGACGCCGGTGAATGGCTCGTCGAGCAGGATGAACGCGGGGTCGGTCGCAAGCGCCCGGGCGATCTCCGTCCGTCGCCTCTCACCGCCTGACAGCACCTGTCCACGCTCGTTGCGCAGGTGCTTCAGCCCCAGTTCGTCCATGAGCTGATCCAGTTTACGCATTCTTTCCTTGCGCCCTACCCCAGCCATTTCAAGCACGAGGAGGACGTTCTCAGCCACAGTGAGCTTTCGGAAGACCGATGGCTCCTGCGCGAGATACCCGATGCCGAGCCTTGCGCGCGCGTACATCGGACAACGCGTGATGTCCTGATCGTCTAGATAGACGCTGCCGCCGTTGGGGTGAACGAGACCGACGACCATATAGAACGTGGTCGTCTTGCCGGCCCCGTTTGGCCCGAGGAGACCTACGATCTCCCCCTGCCCCACATCAATACTCACGCCGTTCACGACTCGCCGTCCCCGGTATACTTTTGCGAGATTCTCTGTCCTGATCCGCACTTATTTCTTCTCTTCCGGTGTCTTTGAAGCAGATTCCTGCGGCTTCTTCGGAGTAAACTCCAGCCGACTCTTCTCAGGAGTGCTCTCAATACGTATTCTCGGCTCGTCCGGGCCAAGTTTCGAGTTCAGGCTGATAATCGCCCGGTCCCCGACCACGGTTGCAGGCCCGACGAACAGGTCCGGGTCGGTGCTTGTGATATGAACCGAGCCGGAAAGCACCGCTTCCTGGGCCTTAGCGTAGTCAATGAGCGCATTATCGGCGGTCGCCGTAGTTACCTTGGTCGGCTCCGTCGACGCTTTCAGCCATACCCCGCCGGTTAGTTTGGCGGTCTGGTAGCTGCCTTTAGCGTCCTTTGTGACAACTACCCGGTCGGCCTTTGCTGCAAACGACCCGTCCTTGGCGGTTATGCGCACCTTGGACTCGGGGCTTCCGCTCAACGTGTAAGACTTATCGGTCACGGTGAGCATAGCGAAGCCTTCAATCGTCACCTTGTCAAGCTGCAGGTTCTGAGCCGCGCACGGCACTGCCAACGCGACTACCAGGGCGGCGATAACGGCGATTCGTTTCATGTGTTCTCCTAACCCGCGTTATTCACGAGTAGCGTGAATAATGCTCTGTTAGCGAAAGCTTTATTCGTGAAGCGAATAAAGCGAGCTAATGCTTGCCTATCACGGCCCGCGCTTCTGCCGGGTCTGAAAGTATGCGAATGCTTCTTAGCTGAGTGTCGGCGATAAAGGCGGCGGCGTCGATCGAAGCGACCGGACCGCGGGCCTTTATCCCGCCGTTTCCGACGATTCGGTTGTCGCGTGCATACCACTTGATCCAGCTGGCTTTGACTGTCTTGATTGAGCTCTTCGGGTCGGACGTGGTAAGCGTAACCCCGCCGCTTGCGGTCAATACGCGAGAGTTCTCGTCGACTTGAACAAGAGGAGCCACTATGGTAGCCGTCTGTTTGCCATTGCTGAAGAGCCTGGCGTTCACGCGCTTCAAGGTGGCTTCGCCAGAGATGGTGTTACCCGAAAACTCCTGCGCGGTCGCCTTCATAGAGACTTTGCCCTTTTCTTCCCAGGATATTCGAACGATCTGCCCGCTAACCTTGAGATCCGGAGTCTCTTTCTTGGTGAGATCGACCTCTTTTGCGGGTCTGTCCTTCGGTTTGGCGGATATTTGACCGGGTTTGGAGTTGGTGGGCTGAGGCGCACGCGCGGGCTCGGGCGACTTTCCGCACCCGGCGACGAGAGCCGATACTACAACGAGCATCCCCCACCACGATATTCTGGTCATTAGTATGATCAAGCTGCCACAGGATGTATCCCGGCCAGCAGTCTCCAATTCTACTTCTTATAAAGGACGCCACTTTCGGCGAGACCTTGCCCATCAAGTTTACCACACGCACGGGGATATCGTAAATGATGAACTTGCTCAGGCCACGTGATGAACGATCGGTGCTCAACAAAGATAAATGGGGAGGACATATCAACAGTCCTCCCCAGTGTATTGTTAGTTCAAGTCGATGTAGACCAGCTTGGTCTTTCCTGGCTCGACATTGGTCTTGAGCTTGCCGGTTATCGGGTCAAGATCGCCGCCGATGCACTGGACGAACTGTGCCCAGATCTTCTCGACCTTTACGCCAAGCTTCGCCTGATTGAGCGTCATCTCAGCGTCGACAGCGGTCTTGCCGGGGTTCTCAAGCCGAATCAGAACGCTTCCGGGGCGAGTCCAGACCATCGGGGTAAGCGCTCCAGTGTCGACTTTGACAGCCGATGCAACATCACCAGCTCCAAGCTGCCTGGTTTCGGAGCGATAGAGGCCCCACTCAAGCACGGAGGTCAGATTCTCCTCCGTAAAGAGCTTCTCGTCGTAAGTGCCGTAGAGCTCGGGACGGTCATCCCAGGTGACGAGCACATACCGAACATCGTGGTAGTTGATGTCAAAACCATCGATAAGCCCTGCAGCCTGGTCAAGCTTCGGCACGACCTGCGGCAGAAGTTTGCCCTTGTCGCCCTGCCAACTGCCGGGAACCTGCTTATCTGGCAATCCCTGATACCAGTTGTACGTATTCAGGTGACTGTCCGCGACGTGCTGCTTTTTGTAGAGATCCGAAACACGGGCCACACCGCCGTTTGGAACACCAAGCTCGTGCATATCGAGCATCAACTGACACGGACGGGCCTTCTCTTGGCCCGCAGGGTCGAGACCGTAGTTCATAACTGCAATGATCGCGGCGCCGGGGCGCGTCCAGATACTTGCGATCAGACCGTCGCCGATGTTCTTTACGACGCGCTCGTTTCTCCAGTAAGGAACAAAGTCGATATCATCACGACTGATGCCGAAGTGCCTGAACTCTGGGTGATAGAATATCCCGCCGCCCGCACACGCGCCGGAGTCGTGCATCACCGACCAGTTGTTGTTCATATACCCGAGGTGGGTGATGTGTGTGCCGAAGTTGTGTGGGCACGAGAAAGCAATCATCCTGTTTGCGGGGTACACCGTAATCGGGTCAACCATCGGAAACTCCGAGTCAACAATCGAGTCGGCAAAAGGTAGCGCCTTGAGGCTGATCGCGTTGGTGGAGTGACCCGACACGCCGCCGGGATACAGGTTGTTCTCCTGCATCATCGACCAAACCCGCTTATACCATTCACGAAGCGTCCCGCACATCCCACCGGGCTGCACACGGCCGTCTTCGAGCTGATAACCGAGTCCTGCAGTCAGAGAGGGGAAAACTTTTACCATGCTGATATCAAAATAGAAGTGGCGCACGCCGCCTTCTTTGACCTGCTTGTCCATAAGCCAGGTCATATAGTCGGTGTAAGACTTGTTGAGCGACTCCTCGCCCGGCACCCAGTCGGCCTTGAAATAGTCGTAAAGGCCAGGCTCGACGGTCTTATCCATGTAGCCACGAAGCGCGATCTGGTTACAAGTGAATGTGCGGAGCCTATCTGCAATGCCTGTATACTCGCTCTTTGCGACCATTCCATCAGATACTTCTTTGCAGTACTTGTAATACTCCGGCCAGCGCTTGTGATCTTCAAATGGAGGGCTGAGAATAGAGAAGTAGTCTCTACCCGTATCCCAGTTAACTTTCCACTTGCCACCTGAGAAACCGTTGCAGGCTGAGACTTGATTGAGTCGCCAGCCTTTGGCAAGCGGCTTGAACGGGCTTGCGTTGTACTGAAGCTGGACGGTCCTCGGAGCAACGAGAACAAACGGCTGCTCACCGGACTGTGTGTTGATGATGTGGTTTCTGATCGCAAGTGATCTTTTTTCGCGGAAGAGCGAGTGTGCAGGAGCCATGTTGCTCGGCACCCACCCCTTGTCGCTGTCAGCGGCCCACAGGAGGCCTCTCATCTCGTTTCCGACCCAGAGGTTATCGTAGAAGTTGCCGATGGTCATCCCACTTCCAACAGTGCCGAGCGCGTCAAGCGTGTTCCACACCTGGCCGATGCCATCCGGGGCTTGGTCGAGGAACCGTGCGGAGTAGTTGCCGCCAACGCCGACGCATGCAACGTAGTTGGACTGCGTGTCATCGATCGGCCACTCGACTCGAAGTGACTGTATCGCGACGGCGCGCACAGTCGGGGCGTAGGTGAGTTCGATATTGACCAACCCATCCTGCTCCATCCACCCCTTGGTGGTGAACTGTATGCCCGCCGCTATGGATTTGCCGGAGAACTCGACTCTGTAGTCCTTGGCGCTCGTGATGGCAAGTTTGCTTGTGGTGGGAACCACGGTCTCGACGCCGTTGATCGTCACGACGATACGCGCAGGCTTCGCCATAACGTAACCCCCGTTCGATTTGATCTGAACGGGCAGACCAAGGCCGTCGAACTCGTAAACCCTGCCGACACACGACACAGCGGTCTCTGAGAAGCTGCCACGCGCAAGCTGCAGCGGCACAAATGGCTTCAGCACCCGGCTTGTGTCGCCGATCTTGTTGTTCCACCACTGAGCGAAGTCTTTAGCTTCGTCCTTCTTCGCGAATGTCGTGTCACGAGTTAGCACAACCTTGCCGTTTTCGTCGAGCATGGAAAGAGACAGTTTGTAAGTCCCAGGCGCAAGCTGTGGAAGCTCGATCAGCTTCTCGTATTTGTAGAGCACCAGCTTATCCACTTTACCGCTTGATATCTCTTTGCCGGACGGATCAAGCACGGAGTAGGTCATTGCCGCGAACTTTGCGCCCTCTGGGGCCTCCGAGTCAAGAGTGTCGCCGCTCACCCAGAGGCAGGAACGCACAGGGTTGAACAGGGTTTCCATACGAAACGCCTCTTTGACAGGCGTGTAGTTCAAATAGTCTTTCTTAGTGTCCTTGGCGAAATTGACAAAGTATTTGTAAATCGTATTGCCGCCACTTGTGATGACAAGGCTGTAAGTCCCGGAGCCGACTCCGGCAAATGATCTGTCTACGTCAAAACGCAGCGACCCCGACGCGGGGATACTGAGATCCCGCTGCTGGTTCAGCACGGTGGAGCCGTCCTTGCCATCGACTTTCAGCGCAACGCTCACGTCGCGCATGTCGTCGGTTGGGTTGTAAATGACCGATTTCAGGTCGAGCTTCTCGTCATCGAGACCAGTAAACTTCTCGATCTGCACATACGGGTCGACAGAACTGAGAGTTGCAGTCGGAAAGCCAAACGACTGCAAATACCCGGAAGCCGATGGGAAACACGCCCACTCCCAACCGGGGTTCTTGAGGTCGGTGCCGAGCAGTATCTTCAGCTTGTCCCCTGCCTTCATAGGTTCAGGAAGTTGTAGGTCCTTGAGATTGTATGACATCTCAAGCTCCCAGAAGCGCCCATCCGGCCTGTCGTGGACCACAGAGCCGATCTTGTTGTCCGGAGTCCAGTTGTAGAGGTACTGTCCGATCGAAGGGTACATCTTGAGATACTCGCCGGACCCAAGGGAGTTGATGATAAACTTGAAGAAGCTTTCCGCCTCGCCGGCGAGCTTGTTTCGTCCCAGAAAGTCGAGCCCAATTTCTATCGAGTCGTCGAACACCGTCGCCGACGAATAACGTTCCCGTTTGCCCCTGTAGAGCTTGTGTCCAGGCAGAATGTGGGCACGGGCGGCGATGTAGATGTGCTCGGTATCCCAGCCCAGGTAGAACGCATGCGGCCTGCCGTAGTAACTGTTGCCACCGACGTTGGCCATCCCCATCACACGGACTGCCTGCCGCCACTCAGACGGGTCGAGGTTTCCGTCGATCGTCGGGGCTTTTGACATCTGTGGGATAGAAAACGCTGGGACCTGCTCCTGAGGGAACATCCATCCCGCGTTCGCCCCGGTCTGCGCATACGACATCGTACATGCGATTGCCAGCAGCAATGCTACAGGCAGAAAGCGTCTAACCATTAACTCAACCTCCTGTTTGTGCCGCGAGACACCAGTCCCCCAGCCTCACCATTATCCATAAGTAGACAGTTCTGATAGACGTAAAGCAGCCACATCAATTGCCAAACCCATATTGTTCACGCTGTGGCAGCGAAACTATACCGGCCAGTAATCGCTCTGGTTGCTGCTTCAGTTTAGCAGAGGCTCACGGCAAAATCAACAAATATCGATAGGCAAAAGGTTGACATGTGCCTGCCAACTAACGGATAATCCTAGCGTAAGCTGCAGCCGACCAACGTAGTCAACAGTTGTTCAGTCGCCACACTCGCAACCACGCGACCGCTGTCATCAATTATGGCCCCACAGGTAGCGAGGACGACTGTGTATTTACAATCAGGAGAATACAAATGAGTGAAGAGCAAAGCGCACGCGTCGCCATAGTCACCGGTGGCGCGCAAGGCATTGGCCGTGCCATCTGCATGGCGCTTGCAAGAGACGGCTCCGACATCGTGGTCGCCGATCTCAACATTGGCGTCGCACAGCAGACTGCCGCCGAGATTAAATCGTCAGGACGTCGCGCAATCGCGGTTCGCACCGATGTGTCAAGTGAAGAATCCGTAAAGAGCCTGTATGCTGAAGTTATGAGGGAGTTTGGCAGAGTCGACATACTCGTCAACAACGCGGGTATCTGCTACATGCGCCCGATCCTTGAGACGGAGGTCGATGAGTGGAACCGCGTGCTTGCAGTGAATCTGCTAGGCACATTCCTGATGAGTCGAGAAGGCTTCAAGCTTATGAAAGAGCAGCGAAGCGGCAAGATCATCAGCATGGGGTCGGCCGCCGCCAAGATTGGCGGGGTCGCCGCTGGAGCGCACTACGCGGCGTCCAAAGCTGGGGTCGTCTGCTTTACCAAGTCGCTAGCCCTGCAGGCTGCGCCGTTCAAGATCAACGTCAACGCCGTATGCCCAGGCCCGACCGCAACTGAAATGACCGACGCCTGGGGTGACGACATCAACACGACTTTTGCATCCAACATCCCGTGGAAAGAGTATGCAAAGCCTGAAGATATAGCTGAAGCCGTCGCGTTTCTCGCCTCAGACCGCGCCCGCTACATCACAGGAGAGATCCTCGATGTAAACGGCGGACTGGTGATGGATTAGCCACCCCCAGCCCACCATAAATAGATAAAGCCCGCTAGAGCTAATGCTAGAGTGGGCTTTATATACGATCAATTCATTTTCAGACAGACATAATGGCGGAGAGGAAAGGATTCGAACCTTCGATACCTTGCGGTATAACGGTTTTCGAGACCGCCGCTTTCGACCACTCAGCCACCTCTCCGTAAACTGTTGCTTGAGCGTAAAACGAACGGGATATTATACCACGCACTAGGCTGAAAGGCAACATCTTCAAATCACTTTTCAAATGTGTTTTCAAACGAGTATTTTCCAAATGCGTCTTTTGGCCTACAGGCCGAGATACTTCCCGACCGTCTGTGCTGCTTCCTGCTGCATACTTGGGATGACGTGGGAGTATACCTCAATCTCACACAGGCCCATCATTAGGCAGTGGGGTCTCTAAAAGGCGTCTTTATAGTAGTGGGTCACTTGCCATTCATTACGCCATTCGGGATTCGGAAATCGCCACCCAACAAAAAAGCATGATTTATCATCAGTGAACGCAGTAGGCAACCACTTGTTTGGTGGCAATTAGAGCATAAGAGCACGACAGTGATGGTTTGACGAATCAGGGGTAGTCGGTGTATACTTTAGTCACGCCAAGAAGGCGCGATTGTGTCGGCTGAAGCCGCGCGAACCTATAATCACAGATTAATCTATTACGGGCCATGAAGGCGGCACCCAGAACACGGGTGGCGGACTTGATGGCCTTTTGCTACTTTTGGTGAGGATATATGGAAAATCTGAACGGGAAACTTGAAGCGCTAAAGTCTATTATTGGCGAGATGAGCGGCGTTGTGATCGGTTACTCCGGAGGTGTGGACAGCACTCTGCTTGCCGCTGTTGCTACGTCCGTTCTCGGTGACCAGGCGATATGCGTGCTTGCATCTTCGGCGACTTATCCGTCTTCTGAGGTGCTCGAAGCTGTTGAAACCGCAGAACGGCTCGGCTTGAACATTATCAGAATCGACACCGACGAACTATCAAACGAAGATTTCGCAGCAAACACTCCCGATCGTTGCTTTTTCTGCAAGACCGAACTCTTCGGGAAACTCGTTGAGATCGGTCGTGAGCACGGCGTGGAGTGGGTGGCAGACGGCTCGAATGTCGACGATCTAGACGACTATCGGCCAGGCAGTCGAGCGGCGGCCCAGCTTGGTGTGTGCAGTCCGCTCAGGGATGCTGGCTTCAGTAAGGACGACATCCGCGTGCTTTCCAAAGCGATGGGATTGCCGACCTGGGACAAGCCGTCGTTCGCATGCCTCTCTTCGAGGATACCTTACGGCACGAAGATCGAGCCTGCTATACTTAGTCGGCTCGACGAAGCTGAGCGCTTCATGAAGGAACTGGGGTTTCGGCAGGTGCGGGTTCGCCACCACGGAGACATCGCCCGCATTGAGGTCGAGCCCGATGAGATTTCCCGTCTGGCCTCTCCTGAAGTGCGTTCGGCTGTTACAGAGAAGTTTAAGGAATTGCAGTATCTTTATACAACATTAGACCTTAAAGGCTACCGCACAGGGAGTATGAACGCGGTTCTTGGGAAGGGTGGAGAAGAGTAAAAATGGACATCGAACGCCTTAGAACTATGCTGGAGGGGGTGCAGTCGGGAGAGGTGCAAATAGACGATGCGCTAACCGACCTGCGAGGTTTGCCCTACGATGATATCGGCTATGCCAAGCTGGATTTTCATAGAAGTGTGCGAACAGGGTTTCCCGAGGTAGTGTTCTGTCAGGGCAAGACATGCGAGCAGTCGGTGGAGATTGTCAAGCGTCTTGCGGCGCGCAATTCGACTGTTCTTGCGACCCGTGTCCCCCCAGAGGTTGCTGAAGAGATTCTGTCAGCTGTGGAGGGCTGCACATACCACAAGCTTGCCCGGATTGTCGTGTATAAAGGTCCCTCTGAGAGTCTTACGGTGCCCAAGGATGACCCCAACTATATTATGGTGCTCTGTGCCGGGACCGCTGATGTGCCTGTTGCCGAAGAGGCTGCGATCACTGCGGAGGCAATGGGCAGCCGAGTCGAGCGCGCCTACGATGTAGGAGTCGCTGGGCTTCACAGGCTGCTCGATCAGCGCGAACGAGTCACAGGCGCGAATGCCCTTATCGTGGTAGCTGGGATGGAAGGAGCGCTTGCAAGCGTGGTCGGCGGCATGGTATCCCGACCGGTAGTGGCGGTTCCGACGAGCGTCGGGTATGGCGCAAGCTTCGGTGGACTAGCTGCGCTTCTTGCAATGTTGAACTCCTGTGCGGCGGGAATCGTCGTCACAAACATAGATAACGGTTTTGGAGCGGGCTATTTCGCCCATTTGGTGAACAGATGAAGATTGCATATTTCGATTGTTTTGCAGGAATCAGCGGGGACATGACTCTTGGCGCATTGATCGCAGTTGGGGCCGACCCGGTAGTGCTTGGGGAGCGTTTGCACGGGCTTGGCGTCCACGGCTACAAGCTTGAGATCGAGCGCAGGGTTAAGGGGCATATCGACGCGACCAACGTCTACGTGCACGTCGATCAGGATCATCACCACCATCACAGACGGCTTGGTGACATACTGGCAATAATCGATGCGGCCGAGCTCTCGGATTATGTCAAGACGACTGCTTCAGACATCTTCAAACGGCTTGCAAAAGCTGAGGCTAAAGTCCACGGCGCGACTGTTGAAGATGTTCACTTCCACGAGGTCGGCGCGGTAGATGCGATCGTTGACATTGTCGGCTCTGCTATTTGCCTTGAGATGATAGGCTGCCCAAAGGTCGTTGCAAGCCCGATGCCTACTTTCCACGGCTACGCGACTGCGGCACACGGAACGTTTCCGCTGCCCGCGCCTGCGACTGCTGAGATCCTGCAGGGAGTGCCTTGGAGGCAGCTAGGAATCGAAGGAGAGCTCGTCACACCGACTGGGGCTGCGATTATCACTACGATCGCAGAGGAGTTCGGTCCGATGCCGGCAATGTGCGTCTCACGGGTAGGGTATGGCTCCGGGAAGTCGGAGTTGCAGATCCCAAACGTGCTGCGCGTGATGATCGGCGAAGTCGCTGAAGATGTGCCTGCTCCGGTCAAAGTAAGTGTTATTGAGGCCAATATAGATGATCTGAACCCGCAGTTCTACGATACTGTGATGGAGCGGCTATTTGCCACAGGTGCGCTCGACGTGTATCTGAGCCCAATTCAGATGAAGAAGAACCGTCCAGCGACGTTGTTATCTGTTATATCCGCGCCTGAAAAGGTAGAGGCGCTGACGGACGTTATTCTTTCTGAGACGTCATCCCTCGGCGTTCGGATATCAAGCCGGGACCGTGTGTGTATTGACCGTCGATGGGAGATCGTTGAGACGGGCTACGGGGAAGTGCGAATAAAGATAGGTGAGTCAGGCGGTCGAGTTTTGACAGCATCTCCGGAGTATGACGACTGCAAGCGCGTGTCATTGGAGAAGGGTGTTCCGATCAAGACTATATATGATCTGGCAGTATCCGCCTACCGAAAATTCTAATTGACGATGGCACCGTGCAGTGATATAATTACGGTGCTTCGTGGGGCTGTGGCTCAGTTGGGAGAGCGCTTCCCTCGCACGGAAGAGGTCGTGAGTTCGAATCTCATCAGCTCCACCAAAGATGAACCGGAAAACTATCTCTCGATGGTTTTCCGGTTTTTTGCGTTTTGGGCATGAATGAGGGCCGCTGCGCGTGGAATTGAACATGAAATGGTGTCACTGGCGCGCAATCATCGACGGAAAGACGTGAACGGGGTCGACAAAGTGTTGCCGATACACCCGCTGTTTTCTCTCTGTTTGCATGAGCTCTCTCTTGTGTAGTCGAGGGTCTTGACAAAGAAGCCTGCTGGGCATACAGTCTTGACGAAGATGACGATGAGACAAACAACGATTCTTGTGCTCTATGTAAGCATCGCTACAGGCTTGGCTTCTGCAGCAAGCGGCACCGACTACACTATGCGTTTGCTGGGTGTGCCGGACTCTACTTACAGCGTGGCCTACAGCATCAATGACCAGGGGATTGCCGCCGTAGTGCTGAAGATAACCAGCGTGCCTACAAGTGGGATGCTTCAGGGAACCCCCCATGTGATCTCTTCGCAACCATCGGGCGCCACACGAATCAACAATAGTGGTCAGGTTCTATTCAGCTATGCCGACTCAAGCTATCTTGGTCACTGGGCTATCTATGAGCCAGACGGACGAATAACCAACATCGTTGCTGATAGTGGGACATCCTACCTGGACGCAGACACTTGGCTTGGGTGATAATGGGATGGCTGCTGGTTGCACGGATTTTACGCACGGTTCGGACAAGATGTTCTTGTGGAGCAGCTCACAAGGACTGCAGTATATCGATGCTCCCAACTACTTTCATATCAATCCGATGGGTATCAATAACCAGGGTGTGGTGGTAGGCGTTCTTGAGACCAATGATAATCCCGTCGTGCAACAGGAGTCTGACTGTTCCTCGCAAGCATTACATCCGGGGCGTTGGGGTTCTCCACTGATCGATTTCTTGTGCGGTTCTGGCGACTGACTAAGTGCTTCGGGAAGGTGTTTCGCTACTTTCCAATATTTCCAAGTTTCTTTGTGAAGATTCCCACCGAATTTGACATACACCCCATCTACGAAGTTATTGCTTGTACAGCCGTCAGCATATCCTGGGCATCTGCTCTCCGTATACCATAGAGAGTATCCGTCGGCTGCCGAACGGGGTTGTCATGTTCACTCTGCCTGACGGGGAACCCTGAACGCTGCCTATCTTGACCGCGCCTTGCCCCAATGGGTGCGAATGTAGAGCACGGATGGCGCAGTCCTCGTGATCCGAAGAGACGATGATCACCAACTTGCCTTCATTTGCGACGTAGAGAGGGTCGATTCCGAGGATCTCGCAGGCGGCTCGGGTTCCGGGCGCGACAGGGACTTTCGATTCGTCGATCTCTATGCAGACGTTCGACTGCGCAGCGATCTCGTTTAGGGTCGATGCAAGCCCACCTCTTGTAGGGTCACGGAGCGTCTTGACTCCGGGGCATTCGTCGAGAAGAGTGTCAACAAGGCCACAAAGAGGCACTGCGTCACTGATTATCTCGGACTCGAACATCAGCCCTTCTCTTCGCGACATAACAGCTATGCCGTGATCGGCGACGGTTCCTGAGAGAATTACAGCGTCGCCGGGACGGGCATTCGCTCCCGACGGAACGTAACCGGCCCTGATTTCGCCTATGCCGGTGGTGGTTATGAACACCTTGTCCGCCGCACCGCGAGGGACCACCTTGGTGTCGCCCGTTACAATGGTCACCCCTGCCTCCAGAGCGGTGCTACTCATTGATCTGACAATTCTGAGGAGTTCGGATATCGCGAAACCCTCTTCGATAACGAATGCAGCGCTGAGAAAGAGCGGTTTGGCTCCTGATGTGGCCAGGTCGTTAACCGTGCCGCAGACGGCCAGTCGGCCAATGTCGCCCCCGGGGAAGAAGATGGGGTCGATGACGAAAGAGTCGGTCGTAAACGCGATCTGTGCGCCGCCTACCCGGAGCACGGCGCTATCGTCTCGCCGGTCGAGAATGGGATTCTTGAATGCACCGACGAAGACATGGTCTATAAGCTCCGCCATTGCGACGCCGCCCGCTCCATGCGCCAGGCTTATGTTTCCTTCGAGAGTATTGCCTTTAGTCATTGCTAGTATCCTCCGTAGCGGTGCCAAGCCGCGCATGTGCCTTCGCTAGATACCATACAGGGTCCAATGGGATGCGAGGGTGTGCAGGCCGCACCGAAAAGCGGACAATCAGATGGCGCCAGCCGGCCTTTCAGCATCTCGCCGCAGAGGCATCCGTTAGGCTCTATGCTGTCCGTCGGAGAAGCGATGTTGAACTTTTCCCTGGCGTCATATGCTGCATAGGTATCTCTGATGCGCAAGCCCGTGCCGGGGATTGTTCCTATGCCGCGCCAGTCTGCGTCACACGGCTCGAAAACCTCATCGACGATCCTGCGCGCTTCGCGGTTGCCGTCACTCGTCACGATGCGCTTATACTGGTTCTCGACCTCGCTCCTGCCATCTCGGGCCTGCCTCGCTAGAAGAAGAACCGACTGCATAATATCTACCGGCTCGAAGCCCGAAATCACGCAGGCAACTCCGAAGTCGCGCGCGATGGGAAGATACGCGTTGCCGCCAATGATCGCGCTCACGTGCCCCGGCAGGAGGAAGCCTCTGACCCTCGGCCCATCATCTGAGAGTAAAGCCACAAGCGCGCCAGGAACGGTCTTATGAGCGCTGTAGACGGAGAAGTTCTGGACATTCTCCTCACGAGCAGCTCGGAGCGCTATGGTGACGGCGGGCGTCGTCGTCTCGAAGCCCACACCGAAGAAGACGACCTGTTTGTCCGGGCATCTGCGCGCGAACTCTACGGCGTCTAGCGGAGAGTAGACAACTCTGACATCCGCGCCGTTTGTCCGCTCCGATTCAAGGCTCGAATGCGTCCCAGGGACCCTCAGCATATCGCCGAAACTCGAGAGGATAAAATCCGGACGTCCGGCAAGTGAGAGAAAGGCATCGATGTCACTCTGCGGCGTCACACAGACCGGGCATCCGGGACCCGATATCAACCTGATCTCTGGTGGGAGCAACTGGCGTATGCCGAAGCGCCCAATGGCCATAGTGTGGGTGCCACAGACTTCCATGATGGTCATCGTCGCCGGAGCTATCTCCAGAATTGCTTGGGCCAGCTCTCTCACGCGTTCAGCGTCCCTGTACTCGTCAATATGCTTCATTGTTTGCCAACTGCTCCAATAGCTCAAGCGTCTCCATAGCCTCGGCTTCATCGACTTTGGAGATCACTAGTCCGGCGTGGACGAGGACGTAGTCGCCTGCTGAGAGGTCGGGGACAATGTCCACCCTGGCCTTCAGAGTAACGCCCGACTGCTCCACCACGGCAACGATTCCATCAACAGATATAACCTTCATCGGCACAGCTAAACACATGGTTGTTCCTCAAACGGATGATGAAATGGCAGCGGCTACCGCCACTTGCCCTAGAGATATCCCCCCATCGTTCGGAGGGACGATATGGTGTGTGAAGACTCGGAATCCTGCCTCCTCAAGCCGTCGAATGGAGTCTTCTATGAACCGCTTGTTCTGGAAGCAGCCCCCAGATAGCACTACTTCATTGAGGCCCAGAGACTCACGAGACCGGATACAGACTTCCTCCGTGAGCCCTACTACAGTGTTGTGGAAATTGGCGCTGATAGTGGCGGCGGTCACGCCTGCGGAGAGGTCTGCGACGATCCCTCGGATGATCGGGCGAGTGTCTACCTCGGCTGGTGCGCCGTCGTCTATCACGACGTCGTACGATCCGGTTTCGGATGGGTCGGCCTGCATCTCAAGGAATACTGCTGGTTCTCCCTCAAACGATGCTTCTCTGCACAGGCCGAGGATAGCGCTGACGGCGTCGAATAGTCGGCCCATACTCGACGTCAGCGGAGAACCCAGGCGCCGCTCGATCTGCTTGGTAATCAGCGCCAGTTCCTCCGGTTGGAAAGACAGAATATCGGGCAATGGTGCACTGAGGGCATCCAAGAGATATGAGAGGGCCATTCGCTCAGGTCGACGTATCGCGGCCGCGCCTCCGGGCATAGGAACGTATCTCAGATGCGCTATTCTATCGTATGACGACAGCCTCGCTTCCAGGAACTCTCCACCCCATACACAGCCATCGGGACCATAGCCGGTGCCATCGAATACCACAGCCAACACCGGGCCGACTAGACCGTTTTCCGCCATGCACGCGGCGGCATGGGCGTGGTGATGCTGGACGGCGATATGCCTCGGCGCGGGCATCGATAATGCGAAACGTGTGGTCTGGTAGTCCGGATGCATATCGTGTGCGACGATCTCTGGTTTGACATCATAGAGACGGGTCAGGTGCGTGACGGCGCGACCGAAGTAGTCCATGGTCGCGGCTGCGTCGGCGTCTCCAATGTGCTGGCTCGGAATGGCAAAACGCCCCGCCGTAATGCAAAACGTGTTCTTCTGCTCCGCACCGCAGGCGATGATGGGAGGGCAATCGAAGCCAAGGTCGATGGCCCCCGGCACGAATCCACGGGCGCGGCGGATCGGCATAGGAGAGCCGAGGACAGGCCGCACAACGGAATCATCGCACGGCACATGGATATCGCGGTCGTGCATCAGGAACGCGTCGGCGATGTGAGACAAGCGCTCCCTCGCTTCGGCGTTGTCGCAGGCAATCGGCTCCTCTGAGAGATTGCCGCTGGTCATCACGAGCACTTCGGGGGCTTCCCTGAGAAGTAGGTGATGGAGCGGTGTATATGGGAGCATCATCCCGAGATAGTTGTTGCCTAGAGCCACTTGTGCGGCAATCATACGGGGCTTGCGGGCTTCGAGCAGGACAATCGGCCGCTCATATGAAAGCAATATCGCTGCTTCCTCCGGGCTTATAATGCAAATGCGCCGCGCGACATCTATGTCCCGGACCATGACTGCGAGCGGCTTTCGTCCTCGACCTTTCCGCCTTCGAAGCTCCGATACAGCATCCGAGTTTGCGGCGTCACAGGCCAGGTGAAACCCTCCGAGTCCTTTCAGCGCGATAATCTTGCCATCCGAGAGCATTCGAGTTACGGCGGCGAGCACTGCGGCGGAGTCGACATCGCTTGTCTGGTTCGACAGGAGGGTCAGGCCGGGTTCCAGCCATATCTTAGGTCCGCAGACGGGGCAGGCGTTTGGTTGAGCGTGGAAGCGCCGGTCGAGTGGGTCGTGATACTCACGATCACACTCCGGGCACATAACGAACGCCGACATCGTGGTCTTCGGACGATCGTAAGGAATGTCCTGAATAATCGTGAACCGGGGGCCGCAGTCCGTGCAATTCGTGAATGGGTAACCGAACCTGCGGTTGGCGGGATCAGTTATGTCCCTTCCGCAGGCGTCACAGAGCGCAACATCGGCGGGAATAAGCGCTATTCTGCTCGCGGCGTGGTTACTTTCGTGGATGGTGAACGTCGTGTCACCCGTCGGCGTGGTGTCTTCGCTGGTGATGCCCGTAATCCGCGCAAGACGTGGGGCTTCACCGCGAAGCCCGAGCAGGAATCGGTCGAGAGAGTCCTGCTCGCCTTCGGCATCGATTATCACGCCTTCGGATGTGTTGGCAACCCAGCCGGTGATTCCGATCCTGTCGGCGAGTTGATAAACGAATGGACGGAAACCAACGCCTTGGACGACGCCGGTTACCTTAAGATGTTTTCTCACTAGCATAGGTGACGTTCCCCAAGCCCGGGCAGTAATCCCGCACTTACGTTAGAGAGCGTGGCCAAGGGTATGATTGACCGTACTGTAATACGGCATCTTGCGACTACGACTTGTCATTATCGTCTTCGGCGAGGGCATGGGTGGCTCTCTTGAACTCGCGCAGCCCGTCGCCCACCGACCTTCCGAGTTCGGGAAGCTTCTTGGCTCCGAACAAGAGTGTCAGCACGATAAGCATTATCAGTATTTCTTGGGTTCCAAGTCCGAACATATCTATTCTACTCCTAACCGAGCGGCGTGGCCACTACGGTTTCGAGGGCTTCCTGCCGCCATCCCGCAACGATTTCGATGGCCGTGAGGACGACCTGCGGGATGGCGGAGGCAACAGATGGTGAAAGGTCGAGCCCGTAACGGATGTTCTCGGGCTCGACTCCGAGTATGATGATTTCAGGCTGGCGGTGGTTCTCTATGAAACCGAGCGCAGAAATCAGGTTCACTTCGTGCAGTGATGCCATTATTCCGCCTGCGTCCACATCCGAGGCACCGAACCTGTAGACCGTCCCTGGTCGGCCGCCAGCCTGCATTGCGTCTATTGCGAGAATCTTGTCTGCCCATTCCAGAAGGTGCAGGGCGTCCAGAACGAACGTGCCGACTTCGGCGCAGATCGCCCGCGTGGGCAGGTTGCCCTTGATGGCTCTCACGGTATGAACGCCGACGCCATCGTCCATCAACAACTCGTTCCCAAGTCCAACGATAAGTATTCTCTTGCGCTTCACGTCAGCCCCCGTGCGAATGGCCGTGCGAATGCACCTCGCCATCATCGTGAGTGTGTGTATAGATCTCTTCTTCGCCGTGATAGTGGCCGACAGTAAATATCTTGGCGCCTTCAGATGGTCTCATAACGTGTACCGCGCATGACAGGCACGGGTCGAAGGAGTGGATGACCCGCAGCACCTCAATTGGCTCATCGATATTCTGAACAGGAGTGCCGATGAGTGCCTGTTCTATCGGGCCACGAACCCCGGCGCTGTCGCGAGGAGACGCATTCCAGCATGTTGGAGTGATGATCTGATAGTTCGCAATCCTTGCGCTGGCAATCTTCACCCAGTGACCAATCGCGCCTCGCGGCGCTTCGGTAAGACCGTAGGCTTCGGCAGTTGTCGGCCACGTAAATGACTGATAGACCGGGCCACCAACGGTGAGCTGATCGACCCAAACCTGCATCGCCTGTGCGACCTTGAGCGCCTCCAGAGCGCGTGCTACGTGACGGTGAATGACTGATACTCCACCTCTGTAATCACCGTTTACCCACATTCTGGCAAGCGCCCCAGCTTCGTAAGGCTGACCAGAATATCTTGGCGATTTGAGCCAAGAGTAAGCGTCGGTCTTCGGGTAGGTGGGAGTCGTGACGCCAACTGCGGGGTTCAATCCGTTGGTGCTATCCGCGTACCAGGAATGCTTGACGTGCTCCGCTATCTGCGCGACGTCCACAGACTGAATGTTGGTCGAACCGTTTTGAGCGCGGCCTCGGGCCAGGAGCTTGTTGTTGTCGGTCGAATCCAGATCGAAGACGCCGAAAGCAAGCAGGTTTCCGTGACCCCTGCCGATGTTCGCGTAGTCCGAATACACGCCTCCGACGGCCTGGACATCCGGGATATAGGTGTCCTGGATGAACGGGATGAGCTCGGCCAGGTACGCTTTGAACTTTGCGATCTTGGCGGCCGTGGGAGTGGCCGTCAATCCACCGGGCACGAATGTGGGAGGGTGAGGCATCCTTCCGCCGAAAATGGAGCCCATCTCGTGCGCCTTGCGGCGCATGTTCAGTGCAGTAAGGTAGTCGCGGACCACCTTGTCACGGATCGAACCATCGATTCGTTTGTCCGTCTTCCATCCCGGAGTGAGTGGCTGGATACCCGGCGTTTCGATGAAATCGGGCGCGGCCAGATGGAAGAAATGCAGAATATGCGACTGCACGAAGTTCGATCCGAGCACCAGGTTGCGCATGATCCGGGCGTTTGTCGGTACAGTAGTGCTTGTAGCCTTGTCGAGCGCCGTTACAGCCGCAAGACCGTGGGAGACCGGGCATACGCCACAGATGCGCTGCGTAATATGCGGAGCATCATCGGGCGCGCGGTTCACCAGAATCGACTCGAACCCCCGGAAGAGAGTGCCCGTCGCGCGAGCATCAACAACCTGCTGTGCCCCATTGACGGTATCTATGGTAACCTCGAGTTTGAGGTGTCCCTCAAGCCTGGTTACGGGATCTATTGTTGCTATGACAGTCATTGGTGATCCTCCGTTCCTCTAGTCGCCACTGGCATGGAAGAACTGATTGCTTCCGGGGAAGGTTGGGCTTGTACACCCAATGCACGGCGCGTTGGCGCCGATACACCATTCGGTCCTACCGTTCCAAAGCACTCCAGGGCATCCGGCGGCTGTGCTCGGTCCACGGCAACCAAGTTCCTTGAGGCAACGTCCATCCTCACCCAGATTATGGGCCTCGTCGGCCTGACGTCTTGGACATGTGGAGTGGACTGTCGGTCCGTACAATGCAGATGGCCTTCCGTATGAGTCGAGAGCTATCGGCTTGCCGAAGAGCAACTGAACAAGCGCCCAGACCACCCAGTCCGGGTGCGGCGGACACCCTGCTATGTTAACAGTGGTCTTGCCCGTGATTGTCTTGACTCCCCGCACTCCGGTGGGGTTCGGAGGAGCGGCAGCTATGCCTCCCCAGGCCGCGCAGGTTCCAACGCATACAATTGCGGCGGCCCGACTCGACAGGTCCAGTATAGCCTGTTTGAAGGTGACATCCTGTCCGTTGAGACTCCAAGGCCAGCAGGTACAGCCGTTGAAGGCTGTCGGCACTCCGCCTTCCACAACCAGTATGTAGCCGCCCTTGTTGTAGGTTTCTTCGATGACGGCGACGGC
>JBBRAE010000002.1:0-205707 GCA_038207085.1 Armatimonadota bacterium
TTGCATTTTGAGGCTGTCATTGTAAAACTCCGACGTAAAGGCAATGGGGACTTCCTTCGGCAGCCCTGTCCCACGGCGTTTGAATGTGGCTTCAACCGCAGCAGTGAGCAGACCTCCGTCAAAGGTGAAAGCTCGCGAGAAAACCCAAAGGTCATAGAAATCTTTCATGCGGCTGTTAACCAGGGAATAAAGGGACTGAGCCCTTTATTGACAAGCGATCCGGCAGATTGTATACTGCTGCCATGCCAAAAGTAGTGAGGTCGGTAGTTGAAGAGGCCGACCGCGAAAGGCTTAACAAAGGGCTCAGTCCCATTATTTCTCAGACCCAAGTGGAGGAACGACCACAGGAGCCGACCATCCGCTCTTGATCTTCTAACACAGCTGAGAATAGAACTCTGGAGCCACGAAGCAGGCGGACAACTTATAGAGTTTCCAGTCGATCCGACTCTTGCCCCAAACGCACCAAAATACGTCGAAAACGCACAAGCATGGCTGGCACAAACTGTTTCCAGGGAACTACCTCTAAGTGCATGGAGCGCCATCATATACGCAGACGCCTGAAATTAACCGGCCCGACAGCTAAGAATATCCCGGCTCAAGCCATCACTCTGTACCTAACTTGGTGGCTGATACCTAAGATAGAGCCAAAGTTCAGTGGGGGGGCGATTTCCGAATCGCCACCCCAAAGCTAAGACGGGATTTCCGAATCCCGAATGGCGTAATGCATGGCAATTGACCCACTAGTAATCGACTCTGTAAGCCTCAAGCCGCCCGGCGAGGTCTGCTGTGATCTCTGCTTCGACCACGATCTTGTCCTCCCGATAGTCAGCCGAAAGCACCCTGCCGCGATCGTAGCACATGTTGAGGAGGTCGCTTCGGCTGTAGGGGATCTCAATCGTCACCCGCACAAGAAGCGACTGAACCGTCTTTGAAAGCTGGCGCATCAGGTCTGGGATGCCCTCGTGGCTCTGGGCGCTTATATAGACGGAGTCTGGCGTCTCGACTACCGCGCGGCGCAGTTCGTACTGATCGCGCAGCAGGTCGCTTTTGTTGAAGACCGTGATCGTCGGCTTGTCAGCCACGCCGAGCTCTTCGAGCACCTGCTCCACCGCCTTGATCTGCTCCTCCATGCGCGGATGGCTTGCGTCCACTACATGGATCAGGAAGTCGGCGTCGATCACCTCTTCAAGGGTCGCCCGAAACGCGGCGACGAGGTGATGGGGCAGGTTCCTCAAGAAGCCTACGGTGTCGGTCACAAGGACGCTCCAGCCGTCAGGAAGGACCACCCGGCGGGTCGTCGGGTCAAGGGTCGCAAAGAGCTTGGGGTCGACGTAGACCTCGGAGCCCGAGAGGGTATTTAGCAGCGTAGACTTGCCCGCGCTCGTATACCCGACAAGCGCTGCCGAGGGAAACGGAAGCCGGTTGCGTGCGGCCTTTTGCACACTTCGGTGCTTGCGGACCTCATCTAGCTCGTCCACGAGGTCCACAATTCTTTCCCGCAGCTTCCTGCGGTCGCTTTCAAGCTTGGTCTCGCCGGGGCCGCGGGTGCCGATCCCACCTCCCTGGCGCGACATAGCCGCGCCGCGCCCCGAGAGCCTCGGGAGCAGATATTTGAGCTGCGCAAGCTCCACCTGAAGCTTGCCTTCCTTGGTGTGAGCGCGCTGGGCGAAGATATCTAGAATGAGCTGCGTGCGGTCGACCACGCGCACCGTCACTAGCTTTTCGATGTTGCGCTGCTGAGACGGAGTAAGGTCCGCGCCGATGATCACGACCGACGCGTCGGCCTCAAGCAACTCTTCATAAGTCTCAAGCGAGTTACCTTTCCCAATATAGTAAACCGGGTCGGGCCGCGAGCGGCGCAGATGTTTCTCCCCCACAACCGTCGCCCCTGCGCTGTCGATTAGTTCCTTCAGCTCATCGGTGTTCCAGTCGATAATTTGCGACTCCCGGGGGTCGATCACCACCAGAAAAGCCTGTTCCTGCTGTTCTACTTCGTAGTTCGTAGTAGTCCTCCATCAAATTCTTCGGCTGAAGCCTTCGTACATAACGTGGCTTGGGCCGTCAGTATTATATTCCGAATGGCCGATAATCTCAATCCGCCGAGTCTTTCCGTTTGCGCCAGCAGGGTGTACAATAGAGTTAGGCGAGCACGGGAGGTAGGACTAAGCGGATTTTCTGCAATCGCAAAACACACCGGGCTATCTGTTATTCTATGACCAAACGCGTCAGAAGCAAGCGCTCCATAACACACTAACCCGCTTTATTCGTGAAGCGTATAAAGCTCTCGCTAGCAAAGCATTATTCACGCTCCTCGTGAATAATGCAGGCTAACTGATGCGTCTCAACCCAAAACTCGCATTCTTGCGTGTGGTCCTGCTTTGCAGCCAATGGAAGAACCTGTTAGAAACCACAAGGGAAGAATATAGACCAAGAGCCGAAAGGTCACAAAAGAATGGTCATCCTTGGGAGGGAAGCAACTTGAGAATTATACTGAAAGCACAATCCGCATATGCGGCTGGACTTGCCGCTCTGGCCTGTGTCGCGCTCGCCGGCTGTGGAGGAGGCGGTGGAGGAGGATCGACCACCGATGACATCGCACGCGCGGTGCCCGTGGGATCAGGTGGCCGCTCGGTTCGCCTGAACAACTACAACAGCTGGGGACTGACCAGCAGTGCGGACCATCAGAATGCCACGAAACTACAGGCAGCACTGCAGAAGCTCGTCAAGCGTGAAGATATCGTCCTGACAGATGACGAGGCCTTTTGGCATGAAACCCCGGGATGGGACGGCTGCGCCCCCGCAGACATCAAGCGGCTGAACCCCGGCACCAAAATCTATATGTACTACCGCGCCGCAAAGGCATCATTCGAAAACGACTGGGCGAAGCCGCTGTCCTCGCTTACAGGTAAGCTCAATATTGGAAACCCCATCTATTGGGCAGACATCCAGCAGAACGATTGGTGGCTGCGAGACGGCAACGGACAAGCTCTCGTCCACGACACATACCACTTTATCGACTTTGGCAAACCCGGAGTCAAAGAGAAGTACCTGCAGACCATGCTTGCGCGCCTTGCTGGCAAGCCCGTCAACGGAGTGGTCATCGACTTCGTCCCGCCGGACCTGACTCAGGTATTGATGGGCCGACCGCGTCCTGCGGCATATCCGACCGATAACGATTGGTATACCAAAGCCTTTGTGCCCTTCATCACCTATGTATACGACGGCCTGAGAAGCGCGGGTTACAAGACCGCAGGACTCTGCTACGACTACAACAAAAGAGGAAGCACCAATGAAGGGTTCATGAGGTCCAAGATCGATATCAGCATATACGAAAGCTGGCTGGTCCACTGGAACGGCGACTGGCTTCCGAAAAACATGATCGCGCAGAGGATCAGCGACTTCAGGCAGGACCCGCTTGAGTGCTGGGTCGCGGACTTTGGGCTTCGCGCCGGAATCTCCGACTACGAGCTCAAGCAGACAGCTGCTCTGGCTATGTATTACGTGTCGATCCCGATGTCTCAGGACAAACGAAGCTACCATCACTACGGTCAGCTGCCCTGGCACACGAACTGGGACTTCAACATCGGGCTGCCTGCCGAAGAGAGCGTGCGCATGACCGACAAGTTCTTCTGGAGCCGCAGGTATACCCAGGGGCTGGTGCTCTTCAACTATGAGGACTCGGGGGCGATCACATTCCCGATCACTCG
Source organism: Armatimonadota bacterium (assembly GCA_038207085.1). GTDB lineage: Bacteria > Armatimonadota > UBA5829 > UBA5829 > DTLH01 > JBBRAE01. The sequence continues at coordinate 3,708 of JBBRAE010000002.1, forward strand.
GGCTTATCGCGACGCAAGTGGACAGGTCTACCGCACCTCGATCACAGTGCCGGCGCACACGGGTATGATCTTACAGACCGCAGGCAACTAAGACTTTCACGATCGAAGCTTGATCTTCGGTCAGCGCAGTGACTAACTGCTTTGACCAAAGACCAAGAACGAAAAAAGGCGGAGCCGGTATGTCGGCTCCGCCTTTTGGTGTACAATCTATAATTTACAGGTTGAGCCTGGTTTTCACCCGCTCGATCGCCTCAATGGTGTTCTCCCGGCTGCCAAAAGCGGTCAGCCTGAAGTAGCCCTCCCCTGAAGGGCCGAAGCCACTTCCGGGCGTGCCGACCACATGCGCCTTGGTGAGGAGCATGTCGAAGAACCCCCAGGAGTCGAGCCCCGCCGGGGTCTTGAGCCATATGTAGGGGGCGTTTACCCCGCCAAATACCTCAAAGCACGCCTCGATCAGCCCGTCGCGGATGATCCTGGCGTTGGTCATGTAGTAATCGATCACTTCCCTTATCTGGGCCTTGCCATCGGGCGAATAGGTGGCCTCAGCGCCCTTCTGGACTATGTAGGGGACGCCGTTGAACTTGGTGGTCTGACGCCTGTTCCAGAGGGGGTTTATGGGAAGCGCGCGCCCGTCGCGGGTCTTTGCCGTCACCGTCTTTGGAACGACGGTGTAGGCGCAGCGGGTGCCGGTGAACCCCGCGGTCTTGGAGAACGATCTAAGCTCGATCGCGCACTCCCGCGCGCCCTCGATCTCATAGATGCTGTGGGGGACATCCTCCTCGGTGATGTAGGCCTCGTAGGCCGAGTCAAATATGATCACCGTGCCATTGGCCCGAGCGTAGTCGACCCACTTCTTTAGTTCTGCCCTCGGAAGTGTGGTCCCGGTCGGGTTGTTCGGGACGCAGAGGTAGATCACGTCGACCGGCTCGGTGGGAAGCGCGGGGGTGAAGTTGTTCTCCGCGTTGCATGCCAGGTAGACGATGCCTGTGAAGCGGCCATCATCGCCGAGCTCGCCCGTTCGGCCCGCCATGACGTTGGTATCGAGGTAGACGGGGTAGACGGGGTCGGTGATCGCCACTGTGTTTTCGCGGCTGAAAATCTCCTGGATGTTTGCGACATCGCTTTTTGCGCCGTCGCTTATGAACACCTCGTCGGCCTCAAGTGCGATTCCTCTTGGGGTGTAGTCGTTTTCGATCACCTTCTCGATTAGGAATGTGTAGCCCTGCTCGGGACCGTAGCCTCGGAAGGTCGCCGCATCACCCATCTCGTCGACCGCCTTGTGCATCGCTTCGATGACGGCGGGGACGAGCGGCTTGGTGACGTCGCCTATGCCGAGCCTGATAATGTTGGCATCGGGGTTATCGTTTTTGAAGCTTGTGACCCTTCGAGCTATTTCAGCGAAGAGGTAGCTGCCGGGCAGCTTCAGATAATCTTCGTTTATGAATGCCATTTCTTTCCTTTCAGACTACTTGACTCCGATGATCCTTATGCCAAGTAATGCTCTACTTGGCCCAACCGAAGCAAGTTTCTTCCTCGTGCCGTAGGGAAGCACACCAAGTAGACGCTCAAATGCCCCGACAAGCCACACCGGTGTCTTTAGATATCGGCCATTAGCCCCGGCAAGCGTGTATACCCTGCGAAAACCGACCGCGCGAAAAATGCTGGCAAGCTCGATGTTGGTATACTCCTTGAGATGAAAACCCTTCGCGACCCGGTCGAAGTGGCACGAAACGTCGTGCGGACCGCTCAGCCGCTGTGGTGTGGCGCAGATGTAAGCCCCACCGGGCTTTAGCACCCGAAAAATGCTCTGCAGCTGCTCTGTCGCGTCGTCGGGATGAAGGTGCTCCATGAGCTGGTGGCTGTAGGCCAGGTCGACACTGCTGTCTGAAAGCGGGATGTCGCATCCGTCAAAGAGAACCAACTCGAAGTTGTCGGGAGTGTCGGAGCGCTCGACTATCTTCTCAGATACATCAGCCGCATAGACCTTCTTGACCATACCCGCGACTCGGATCGCCAGATCGCACGTGCCGGGGCCAAGCTCAAGCGCCGTGTAATCTGATTTTATCAGCGACTTGATGACCCCAAGCTGATACTCGACCTGCTTTGCCGACTGCTCCGCCGAGTCCCTACATGTAAACTGCGGGTGGCTCGGCACGCGCCGGAAAAGCTCGTTATAGAGCTCGGTGTACAGGGTGCGGCGCTCCTCTTTGGAAGCAGACATGAGCCTTGCCGCGAGCTCTTTTTCGATCTCGTAGTGCTCCCGTATCTGTTCGAATGTCCTTTCAGACGGGACGCCCGATTGCGACTTATTCATATTGAACCTCTGACTTGATCGGCGCTTCCCAATGGTCAGACAGGAATCTCGCCGGTGAATACCTCTACCGCGGGTCCGGTCATCATCACAGACGTGTCGTCCGCGGGCCACTCGATCAACAGGTCTCCGCCGTCGAGGTGAACTGTGACCCTGCGATCGGTGTGGCCGTTTAGGATCGCGGCGACCGCAGTCGCGCACGCGCCGGTGCCGCAGGCGAGAGTCATCCCAGCGCCGCGCTCCCAGACCCGCATACGCAGCTCGGAGCGGTTGATGATCTGCGCGAACTCCGTGTTGGTCCGCTCAGGAAAGAACGGGTGATGCTCGAAGCTCGGGCCGATGGAGTGGATCGGGAAGGCCTCGACGTCATCGACAAACGTGACGCAGTGGGGGTTACCCATCGAGACGCATGTTACTGCGTAGTCGCGGCCTTCGACGGTCATGTTCTCTGCCACTACCCGACCATTCCCCGGCCCGCCAAAGGGTATTTCACCCCGGTCAAGCCTCGGGCGGCCCATCTCGACTCGTGCGGCGACCACATTGCCGCCTTCGATCGAGAGACTGACCACCATTATCCCCGCAAGAGTCTCGATCCGTGCGGGGTTTGCCGTGCATATCCCATGCTCATAGGCGAACTTGGCGGCGCAGCGGATGCCGTTGCCGCACATCTGCGGCTCGCTTCCGTCGGGGTTGAGCATCCGCATTCGGTGATCGGCGACCTCAGAGGGCAAAACGAGGATCAGCCCGTCGCCGCCTATCCCGAAGTGCCTGTCACAGGTTCTTATGGCCAGGTCAGAAAGTATCGAATCGTCGAGATGCTCCTTGAAGCCGTCGACCACGACAAAATCGTTGCCGAGACCATGCATCTTGGCGAAGTTCACAATGTTACTCCTCCTAGTAAATGGCGGTTTTGCCATTTACGCTCTCGTAGTGATGGAGACCTTGGTGACAGCAGCGCCGGTTTTGCGCTGCGAGAGTCTCTGTCACTACTCCTCTCCGTTATCAGTGTCTGCGCTCTCCTCACCGACGCCTGCGGCGGCTCTCTGCGCTGCTGCGCGCTCAACTGCGGGGGCGAACACCTCACGAAGCGCTATCGGCCTCATCGGCACCACGGACGCCATGGCGTGTTTGTATACGAGTTGGGGCGGCTTGCCGGGGGTGTCGAGCACCACCGTAAAGGCATCAAACCCCTTGACCATGCCCTTGAGCTGCACTCCGCTCACGAGATAAATTGTGACGGGAGTTGCTTCTTTTCTCACCTGATTCAGGAAAAGGTCCTGCAGGTTCATCTGGGTCTTGTTCATCTACACGCTCCTCTTGTGTTGACAGGCAGGGCGGATCCAACCGCCCTCTAAACGATACGATCCCCACCGGTATGGCCGGCGGCCAAAATTGGATGGTACCGCTGGGCAAGCTATCCGACGTCCTGCCCTAAGACTCCCTCATCCCGAAGCTTCGCCTCGATTATCGAAGCGGCCTCGGTAGCCGAGAGTGCATCTATGTTGATCCAGTGGATCCGCGCGTCGGCGCGAAACCATGTATACTGACGTTTCGCAAAGCGCCGGGTGCTCTGTTTCAACAGATCAACCGCGCCTGCGAGATCGCACTTGCCCTGTAAATAGGCTGCGATTTCTTTATATCCAAGCCCCTGCATAGCGGGGGCCTCGGTAGTGTAATCTTTTTCGAGAAGTCCGGCGACCTCATCGACCAAACCCTGGGCGATCATCAGGTCTACCCGCTCCTCAACCCGCCGGTAGAGCGTTTCCCTATCCATCGTAAGTCCAAACTCTAGCGCGTCCGGGTATCTAGGCGGCGCCTTGGTCGCTCTTAAAATCTCAGACATCGGGCGTCCCGACTGCTCATACACTTCAAGCGCCCTGATGACACGCCTGGTGTTGTTTGGATGAAGCCGCGCCGCGGTTTCCGGGTCGACTTCCGCAAGCCGCGAGTGCATCGCCTCGCTTCCAAGCTCTTCAGCCTCACGTCGCAGGCGCTCCCTGACCTCAGGGTCCGGCTCCGGGCCCGGGATATTCAGCCCATCAAGCACTGCCCGGATATAAAGCCCGGTCCCGCCAACAATGAGCGGAAGCCTGCCGCGCCCGAGCAATTCGTCGATAACCGCGACGGCGCGCTCTTGAAAATCGACTACGGTAAACGGCTCGTCCGGGTCTGCCACATCGATCAGATGAAACACGGCGCGCGCCCGCTCACTTGAAGTGGGTTTGGCCGTGCCGATGTCCATCCCTCGGTAGACCGCCATAGAGTCGGCGGAGATAATCTCCGCGCCGAGCCTTTCGGCAAGCTCACAGGCGACCGCCGTCTTTCCAGAGGCCGTAGGCCCCACTATCGCAACCGGCCGCACTCCGACCGATTGCTCACCAGATACACCATCTCGCATTTTATCAACCGAGTATAACACATACCTAGTACAATAGGGAACAGGCTGCGGGATGGTCGGCTACGGCGACATATCCCCGAGGCTTATCCCCTGACGCTGAAGCGGGCCGATCAGGGCCGGGTAGGTCGCGACCAAATTGACTTTCCAGGTCTTCTCCTCTTTGGTCACCCGAAACGGGATGCCGTCCTTCATCGATTTTAGCACTTTGGCCGGGCGGGTGTTGCCGTCAAGCCCGGGGCCTGCTTTGAGGCTCACGGTCGCGACATCGCAGTTGGTCTCCTTGTCGCGCTTTATCCCCGAGACCTCAAGGACGAAGTCTTTGCCCTCGACAAAGTCTTTGCCGATGAAGTACTCGCGCACCATACTCAGATATTCGGGGAGTTTGTCCGCCGCGCCGGGGTACATTCCGCTGTACATCTGGAAGAGCTGGAGGTCGCTTGTCGCCATGCCTGCTTTGATCCGATTCTCGTCACCGGACTTTACAGCCTGCACAAACTCGCGCACGGCTACCTCGGGGTGAGGACGGTTGACGTATCGCCACGCGAAAAACCCGAGGGCGGCGATGACCAGGACGGCCAAAAGCCCGATTATCGGTCGCAACCGCCGTTTAGGCGCTCTCCGGGTTGCTTCTGGGTTGTTTTCCATTGGTTAAAGAGTCTCCTTCACGGCCCCCCACTGTCCGACGAGACAACTGCCGCCGGAGAAGGCCCCTTGTTAGGGTTATACTAAGAGATACTTACTTGAAGCAGGGAAAAGTTTCCTCCCAGTGTTTGTATATAATTGTGGTATACTCAAGCCAAACAGGCTGTGAACACGAGTCGGCAGTAAACGAACTCAGGCGCGACGCGGACGAGATCAGGCTAGAGCCTGGGTAATGGACGCTCACGCTAATACCCTACCTCGCCTCGGCGCTTCATTGTCGCACTCTCCCCAAGCAAGTTTGCAGGATAATACTACCCATTGGCGGAATACTGACAACTGGGGGGCTTTGTTGGAGGTAACACAATTGGAAATGGATTACACCGCAGCGCGCGGGTTTGCCCAGGAGTCTCCTGGGGGTTGGATATTTGAGATCGGAAACGGGTCGCTGACCCGCCGGATACAGGTGATCGGCGGCAGGATCGGCACGACCTCGCTCATTCATAACACGAATGCTGAGGAGTACCTGGAAGAAACGCTCGAAGAGTTCGCCGTGGAACTCACGAGGGGCGCGCAGAAGCTTACGCTGAGCTTCAGGGAGTTTGCCTATACAGGGCACGAGACTCCGAAGTGGGACGACGAGGAACGCATTATACGTGTACACCTCGAAGCCGAGCTAGAAGGGACAAAGCTTCCTCTTACGCTCTGCTACCGGGCGCTTGGCGGCGCGGACTACATAAGCAAGTGGATCGAAATTGGCAAAAGCGACTCGGACTGGACCGTCGAGTCAATCACCATAGAGGCGATGCGCCTGAAGGAGATGGTCGAGGGCGTCTCGCCGATCTCGCGCTACCCTGGGCAGTTCCCCAGCGGTGAGGACGACGTTCACACCGACCCGCACCTGGCATCGACCGAAAACCCCAAAAGTCGCTTTGCGTTTACAGAGCGTTCGCGCTCGGTGCTGACCTACTGGGGTTTTAACGAAGGGTTCTACTTTTTCACCTGCGACCTGCTTGGCGTTGAGTCATTTGACAGCGGCAAGGGCCTGGTGATGCGCGCAAGGCGCTTCGCGCCCGCCTCCGAGGGCCTAGTGACAGGCGAAGCGGTGATCGGGGCGTACGCAGGGGAGCCGGAGATCGCTTTCAAGCGCTACCGGGAGTTTCTTTCCAAAAATTGGTGCGTGATGCGGGGCAAGAGCGTTCCGGTGGAGTGGAACAGCTGGTTTGTCACCCGCTCTGGCGGTCGCCCCGTGCTGACCGACTGCGAGCGCTACGTTATCTTGGAGCAGCTCCCCGCTATCTGCGAAGCGGGGTTCTACGACGCGCTGCACCTCGATCTCGGCTGGGAAGGCGGCAAGCCGCTCACCCCCGACGAGGGCAAGTTCCCGAACGGGCTCGATGAAATCGTCCGAAAAGCAAGCGAGTGTGGGCTTGACATGGCCTACTGGATCAACCCGTTTAGCTCCAACTACTGGAAAAGCACTATTGAAGAAGAGCACCCGGAGTGGCTGAACCCGGCCAAGATCTCGGGGCAATCCGGGGCGCATGCGATCTGTCCGATGACGGGGTACTTCGACTTTGTGCGCGAGCGGCTGGTCGAGCTCGCCGAACGGCGCAACGCGCGACTCATTCTCTGGGACGGCAGCGACTGGAACATCCCCTACTGCACCGGGACCGAGCACGATCACACGTCGCAGGGCGAGTTTGAGGTGCGCGCGATGCTGAGACTTGCCGAACTTGCTCAGTCGGTACATGAGGCGCGGCCAGACGCTATCATCGCGGCGTTCAGCCTTCCGGCGGATAACCACAGGCTTGGGGTCCTCGACCAGCAGCAGGTCTCGGACACCTATGCCTTCCCGACGGGCCAGGCGGAGCTTTTGCAGCGCCAGCAGATGTATCAGATGACCTGGGAGCACCCCTACGAGACGATCCGCTCAAGCTGGCACGGCGTAAGCTGGCATGAGGCAAGCGCGGTTGACATGAAAGAGCGCTCCCTGCGCGAGCTGAAAACCGCGGTGATGAGCATGATAGGAAACGGGGCAAACCAGGCCGCGGGTTCGATCGATCTTGCGAGCGCACGGCCAGAGTTTGTAGAGTTCTTGAAGAAGCTTTTCGCCTGGCGCAAGCGTTTCGAGCGCTACTTCGGCGTCTACCAGCACGTTCTGGGGTTCCCGGACGGCGAGGCAATCGACGGCGAGGCACACTTTATCGATGGGGTGGGATTCATCGTCCTGGTGAACCCAAAAGACGAGCCTCAGGCGATCGACCTGCCCCTGTCCGAGCCGGAGCTTGAGCTGCCAACGGACAAGGCCGTATCGGTCTATGATTGGAGCGATTTCGAAAACGGTCGCTTCCTCGGGCGCGCGAAAGTTGGCAAAGAGTTTGAAGTGGAGCTTGCGGGCCTTGAAGTTCGGATAATCGGGGTGGACGTTTCTGAATCTGAGGCTGTATAATGTTGTCAGATGATGCAGGGGTAAGTGAATGAGTATACCGGCACCACTGGACAACTGGCGACTTCAAATAGATATACCCGACTCGAACTGTCAGAGGGATCTTAAAACAGCCATTGCGGAGCACTACGAACTGCTTGTCACGAGCACCGACTCGCCATACGACAGGCTGTCAGATAGAGCCGCCTATGTACTGTCTGACGCCATAGAGTGGCTGAACGCTGCGCCGCACTGCAGCATTCAGGCTGTTGTCACGGATCCTCCGTATGGACTAATTGAGTATGAATCCAAAGATCTTCAGAAAATGAGGAAAGGCGGAGCTGGAGTCTGGAGAATACCCCCAACGTTCGATGGCAGCAAACGCAGCCCACTGCCTAGATTTACTGTCCTATCATGCGGTGACATGGAACGGCTCTACAGCTTCTTCCTCGACATGGCAAATAGCCTGAAACGAGTGCTGGTACCAGGTGGGCATATCTTCATAGCTTCGAACCCACTTCTGTCAACAATGACTTTTCACGCGCTCCAAAGTGCTGGGCTTGAAAAGCGTGGAGAGGTAATAAGGCTCGTGCAAACCCTGCGAGGCGGAGATAGACCCAAAGGCGCCGAGACTGAGTTCCCCGATGTGTGCGTTATGCCTCGTTCCTGCTGGGAGCCTTGGGGCATCTTCAGAAAACCATTTGATGGTACCGTCGCTGAAAACCTCCGACGTTGGGGAACTGGCGGGCTGAGAAGAATCTCAGGTGCAGAGCCTTTCAAAGACGTCATCACCTGTCCACCGGCACGTGGTGAAGAGCGTCGCATAGCACCACATCCATCACTTAAGCCCCAGCGGTTTCTCAGGCAGATAGTCCGAGCATCACTGCCGGTCGGCCTTGGAATAGTGTACGATCCTTTCGCAGGAAGTGGGTCCACACTGGCTGCTGCAGAGGCACTGGGTTATTATTCAGTAGGCACAGATCGCGATGAAGAATACGCCAAGATGGGTGCAGCAGCGTTCCATAAACTAGCCCGCCTGAAAGTGGACACTAGTGACTGTTGAGCAACTATTCGAGGAGTTTACCTCCGGTTTTCCCAGGCGCAAGTTTACAGCAGGTCTGCTGGTGGCTTTGATCGATATGATGCTACACCTCAATGTGCCAGAAGCTCAATATGCATCTCTGGATGACTTCTATGCCGACCACCCAAGACAAATGACTTTTGGCGCTGGCAAACTAGCAAACACTCTCATTGTGGCTATCGGCGATGGTAAGACTGTCAGTCTACGCAACTTTTACGATGCGGCAGAGAGGTATTTCAGAGCGGAACAGAAGAGATTCGATTACCCTTCTTGCGCTCCGCATGCCACGCAGGCCTGGACCGACTATACAAGTTGGTTGGACTGGCTAGTTAGTTTTCCTCGGGTCGAGCTGGAATCGCTCAGAAAACAAGTCACCAACTATGTTCTGCAGACGCTACCAAGCCACGAGTTTGAAGCGGGTTCGGTTCCGATAGAACAACCTCTGTTCCAGCACATTCTCACCTCCTTCGATCTCAAACCTGTTAAGGGTGAACCAACGGGAGCTGCATTTCAGGGAGTCGTTTTTGGATTTCTCCGAGCTGACAACCCTCATTTACAGGTCGAGATAGACAAGGTAAGGGTTGGATCAAAACGCCTTCAGAGGGTGGGAGATATTGACGGATGGGAAGGTGCGAGACTCGCCATATCTGCTGAAGTGAAGCAATATGTCCTTGGTTCCGGTTCGGGAGCGCACCTTGCTGGTTTTGCCAGTGAAGTCGCACGCAGGGGAACTTTGGGACTAGTTGTGGCTCTCGGTTTCGAAGACGGAGTTAGAGAGAGTATCGAAGAACTTGGTCTAATCGCCTTGGACTTAGGGGACCTGGCAAAGGTGGTAGAACTCTGGGATCCAGTCAAGCAGCGTACTGCAGTGACTTCAATGGTGTACTATGTGCAACATGTTGAGAAGAACTCAAATCTCGCAGCCAGGCTGACTAAGTTCGTCAAATCCGCCTCGGAACCAAGCTGTCAATAGCGTTGACGGCGTCAGGAGACTTCCCGACGCCGTCAGAACACTTGGAACTGCCTTACGGAAGGCTAATAGCCTCGGTCGGGCACTGATCTGCGCAGACGCCGCAGTCGATGCAGTCGTCGTTGCAGGACAGCTTCTCGTTCTCAATTGCAAGAGCGGTCACCGGGCAGCAATCGGTGCATGCGCCACATGTTGTACACTTCTCGTCGTCAATGATAATGGCCACTTAAAATACTCCTTTGTTGCGTTGTTGCTGCGCCGCCAAAAACGGCACAACCCTAAATCCTATCTATTTTCCCACGACAGGCCCCTTTGCGTCAAGAGACTCTGCAGCTAATAATACACAAGCTGGGTCTGCTTGCCCATCACGTCGAGCCGGTGGGCGAGGTTCTCGACTACCGTGCGCCGCAGAAAGATCGACTCGGGGAGCCCGGTGTTCTGGTGGGCGGCGTTTCGGGCGGTGCCGACCATAAAGGTGATTCCGTCGGCCTCCATCAGTTTTTCGATCAAAAGCGTCGCGGCGTTGGTCTGATACTTGGGCTGTCCCGACTTCAGGTACTCCCCCGCGCGGCTCAGGGTGAGAATCCCTTCGGTGACGAGGTCGACCCCTCGAATCTTGCCTACGGGAGGCAGGTCTGTGTCCAGGAACCGCTCGTCCATCTCCAGATCGCACTTGAAATAGTCGGCAACGAGGTGTGAGCTTGTGCCGCCGCAGACGATGCGCATGCCACGGCTCTCACCAAAGTCCTTCATCATCTTGGGGACAAGCGCGCGGTCTGAGGGAGGGCCAGTCAGCACGGTCGCAAGTTTGGCCTTGCGGTACTTGGCGCATAGGACGGTGCCGTCGTCGCCGGGGCGGCCTCCCCAGTAGCCAAGCGCCTTGTCCGCGACGTGGTTTGCTATCTTCTCATACTCTCCGGGGATCCCGGGAGAAAGTTCCGTGACGAAGTCGAGCACCCCTTCCTCCTGCCAGCCCATCGGAAGCCCCTCGCCTACCCCCGCGTAGACTATGCCGTCGCTGTAGAGCATGAGCATGTCGCCGGGGCGCATCCTGAAATATGACTCGCGGATGGTCTTGTCACAGATCGTAAGCTCGGTGTGGGAGATGGTGCGGGGACGCGCGCCGTCCGCGAAGTGGATCGTCGCTGGTGAGTCGTACTCGGCTATAGTCACCTGCCCCGTGTCGTAGATTCTGGCCATCGTGAATGTCGAGTAGGCGATATTTCGCCACTTGCACACGGGAAGGGTCGCGATCAGGCTTTCGACGATCTCACGGAGCGACAGCCCACCCTCGAACATCCCGGAGGCGAGCTCGACCGTAAGCGTCGCAAGCACGTTGGCCTTGACGCCGCTACCGAGGCCGTCCGAGAGCACGATGATCGTCGAGTCAGGCGTCTGACTGACTTTCACCGCGTCCCCACAGATGTCCTCGCCCTTTTTTGAGAACTGGCGCGTCGCTATGTCTACTGCGTAACGTTTCATGATAGGGGATAGGGGCTGGGGCTGGGGCTGGGGCTGGTATTTCCTACCCCTAACCTCTAGCCCCCAAGCCCTTATTTATTGTCCTCAGACTCTTTCAAAAGCTCCGTAAGCTTGTGCAAAAGCACTCGGGTTTCACTTGTCGTTTCGCCGAGGATGCTTGCGATCTCCTGGGCCATGGTCATCTGCTTTTCGATGACTTGCGCCGCGTTTTGGAGGGTCTCTTCCCTGATATGGTCGAGGCGCGAAAGCCCTTCGGTTGATTTGTCGACGTTTGCGAGAATGCCGACGGTGAACTCCTCTTCGTCCAGGCGATAGATGTTCAGGCTGCCGCTCACGTGGTAATTCGGGAAGCTTACCTGCTTGTTTGTTATACGATCGACCACTTTAGCTGTGACCTGCTCGAAGTCGCCGGGGTCCATCAGGATGCTTAGCGGCTTGCCGATAAGGCCCGGGGTGCAGGAAAACGTCTCTGCGAAAGCGGGATTGAACTCAACGACCCGGAGGTTGGTGTCGACGATCACGATGGCGTTCGGGCTTTCGTCGATGATCTGGTCGGCGCGCCGCTCCGCAAGTTTTCTCATCCACGGGATGCACATGGAATACTCCGCCATACCCGAGATCACCGCGATTGCGTTGTCCCGGCAGGAGTGATAACCACACGCGCCGCAGTTGAGCTCATCCTCGGGGGTCGTCTTGCCGGTCTGGGCAAGCACGGCGCGGATGGCCTCCTCGGAAGCGGTCACTTTGGGGATCTCGCGCTCGTTTACGTTCATGGACAGGTCAACGTCCTTCATCGCGCTGCGGATGTCTTCTTCAGTCGACTTCTTTTGCGCGCGCTTTTCGTGCTGAAGAACCCTGCTTCGACGTTTGAAAAGCCCCTTCATCCCGCCAAACGCGGGGCCGTTGATGCACCCGCCGGGGCAGAGCAGCGCCTCAAAAAGCTTGATCGAACCGCCTTCGTAGAGCCCTGAGAGCATCTCATCGATCTCGACCCCGCCTGAGACCGCCGCAAAGTCCTGCCTAAGGAGCCCGGGCTGCATCGAAGCGGCAAGGGCGAGGCCGCCTTCGAGTGGGAAAAGCCGCGCCTGCGCGCCGGGGATGTCGTCCATCTCGGCCGAGCGCAACTGCTCTTTCTTCACGTTGCCGAAATCTATCCACTCGCGAATCTCTTCAAAAGTGAGCACCGCATCGACCACTCCCGCGACCTCCGGCTGCTCGGCCTCCGCCTTTTTCGCGGCGCACGGGCCGATAAAGACTACTTTGGAGTCCTCGCCGTATTTGCCCCTCAAGTACCGAGCGTGGGCGATCATGGGAGAGACTACGGGGGTGATGTGCCCGAGGAGGTCGGGGTGATACTTTGCGATCAGGTCGACGAGCGCGGGGCAGGCCGACGAGACATAGGTCTGGGGTTCTTCCTCCACCAAGCGCGCCGTTTCGCGCGCGACCATCTCGGCGCCTACCGCAGTCTCAGTGACCATGCCAAAGCCGAAGTGCTTGAGGAGCGCGGAAAACAGCCCGCCGCCGTAGTCGGGGAACGCGGCGACGTAGGACGGGGCGACCGATGCGACGACCCGCTCGCCCGAGGAGATCATATCCTGAACGCGCCCAAGGTCGCTTCGGACCTGTTTTGCCTGCTGGGGACACTCGCGGACGCACGTGCCGCAGACGATGCAGCGTTTGGGCTCGACCTGCGCCTGGCCCTCGCTCATCCTGATAGCCTTTACAGGGCAGACGCGAACGCACCTGTAGCAGTCCCTGCACCGGGCCTTGTTGGTCGATACTATGCCCTGATTCGACATGTTTTATCTCCGGGGTTAGTCGTCAGCCCTGACCACCTTGGCTATCACAAACTCTTGGAAGAAACTATCAGCCTTGTCCGGGGTGATTCCCCCATAGACCGTGCCGTCGACTACGACGTTTGGGGCACGCACGCAGCCCTCTACACACAAATCCGCCGCGAGCGCGACCCGGTCGGCCAGATCGTTGCTTTCGATCAAAGATTTGAAGACCTTCAGTGTTTTGGCCCCACCCCTGATATGACAGGAGCTGCCTACGCAGACCTTGACTTCGATCATTCTCCAGGACCTCCGTCCCTTCAGGAATGCAAAGTAGATATGTGAAGTGCAAAACTCGGGACTGACTCAGCTTGGGAGGTTCTGTTAGCTTCCATTTGCTGTGGGATATTGATAGATTTGTGTAACGCACCCTTCGAGAGCCTCAGGGTGATGGGTATTGGCTTGGGTGAAGGTATGAGAGATTGTACCGCGACTACCAATCTATCAAATATAGATCAATCCAAAACCAATCACGTTGAGGCTCTCGAAACGTGCGCTCCACCCTAAGATTCGGCGTTCACCAACACACTCGAAGCTACTCCCAAACCACCCGCCAGTCAGTTTTCAATTTGCACTCTGCATTTTGCATTACCTTAAGTATACACGGTTTTTCCTGGACTGGTAATAAACTTAAGAACAAAAAAGGGTCAGAAATCAGGAATTACCCGACTTCTGACCCCGTTAGCGGCTTATACTACTTCTTTACGGCTACTTTGCCCTTCTCGGCGGCGGCTTTCACCGTCTGGTTGAAGAACTCGACGGCCTTTTCGGGGGTGATCCCACCGTAGACCGTGTCTCCAACCCGCACGTTCGGGCTCTGCTTGCACTTCTCGAAGCAGAACGTCGCCTTGAAGTCGAGCTTATCGGCGACGCCAGCCTGCTTGGCAAGCTCGGTCAGCTTGTTCAGGGTGTCGTAGGAACCCTTCAGGTAGCAGTTGGTCCCGACGCAGACAGATACGGGGATCTTCTCATCGACCTCGCTGACCTCGGTCAGCTCCACCTGCTCGCCCTGGATTCTGCGGCGCGACCTGTAGCTCGTGTGCAGCAGCTTGTGGGCAACCTTGCCGTTCGGCTTGCCGAGCATCGAGGTGTAGGCTTCCTTGACGTAGGGGTTGTCCGCAGCGTTGTGCAGCGGCTGAACCGCGTCGCAGTCGTAGAGCATGTTCTTGCGGGTCTCGCGGGCTTCCATATCGTTTGGAAGCGGCTGGCCGCCTCCACCGATGCACCCGCCCCGGCAGGCCATAATCTCGATGATATCGTACTCGACCTCACCCTTGCGCAGCTTCTCAAGGACGGTGCGGGCGTTTGAAAGGCCGCTTAGAACCGCAAGGCGAATCGTTTTGTCGCCGAGCTGGATTGAAGCTTCCTTCAGGCCTTCGAGTCCGCGCACTTCCTTGAACTCCAGTGTGCGCCCGTCGGTGCGCGTTCCCGCCGCAGCCAGCCTAAGGACTGCCTCAGCGACTCCGCCCGATGCCCCGAAGATCACGCCTGCGCCGGTCTTGAAACCAAAGGGCAGGTCCATCGACTCCGGCGGGAGCATCGCAAGGTTCAGGCCGGACATTCTGATCATCTTGATCATTTCCTGGCTTGAAAGCACTGCGTCCACGTCCTGGACACCGTCGACCATAAACTCGCGGCGCTTGGCCTCGAACTTCTTGGCCGTGCAGGGCATCACGGAGACGACGTAGACTTCCTCACGCCCGAGGCTATCGTGCTCGCCCATATACTCTTTGATGAGCGACCCGAACATCTGCTGCGGGCTCTTGCAGCTTGACAGGTTGCCGATAAAGTCCGGGTAGAACTGTTCGGCGAACTTGACCCAGGCCGGGCAGCAGCTCGTGAACTGTGGCAGCTTCTCGCCTGACTCGACGCGGGTGAGGAACTCGGTCGCCTCTTCAACGGTCGTCAGGTCGGCTGCAAAGCTCGTGTCGTAGACCTTGTCAAACCCCATTCGTCGAAGCGCGGTGACTGATTTCGCCATCGCCTCCTCGCCGCCGTGGATTCCGAACTCAAGGGCGACCGCAGCGCGGACCGCAGGTGCGATCTGAACGACGACTTTCTTGCTCTTGTCGTGAATCGCGGCCCAAACGTCGTCGATCTTGTTTTTTACGGTAAGTGCGCCGGTCGGGCAGATGCTCACGCACTGGCCGCAGAAGACGCACTCGACCTGCTTCAGGTCTTTGCCAAAGGCGGGGGTGACACGAGCGTCTGAGCCTCGGCCCGCGAAATCAAGGACGCCGATGCCCTGGACCTCTTTGCACATACGCACGCAGTCCCCGCAGAGGATGCACTTGTTCGGGTCACGCACAAGCGACTCGTTTGAGTCATCGATCGGAAGCAGCTCTTCCTTGGGGTCCTCGAAACGAATCTCTTTGACGCCCATCCGCTCGGCGAGCTCCTGCAGGCGGCAGTGAGTGTTCTTCTCACACGTCTGGCAGTTGCCGTGGTGGTTCGCGAGCATAAGCTCAAGGCTCATCCGCCTGATTCGAAGCGCCGCCTCGGTGTTGGTCTTGACGACCATTCCATCCTCGGGCGGGGTCGAACAGGTCGGCTGAATGCCTCTGCCTTCAACCTCGGCTATACACATCCGGCACGCGCCGTAAACCGACAGGTCGGAGTGATAGCAGAAGGTCGGCAGGTCCACGCCGGACTTTCGGATGACCTCGAGCAGGTTCTTTTCGTCCCCGATCGCGACCTTTACTCCATCAACTGTGACAAATCCTTCCATCGCTCACTCCTTATATAACAACCGCGTCAAAGCGGCATGCTTCAACGCACGCGCCGCACTTCACGCAGGCTTTTTGATCTATGACATAGGGCGACTTCACTTCGCCCGAAATAGCGTTTACGGGGCACTTCTTGGCACAAAGCGAGCAGCCCTTGCACTTCTCGGCGTCGATCGAGTAGGTCTTGAACGACTCACACTGACCAGCCGGGCACTTGCCGTCTACTACATGGGCAAGGTACTCGTGCCTGAAGTGCTTGAGAGTGGAAAGCACGGGGTTTGGCGCGGTCTTGCCGAGTCCGCAGAGCGAACCGTCGCGAACCGTCACCGCGACCTCCTCAAGAAGGCTGATGTCTTCAACCGTGCCAGCGCCTCCGACGATCCGCTCTAGGATCTGGAGCATTCGCTTGGTCCCTTCGCGGCAGAGCACGCACTTTCCGCAGGACTCCCTGTGGGTGAACTGCATAAAGAAGCGGGCGACTTCGACCATACACGTCGACTCGTCCATAACTACAAGCCCGCCGGAGCCGACCATCGCGCCGACGCTCTTCAGGGAGTCGTAGTCAAGCGGCAGGTCGAGGTGCTCGTTGGTGAGGCACGCGCCTGAGGGGCCGCCGATCTGGACCGCCTTGAAGCTGTTGCCGGTTCGCAGGCCGCCGCCGATCTTGAAGACTACGTCAGAGAGCGTCGTCCCCATCGGAACTTCAATAAGCCCCGTGTTGGCGATGTCGCCGGTGATCGCAAAGACCTTGGTGCCCGCTGAGGTCGCGGTCCCAAAGCTTTTGAACCACTCAGCGCCGTTTAGGATGATCTTGGGCACGTTGGCGAATGTCTCGACGTTGTTTACGACCGTGGGCTTACCCCAGAGTCCTGAGTTTGCAGGGAACGGCGGCTTAGGCCGGGGCATTCCGCGCTTGCCTTCGATCGAGGCGATAAGAGCGGTCTCTTCACCGCAGACAAATGCGCCCGCGCCTTCCTTGATCTTGATATGGAAGGAAAATGAGCCCGAAAGGATCTTGTCGCCAAGCAGGTTTGCAGCCTCAGCCTGGGCGATTGCGGTCTTGAGACGCGCGATCGCAAGCGGGTACTCGGCTCTTACATATATGTAACCCTCGTCCGCGCCGATCGCGTAGCCCGCGATGATCATGCCTTCAAGGAGCGCGTGGGGGTTGCCTTCCATGATAGACTCGTCCATAAACGCGCCGGGATCACCCTCGTCGGCGTTGCAGACGATGTACTTCTTGGCGCTCTGGACCTTCTGGGTAAACGCCCACTTGCGCCCGGTCGGGAATCCGCCGCCGCCTCTGCCGCGCAGGCCGGACTCCATAACTTCACTTACGATTGCTTCAGGGGTCATCCCGAAGATCGCCTCGGCGAGGGATCTGTAGCCGTCTTTGGCGATGTAGTCGCGGATGTCACCGGGCTCGATGATGCCGCAGTCGGCGAGCACTACGTTCACCTGGTCCCGATAGAAGGGAAGCTCGTTGCGCTTGGCGTACTTGACGCCCTCGTCATCGGTAAAGACGAGCCGCTCGACTACTTCACCGTTCTTCACGGTCTTTTCGACGATCTCGGCTGCGTCCTCGGGGGTGACGTAGACGTAGAAAATGTCTGATGGGAGAATCCGCACGATCGGGCCTACCTGGCAGAAGCCGGGGCAGCCGCTGTAGCCGAGGGTGACGCTTTCGTCCTTTGCCTCGTCCAAAAGATCGACTTTGACGTTCAGGCCGGCGTCGGCCATAGCCTTCTCAAGGGCCGCAAGGACCTTGGGCGCGCCGTTTGCCATACAACCGGTGCCGCCACAGACCATCACGCGGGTGCAGCCGGTCTCTATTGCCGCGAGAGTTTTTGCCTTCAGTTCCGCAAGCTCCTGCGGGGAAGTGAGTTTTGCGACTGGACTCAATTGTTCACCTCCGACTTTTCGGTGGCCTCAAGCTCATCGATGGCCTTCTGGACTTTTTCCGGGGTCATCTTGCCGTGGACTGTGCCATTTATCACAACCGCGGGCGCAAGGGCGCAAGCGCCGATGCAGCTGACGACCTCCAGGGTGTAGCGCATATCTTCGGTGGTCTTCTGACCATCGGTCAGACCGAGCCTGCGTCGAAGCGCGGAGATCACGGTCTGGTTCTTTCGCACATGGCATGCGGTTCCGTCGCAGACTTTCACGAGGAACTTGCCCTTGGGCTCAAGCGAGAACTGCGCGTAGAACGTAGCCACGCCATACACCGTCGCCGGCGGGAGATCCAGCGCCATAGCGACGAACGTAAGGATTTCCTGCGGAAGGTAGCGATATTCTTCCTGCACCTTCTGCAGAATGGGGATCAGAGCGCTTTCCGTAGCTCCGTACTCTTCTATGATGGCCTGGATCTTTTCGAGCTTTCGCTTTGCTTTGCCATCACGTGCTGCCACTGCTTGAGCCAATGCGTTTACCTCCGTTTTGGGGTTTGGACTGGAGCCCTAGCCCCTTGATTTCAATCTATAAGATAAAGTTATCAATCCCCACGCCAGGGACTGGTTTTCGACGACTACCGTTTCGGGCGTCATAATCTTGACCGGCGCAAAGTTCCAGATCGCCTGGACTCCTGCCGCTACAAGGAGATCGGCGACCTCCTGAGCGGCTGCGGCGGGGACTACTACGACCCCGGCCTGGATGCCTTCGCTCTTCACAACGCCAAAGAGCTCGGTTATGCTGCGGACCCTCATCTCGCCTGCTTCCGTGCCGACGATCTCCGGGTCTCCGTCAAAAATCGCTGCGAGCTTAAACCCGCCTTTGGTCCAGATGTTGCTCCCGACAAGCGCGCGCCCGAGGTTTCCGTAACCGACAAGGCACGCTGGTTTGAGCGAATCGACCCCGAAAACCTCCCGGATGAGCCCTGTCAGCCTCGGCACATCATAGCCGACCTTGGGACGCCCGGCGGCTCCGAGGTGAAGCAGATCCTGACGCACTTTGACGTCTGTAATACCGACCGCCTCGCCGATATCCGCGCTTGTGATGTGCGCCCTGCCCTCTTTGCCGAAGTGTTCGAGCACTTCAAGGTAGAGTTCCAGCCTGAGCACCGATGCTCTTGATAGCCTCTTCAAACCATTCATTCCACAAAAGCCCGCCATTGGGAGATTATTCGTTAAAGTATTAACGATTATATTCTACCCCTACAGGGGCCTTCTGTCAATGGATTTTGGGGCCAACTCGTGTAATATTTCACGATTGGTTGCTTAAGAATTATACCAATGTTGAGGAGAGTGTGAGATGTTGATTTTCAAGAGGTGTAAGAAATTGAATTCTGCCGTGAACGGAGGTTGTTGGTTGGACGCGGTCAAAAAGGGGGGCATAACTTGAGCATAGTCAGCAGTTCGTCGACGGAGATGCGATGATGTTGCGAAATGCTCGATAGAATGCTCTGAAGCGTTCCAATTTTGATCGGCTTGTGGTTGGGGATGACTTCGTGATGCTCACCGTCTACTTGAGTCGTTATTCGGATGTGCTAGCCGGTCTGACGTGTTGGCTGGTATCCCAGCACCGCGAGCGAGCGCACGAGCGACTTGGGATCAACGTCGCGCGGTAGTCTCAACGTACAAGAACCTCTTCACTAACGAGGCGCAGGTGGATGATTTTCGGCGAGTCCTCGGGACTGTCAAAATAGCAGTCAACCGCGTCGAGTATGTTATGCTTCAGTTCCTCTAGGGTTTCTGCCTGGGTGTGTATGCCGTAACCGATGGCAGAGGCTACATAACCACTATCAACCTTGTCCTCGCGGGCCTCAACGTAAAGCTCTTTCATGATAATCTCCCCGGAATAGTCTGTATCCATTATAGCAGGGAAATCTACAGGCCGACATCCCCGGATTCCTGCTCGGGCGCGAAACCTCGACGCAGCGTGTTTTCGGTGATCGTGCGGGGCTCCATAAATTGGATCAGATAGTCGGGGCCGCCGGCTTTTGAGCCGATGCCGGACATCTTGAACCCGCCGAAGGGTTGGCGGCCGACTATTGCACCGGTGGTCTTTCGGTTGATATACAGGTTTCCGACACGGAAGTCCCTGCGCGCCTTTTCGATGTTTCTCGGGCTGCGGGAGTAGACGCCACCGGTCAGGCAGTACTGCGTCCCCATCGCGATCTCCAGCGCTTGGTCAAAGTTTTGTGCGCGTATCACGGCGACTACGGGGCCGAATATCTCCTCCTGGGCGATTCGTGCCTGCGGGGGAACGTCCGAGAATATCGTCGGGCCGACCCACCAGCCCTCTCCCAGGCCCGACACGTCGGTTTCAAGGACGACCCGGGCCTCGGTTTTCCCAAGCTCTATGTAGCCTTGCACCTTGTCCCGCGACTTCTCATCGACAAGTGCGCCAAAGTAGTTGCCAGGGTTCTCCACAGGCCCGACCGAAAGACTCTTTGAGGCCTCGACGAACCTGGTGAGGAACTTGTCATAAATCAGGTCATGGACGATTATTCGGCTCGCGGCCGAGCACTTCTGCCCGCCGTAACCGAACGCAGAGGCGACCGCACCGGTCACGGCCTCGTCGAGATCGGCGTCGCTGTCTATCACAAGCGCGTTTTTGCCGCCCATCTCCGCTATCACGCGCTTGAGGTGGTCCTGACCCGGCGCGACCTCTGAGGCCGTCCGAAATATCCGGGCGCCGACCGCCCGGGAGCCGGTGAATGCGGTGATATCCACGTCGGGACTTTTCACCAGGTACTCCCCGACCTCTATCGGCGGCCCTGGCACGAAGTTGACTACCCCGCCCGGGAGGCCCGCGCGCACCAGGATATCCACAAACTTTGCGGCGATCACAGGCGACTGTGTCGCGGGTTTTACGACCGCGGTGTTTCCGACCACGATCGCGGCGGAGGTCATCCCCGCGAGAATCGCCATGGGGAAGTTCCAGGGAGGGATGACGGCGGCGACCCCTCTGGGCTGGTAGAGGTACTCGTTCAGCTCACCGGGGAGGCTCCCCAGTCTGCGGGTTTTCCCCAGGCGGAGCATCTCGCTTGCATAATAGTTGAGGTAATCGATCGTTTCACAGACGTCGGCGTCGGCCTCCCGCCAGGCCTTGCCGGTCTCAAAGACCTCCCATGCCGCAAGCTGGTCGCGCTCGGTTCGGATGATATCAGCGGCGCGAAAGAGCACCTTTGCACGTTCATCGACAGTCGTGTCCCGCCATGTGGGAAACGCCCGATTGGCGGCCTCAATCGCCGCCTGCGCCTCACGCTCCCCGGCCCAGGCGACGCGCCCGACGACCTCGGAGGGGCTTGAGGGGTTGGTCGAATCGATCTCTTCGGAGGTGGAGACGAGTTTTCCACCGATCAGCAGTGGATAGTGTGCATTAAACTCGTCCCTCACCCGAGCGAGCGCCTCTTTCATAATCTCGCGGTGCTCTTCTCGGGAAAAATCGCGCTCCGGCTCGTTTACAAACTCCGGCGCGCGCGCCTCGGGAGTGTATTTGGGCGTTTCCTGTGGGCTTTTCAACAGCTCGTCCACCGATGCCCGCTCGGAAAAGCTTTGGCGGAGGAACGACTCGTTTGAGGTGTTCTCAAGGAGGCGGCGCACGAGGTAGGCCATCCCCGGGATCAGCTCGCCGTAGGGGGTATACACACGAACCCGCCTGCCCATCTCGACCACGGCCTCTTTCAGCTCACCAGCCATCCCGTAGAGCATCTGATACTCCACAGAGCCCACAGGGATATCCACAGCCTCAGCCTCAGCCACTGCCATCGCATAGGCGACGCTTCGGGCGTTGTGGCTGCCAATTGCGGTCAGAATATGGGGGTAGTTCTCGATCAATAGCCGGGTCAGACACTCAAAGTTGATATCCGTCTCGGGTTTCTGTGTATAAACGGGAATGGGCCAGTTGCGCTGGCGAGCGATGACCGTCTCGTAGTCCCAGTAGGCCCCGCGAACGAGCCTCACCCGCACTGGAGCGCCCCGCTCGCGCGCCCAATCAACGAGACCCCGCAGGTCGCGCTCGCTGTCCCTCAGATACGCCTGGATGGTTATGCCGTAGTGGCGGCTGTCTCTAAAGGCCGGCTCAAGCAGGATCTCACGAAAGACCCGGAGCGTGAGGTCTTTGATCGCGTAGTGCTCCAAATCGATGTGGATAAACGCGCCCTCCTGGCGGGCAAGCTCTAGTATCGGTCGCAGGCGCGACTTCAGGGCCTCAACGGAGCCATCCGGGTCGGCGGGCTCTATCCGTGAGTAGAGCGATGAGAGCTTGACCGAGACGTTCACGCGCGGAGTTTCCCCCAAACTGTCCACATCCGGTGCATAACCCGAGGCCTCAGCGCTCATCCCCCGAATCACTTCGAGATACTGCCGCTGGTAACCAAGCGCCTCAGCCTCGCTCACCGCGACCTCACCCAAAAGATCGAGCGTGAATGTCATCCCCTTTTTTCGAAGCTCGCGCACCGCTGCGGCGGCCTCACGGATGTTCGACCCGGCGATAAAGCGCCTCGCCATCCCGCCGATCTGCCGCTCTACGGTCGCAGCGGTGGCTCTTGCGGCGAGTCCACTTGAGGAGGCGAGGTTTATCCCCAACTGTCCAACGATAGGAAGTCCCTTGTCGGGCGATCCCAGGTACTCCCGTAAGTGGCGGACGACTTCTTCTGGGGTTTGGAGCGCTGGAAGGACGTCTACGAACCTGAAGAGCTGGGTCTTGAGCTCCGGGTCGCGCATCGCCCACTCCATCAGGCGGGAGTCGAGGTCCCCGTGGGAAAACCCCCGCCGCCTGTGGATAACGCGCTCAAGTATCTTCCGGCCGATCTCTCGGGTCCGGTCTTCTACACTGATCTTGACTGACATGGGTCTGTATCCATCGAGTTGAGGTTGTTGTAGTATCTATAGATATATACCCATCCCTGGGGAAAGACTTCGGGCTAATAGTCCCTGCTTGCTCTGTGGGCGAAGCTGCTCCAGGCGCAGAATACGGCGGCAACCCACACAAGCAGGCTCCATATTCCGGGCCTTTGGCCGAAGGCGGCGAGCCTTGCGGCTTCAATCACCGAAAGCGTGGTCGCTATCTGATAGCAGGGTGAAGATTTTCTTGGCAGACGGATCAGCGCAAGCCACAGACCAGTGAGAGCAAGCGCCGCGATTGTGGTATTGAGCTCTGTTGCGGCCCGACCAAGGTCGGCCTTGCCGCGGGTGATGTGACCCATCCCGGAGAGTACAAGCGAGGCGCAAAGCGCAAGGGTAGAGGTTATCCACACGACGAGCACGGTTTTCCACGAGCCGTGATTGATCCTATAGGCCATCCGCCGCATGCTCGGGATCAGAGAAACAGCCGCAAGCGCGCCCGCGATCCCTGCGCCGATCAACGTGACCGACGGACCCAGCGCCCATGCAGCAACCCAAAGCACCGCCGCAGACGCGATCATGCAGGGCCACGTGGACCTGGTTTTCTCGCGCGCAGGGCAGCTTTCCTGAAGTATACTCGCAGTATCAACCGTTTCGAGCGGCATTAAGTCCTCGTGTAATAGGGGATGAGATCATGTTGTACGCTGGCAGCTCGGTATCCTCCGACTATTTTTTCTCACGCTGTCACGCTGTTGCATAATTGACAGTGGGGCCACCTGGTGATATACTCCAGTCAGAGTCGCTTAAGTGGCCGATAGAGTATTGAACAACCTCTCCAAAGCTCCGTGCAGAATATCAGAATGATTCGCCTGAATAAAAAATCTCAGGCGCTACTTGGAATTCCCTCGCGGTCTGCCGAAAATATAGGAGAAAGACAGCTTTCTCCAAATTCGGCATATAGGGTGTGATCGGGATGCTCATTGAGCAAGGCTTAAAACAAACTCTAACTCAAAGAATAGATCCTAAGCTTATTCAGCAGAACAACATTCTGCAGCTTTCTCAATTCGAGCTGCAGCAGGTTATCGAGCTGGAACTGGCTGAAAACCCCGCACTTGAGGTGCCCGAGGATGACCCCTGCCAGGGCTGCGATACTCCTCGTGCCCTTTGCATCGACTGCAGTTTCCGCAAAAACGCGGAAAAAGACGACGCCGACCTAAGCGTCCACGAGCTTGAAATGCTCCCCGTGGATGTCATGGGCGACCCCGACGCGGAAAACGATTTTATTGCCAACATAGAAGCTGAAGTAAGCCTGCAGGACCACCTCCGCACCGTGCTTCGAGCCGTGCTCCCCGACGATCAGTACGAGATCGGCGAGTATATCGTCTCCAACATCAACGACGCAGGATACCTCGACTGCGAGCTTGCTGAGGTGGCTCAGGAGCTTGGAAGGCCACTTGCAGATATTGAGGCGGTGCTTGCGATCATCCAGACGTTCGAGCCCGCCGGAGTCGGCGCGCGTGACCTTCAGGAGTGCATGAAGATCCAGCTCGAAGGCCTGAAAGAGGACGGTCAGGAAAACCCCCTAGTCTTCACCATGGTAAGAGACTACTGGGACGACATGATTGCAAAGCGCGTGGGACGGCTTGCCCGTAAGCTCAAAGTCTCCCAAAGCGAGATCCTGGAAGCGCTTGCGTTCGTCAAATCGAGCCTGAACCCCTACCCCGGGAACTCGTTTAGAACACCCTGGGCTACCAGATCCAACGACCACAAAAGCTCGGTCCGACCGGACGTGATAGTGCGAAGGACAGTAAACGGTTTTGAGATAGATGTGATATCGCATGACCACTATGGTCTGACAATGAACTCTCACTACAGGCATGCCTACGCTGAACTGAAAAGCGGCGTCGAAAAACACTACTCCGATGACGAGAAGAAGCACATAGTAGAGTTCGTCGAGCGCGCTGATCTGTTTATGAAGAACCTGAACCAGCGCCGGCGCACGCTTCGCCTCATCACCAAGGCGGTCATAGAGTATCAGCAGGGGTATCTGGACACCGGTTCCAAGATTTTTGTTCGGCCACTAACCCGTACCAAGGTTGCGCGCGCGGTCAATATGCACGAGTCCACTGTCAGCCGCGCCACGGGAAGCAAGTATATCCAGCTTCCAAGCGAAGAAGTGGTCCCCTTCGACTTCTTTTTTGACACCTCGACGAGCGTAAAAGACCTGATCGGCGAAATGATAGGAAACGAAGACCCGCAAAACCCGCTTTCCGACCAGGGAATCGCCGACCTCCTTCAGGAGCGAGGCCTGAACGTCGCCAGAAGAACGGTCGTAAAATACAGGGAAGCGCAGAAGATTCTGTCCTCGCGGCAGAGGAGAAGATAGCTTTTAGCTGTTAGGTATTAGCTTTCAGATTGGCTCGTCGCCCGATGTGCAATATGAGAAAATGGCAGAGCTAAAAGCTAAAAGCACCCCTGTGGAAAGCCATGTGAATTCTCCTGTAGATAACCTGTTGGGAGAATGGTGGAAAAGTATTGCCCACATCACCCACAGGAAGCAGTGAGTCTTACAACAAGCTTTCCAGAAGCTTTCCACATGGGTTCCTCACGCTCACTCCACGCTTGAAAATCCACGATATCCACTTTTCCACCGACATTACAACAACAACAACAAAAAGAGTATAATACTGTATCTATTAAGACAGTCAGGCTTATGAGGATAACTCGAATACATTTGGCGAATGTTCGGAACTACTCGGAGGGGACGATAGTCCCTGAACCGGGTCTGAACATATTCGTGGGACCTAACGGTCAGGGGAAGAGTGCGATACTCGAAGCGATCTATATGGTGGCTACGAGTAAATCGCATAGAACCTCTCGTGACTCGGATATCATAAGGGTCGGACAGGACTGGGCCAGAATCGCGCTTGAAGTGGACAGAGATGAGCGTGGGGAGATCAGTCTTGATGTGACCCTTGCGAGGAATGAGAAGAAAATCGTTCGTATAAACAAGGTAAAGCATGATAAAGTAGGGGATATTGTCGGGCAGCTGAATGCCGTGATATTCTCAAGCTCGGACCTTGAGATGATCAAGGGGGACCCGTCCAATCGGCGAAGGTTCATGAACCTTGAGATAAGCCAGGTGAGCCCCCAGTACGTGTATGGGTTTGGCAGGTATAAGCGGGTGCTGGAGCAGAGAAACAGCGTTCTCAAGGAATGGAAGTACGGGAACCGTTCAAGCGGACCGCTCGAAGTGTGGGACGATCAGCTCGTAGGCTATGGGGCGATTTTAATTGAGAAGCGACTCTCTTTTTTGCGCAGGCTCGCGGAGCTTGCGGAGCCGATATACGATCAGCTCTCCGGCGGCACTGAAAAGCTAGACGTATTCTACGAGCCGAGCGTGAAAGTGGAGCAGCCCAAGAACCTGGACGAGATCAAAGAGGTGTTCAAGCAGGCGCTTTTGAGATCGAGAGATCACGACATCGCCCGGGGGACGACTAACAAAGGGCCGCACAGAGACGATATCGGGTTCAAAGTAAACGATATGGACGTGCGCTACTTCGGTTCCCAGGGCCAGCAGAGATCGGTCGCTCTTGCGGTGAAGCTTGCGGAGATCGGGCTTGTCGAAGAGATCGTCGGCGAGTCGCCTGTTGCGCTTTTGGACGATGTGGGCGCGGAACTTGATTTTGACCGCCGCTCGCATGTCTTTGATCAGACGATGGGGCGATGCCAGACGATTGTCACCGCGACATCGGTTCGGGATCTTCCTGAAGAAGTGGTCGCGCAGGGCACTGTCTACAACGTGACGGCCGGGACGGTACAAAAAGCATGAGAGCACAATTTGCCGATCTTGGAAGCCTGATCAAGGCCGGGCTATATCGCACCGGGGTTCAGGGAGCTGTCAAAGAAAAGATGGCGCTCGCCCTTTGGCCTGAGGTCGTCGGGAAAAAGACCGCTTCGGTCACACGGGTTGAGCGGATAAACCAGGGGACACTTTTTGTTACATGCAGGGACAGCATGTGGGCCCAGGAGCTTCATTTTCTTGTGCCTGTGATCAGAAAGAAGATCAACGAAAAACTCGGCTCAAACGTGATCAAAGAGATTCGAGTCTCAGGCAGAGGCTTTAGAAAAGGCGAGTCCGGGGAAACTATGGCCGAACAGCCCGTGGAGCGCAAAAAGAAGATGCCGAACCTCTCCAAGCAAGAGGTGGAGACGATTGAGTCGGCGGCGATGGAAAAAATTGAGGACCCGGATCTTGCCGCAAAGGTGGTAAAAGCGCTCGAAGCGGCAAGAAAACTCAGAAAGAGTCTTGAGTAAACGGAGGGGACCGAAATGACTTGGACTGGAAACATCAAGAAAGTTGACGACTTTCGCTGGCTTATCCCCAAGAGCTACAAGCATGGGATGCTAACCGACGGTATGATATATGCGACAGAGGAGCTGATGGAGGCCATCCGTGAGGATGAAGCGATGGAGCAGGTCGCAAACGTCGCCTTTTTGCCGGGGATAGTTGGGCGGAGTATGGCCATGCCCGACATTCACTGGGGGTATGGGTTTCCGATCGGCGGGGTCGCGGCAACACTCGCAGACAGCGGCGTAGTCTCACCGGGCGGTGTTGGGTTTGATATCAACTGCGGAGTGAGGCTCCTTAGGACGGATCTTACAGAAAAAGATGTGCGGCCTGTGATAGATACCCTCGTCAACCATATATTTGCAGCGGTACCATCAGGCGTCGGAAGCGAAGGCAAGATAAGAGTGAGCAGCACCGAGCTTGCCCGTGTGATGAAAAAGGGCGCGAAGTGGATGGTCGAGCAGGGCATCGGCTGGGCTGAAGATATCGAAGCGACAGAGCAAAGTGGAGAGCTCTCCTGGGCCGACCCGTCGATGGTCAGTGACAAGGCCGTCAAACGCGGTCAGCCGCAGCTTGGGACGCTTGGCGCGGGGAACCATTTTATTGAGGTCCAGATCGTGGAAGAGATTTTTGACGCGGAGACCGCGCGGGCTTTTGGAATCACTGAACCGGGGCAGATTACGGTGATGATCCACACCGGCTCCCGAGGCTTCGGCCACCAGGTCTGCGACGACAGTCTGCTCGATATGCAGCGCGCGATCAAGAAATACGATATCAACGTGCCCGACAAGCAGCTGGCATGTGCGCCGGTCAACTCGCCAGAGGGCAAAAAATACATGGCCGCTATGGCGTGCGCCGCGAACTATGCCTGGGCGAACCGTCAGGCGATCGCCCACTGGGTGCGGGAGGCCTTTGAAAAGACCTTTGGGCTCGGCGCGCACAAGCTCGGGATGAGCCAGATCTATGATGTTGCTCACAACATCGCTAAAATCGAGGAGCACATCGTCGACGGCGAAAAGAAAAAGCTTTGCGTTCACCGAAAAGGGGCGACTCGGGCATTTGGCCCGGGGCAGGCGGATATTCCTGAAAAGTATCGCGCGGTCGGGCAGCCAGTTTTGATTCCCGGGGACATGGGCCGCTACTCGTATCTCTTGGTTGGCACCGAGCGGGCGATGCAGGAGACTTTTGGCTCCACCTGCCACGGTGCGGGGAGACTCCTTTCCCGGCATGCGGCGACCAAAAGAGCGAGTGGTGAACAGGTGGCGCAGTCGCTTGCCGACAAGGGAATTACCGTCAAGGCTGCTAGCAGGGGAACGCTATCGGAGGAAGCTCCGTATGCATATAAAGATGTGGCAAATGTTGTGGAAGCCGCTGAAGGGGCAGGCATCTCGAAAAGAGTCGCCAAAATGAGGCCGCTTGGCGTGGTGAAGGGGTAGGGTTTTGGACAAACTGAAAATTGGTCTGATTGGTTGCGGTGGCATCGCAAAGCGCAGGCATGCGCCGGCACTTGCGGCGATTCCCGAGGTTTCGGTTACGGCAATCTGTGACGTTGACCCGGCATGCACCTCTGCTCTTGCTGCGCAGTTCAATATAGCCGAAGTTTACACAAGCTACGAGGACATGCTCGAGCGCGCCGACATAGACGCGGTCGATATCTGCACCCCAAACTTTCTTCACGCGCATCCCGCGATCGCCGCGCTTCGGGCAGGAAAGCATGTGCTTGTAGAAAAACCGATCGGGCGAAACTCAGAAGAGGCCCAGGAGATCATCAAAGTCGCCCAAGAGACTGGCAAAAAGCTTATGGTCGGGCAGTGCCTGCGTTTCTGCTCTGAGGCGATTGCCCTGAAGCGGTTCGTCGATGCGGGCAAGATGGGGGAGATGTACTACGCCCGGGTGCGGGCGATCAGGCGGCGAGGGATTCCGACCCACGGCAACTTCATCGACAAAGAGCGCCAGGGCGGAGGGCCGTTGATCGATATCGGGGTCCACTGGCTCGACTACGCGCTCTGGCTGATGGGGCATCCCAAACCCGTTTCGGTCTCGGGCGCGGCTTACGCCAAGTTCGGCAACAGGCCCGACGTATACTCGCCTTACGGCAAATGGAACCATGAGAAGTTTTCCGTTGAGGACT
The DNA here is from genome assembly GCA_038207085.1 of Armatimonadota bacterium. Taxonomy (GTDB): domain Bacteria; phylum Armatimonadota; class UBA5829; order UBA5829; family DTLH01; genus JBBRAE01. The sequence continues at coordinate 32,845 of JBBRAE010000002.1, forward strand.
TCGCATCCGGCCTTGTGCGCTTTGAAAACGGCGCGACGCTTACAATAGAGGCGAGTTTTGCCGCAAATATCGAAAAAGACGCGATGGATCTTGCTATAATGGGTACCGAGGGTGGGCTTCAGGCAAACCCCGCACGCATGTTCCGCGAAGAAGACGGCAACATGTACGACCAGACCCCAGTATTCTTACCTGAGATAAATATGTATGAAGGGGAGCTTCGGGCTTTCGCAGATTCCATCAGAAACGACACTGTGCCGCCCGTCACGGGCGATCAGGCGCTTATGGTGATGCGTATCCTGGACGGCTTGTACAGGTCCTCGGAATCGGGCGCAGAGGTAAGATTGGTGCACGCTTAACCTGGATTTGACCGATATCTCTTTTGGGGTGGCGATTTCCGAATCGCCACCCCAAAGCTAAGACGGGATTTCCGAATCCCTAATGGCGTAATGCATGGCAATTGACCCAGTAGCCTGCATTATTCACGAGGAGCGTGAATAATGCTTTGCTAGCGAGAGCTTTATTCGTGAAGCGAATAAAGCGGGTTAGATTAAAGATCCGGGGACAGAAACGATTTTGAAAGAGGAAACTGGCACGATAGAATCACCCAAAGAAGAGATCGGGCTTTTCAGTCGAATATGGCGGCTCGTCAAGTCGTCAAAGACGGTCATCGGCCTCGCTATAGTGGCGCTTCTCGCGCAGCTGGGCTGGATGGCGCTCAACTTCTCTGCGCTGCCGGTCTGGATGCAGTACAAGCTCGATATGGGCGCGTCACTGGGCTGGGTGATGGGCGCGTTCATGCTTACAGAGGCGCTTTTTCGGCCCCCCCTGGGTGCGCTTGGCGACCGGATAGGCCGCAGGCCCCTGATGCTGATCGGCCCGGCGATAAGCGTATTCACATCGATAGCCACGATATTTGTTCATGGTCCCCTGACTGTTCCAATTATGATCGTCCTTAGGGCGATTGACGGGATAGGTCTTGCGGCGTTCTGGCCCGCTGCGTTTGCCGCTTTTGGCGATGCGGTGGAAGAAAAATACCGAAGCACCGCGATGGCTATTCTAAACGGCACGCAGATGGGCGCGGTCGCACTTGGAATGCTTCTGGCGGGAGTAGCAAACGACTATCTTTCCCAGGTTCTCCCGGCCTACACTGGCGCGTTCTATTTCTGCAGCCTGGTCTTTCTCCTAACCGTAGTTGTGGGTTTTATGCTTCTTCCCAAGCAGATCGGCGACCACCATCACCACGTCCCTGAGGTCGAGGAAACGCACATCCCGCACACCAATGAGATCGAAGGTGCGCTCAAGTTGGTGCCGGACATGATCGTCCTTAGCGTGGTGATGTTTGCCGCGATCGGGATTCTTATGCCGATTGTGAAGCTCTATGCGATGGACGCGCTCGGTTTGAACGAAACCCAGTTTGGCTCGATTGTCTTCCCTGTTGCGATTATTCTCGGTGTGCTTGCTCTTCCGTTCGGCTGGTTTGCCGACAAATGGGGCAAGATGGTCTCGGTCTGCTACGGGATGCTCGTGTGCGCCACGGCTATGTGGATAATCGCGATGTTTCGGAGCATCGTCGCACTTGCCGGAGCGTCGATCATCCTCGGTATTGGTTTTCAGATAGCGTTTCCCGCGTGGATGGCCGTAGTCTCACAGGCGGCTCCAAAGGATCGGCGCGGTCAGGTGATGGGCGCGGTTGGACTCGCGCAGGGGATGGGCGCGCTCCTTGGCGTGCTAGTCGCCCCGATTATCTACACCCGCGACTGGCTTTCGCTCCCGAGGCTTGGCATCAACCACATCACGATTCCGTTTTATCTGTGCGCGATTCTGCTTTCTATCAGCACGCTTATGACTTTCATCTGGATCAGCAAAAAGCGGGCGGAGCAGGCCGGCGGCCGACAGATCAGTGGGTTTGAGCGTCGGGGAGTGGTCGCACTCTCGATCATCGGTGCGGTGGCGATCGCCGGTTGGGTTGTTTATCGTCTGACGGCTCCGATTCCCCCCGGAAACGTCGCATGGATTTGGGTTCAGCAGAGCGCGCGCCACAAAATAGAGAAAGCCGAGCAATACGCGCTCCCCTCGAACGAAACCGAGGATGCGGCCAGGGTTTACGGGAACTGGATCAACAGTGAAAAGGCCTCCTATCGCATCACCTCAACCAGAGTAGACGAAGGAGGTAGGCGAGCGACTGTGATTGTGGAGTTCAAGTTCCCTGACTCGCATCCACACGTGGTTCAGGAGGTCATAATCCTTCGGCACGTGAGCGAGAAAGATTGGAAGGTAATCGGGCGCTCCTCGAAATAGAAGAATATCAGAGTCTTTGTGATTGACATTTATGTTTGATAATAGCGTGTCAGGAACGCAGTATTACACCTGTCTAGGAGGACATCTTGTTAGCATTGGAATTTCTCGGCTTGCTCACGGTAATCGTGGGTGCGGCGTGGCTCCTCAGTGTGGGCGCCGAGGTGCTCGCAGAAAAATACGGAGCGAACTTTACAGGGAGCATCCTGCTTGCTCTTATCACTACGCTTCCTGAGTACCTGTTTGTCTATTGGGCTGCGGTAAAGTCGCAGTATCCTATGGCTATTGGCTCGGCTGTCGGGGCATGCACCCTTCTTGTAACGCTTGGGTACGGTTCGGTGATCCTGGTTGCGACGACGCGTCTTAGCAAGAAGCCTGTGAAACACATTGTGCTTTCGCGACATACGCAGGTAGATGCGATCTATCTTGCCGTGACTTCAGTCCTAGCCTATGTTCTGGCGTGGGTAGGGAATGGGCTTAGCTTCACAGACGGAATTATCCTTGCAGCCATCTTCCTGATTTATGTAGTGCAGCATTATGTGGTCGCGAGAATGTACGCAAAGACCATCGAGCACAACGTCACAACCCGAGATATGGTCAAGGCGTTTGTGATGATGGTTATCGGCGGGGTGATAATTGTAATTGCCTCAGAGCCGTTTGTTGATTCGATGAGTCACATCGCAGATGCCATTGGGGTAAGCGCGATGGCGGTTGCGATTGTCCTTAGCCCTATCGCCTCCGAGCTTCCCGAAAAGATCACCGCATATCTCACTGTTATGCGCGATGGCAAGAACGCCGAGATCTCTGTCTGCAACTTTATGGGAAGCAAGGTGAACCACAACAGTCTGCTTCTTGCGGTGCTGCCTTTTGTCGCGGTCGCTTATGCTCACAAGCCTGTGACCGGAGTGATCGGCGCGCCCTTTACGATCATGACGGTGCTTACACTTTTTGCAGCAGTAAGCCTTGCTCGACGGCGCCTTGAGCGTTGGCAGGGCTGGGTTTTCGTCGCCCTTTACCTGACGACTATCGGCGCGGCGTATATGGTCCGTTAGAATAACAAGCGAGGGCGGAGAGTATCCGCCCTCGAATGCTTACAGCGAGATTCTCGGCTCTGAGATCTCTTCCAGCGCCTCTTCAAACTCCTCGGTCATCTGCGGCTGGGCCGCGACCACGCGCCGGGCGATATCGGCCTGCGAGACCATGCCAATAAGCTGCCCCTGTTCGTCGGTGATTGGAATGCGCCGCACCTTATACTCTTCCATCATCCTGATGCATTCGTCGACGCTTGCCTGGGGTTTTAGTGTGTGTGGGGTTGGGGTCATGGCGTCGAGCGCCATCATTTCAAGCGGATCGAGCCCTTTTGCGAGCGTGCGAACTACGATATCGCGATCGGTGACGATCCCTACGACCTCCCCGGTCCGCGAGTCGCAGACCGGAACCGCGCCGCAATCGAACTCCACCATCATCTGCGCGACCGCCTCAAGCGAGCTCTCCGGCTCCACGCAAATGGGGTCTCTGGTCATAATATCCTGAACCTGCATTGCTGCCACCTCCAGTGGGTCTTACAAGTTCGGTACCCGATTGGGATGGAGAGCTAAACGCGGGTCAGACTTCTACCTCTCGCAGAATCATACGATCTTCAAGTTGCAACGGCTCCTGGCGAAGATATAGCCTGATAGCTTCCTTCGCGTTGGCTATGGCGTCGTCCAGAGAGAAACCAGCGGAGGCGCAGCCTGGTTCTTTGTCTAGCCCGCATTATTCACGAGTAGCGTGAATAATGCTCTGCTAGCGATAGCTTTATTCGCTTCACAAATAAAGCGGGCTAGTCCGGGTTTGGCCTAAGCGATCCAAATTCGTCCCTCGGAGTCCTCAACAATCTCTCCAATCTCATAGAGAAAGTCGGGCGAAAAGTCGGCATCGTTGTCCCAGACAACAGTGTCGAGATCAGAGCTGACCGCAAAGGTTTTGAAAAACTCCACATTCTTCAGTGGCTCGAAGATTTCGCCTGAGAGATGAGGTTCGAGGTCGACCAAGCGTGTTGAGCCGTCTTCGAAGGTGATCCGAAGCTTGTAATCCTTGACATAAGAAGCCTTCCTAACAAAATGCATTTTACCCTCCTAAACTAACGGCTCGATTTTTTGCAGCGGTTTTCTTGCCATCGCGAGTTCCCAATCCAGCATTAGCTCTTCACGGTGTGCGAATGCCCACTCCAGGACGAGAGCGACTACCCTCTGCGACAATCTCCCCTCGATTAACCTGAGGTCTGAAATTACAAACACACCAGTTTGGTCTCCATACTTCGCGTGGAAATGCGGAGGTTGGTGGTCATTATAGTATATCGCAATTATGATACCGAAAAAACGACTGATTTCAGGCACGTCGGTCCCTTTCGTTAAAGAATCGTAATCTGCTTCTCGGAGTCCTCAACGATTTCTCCGATCTCCAACGCAGGCACGCCAGCTTCGACCATCTTGCGCTGAAGCTCTTCGGCCTTATCGGGTGAGACGCTTATCAGGAGCCCGCCGGAGGTCTGGGGGTCGCAGAGGAGTAGCTTGTCGGCTTCGGTCGCGTCCGGCGGCCAGACTATTGCGTTGCATTTTTCTAGAAATTCGAGATTGCGGTAAGCGCCGCCCGGGGCCATGTCGCGGGCGAGGAGGTCGCGGACGCCGCCCATTGTGGGGATGTCGTCCATGCGCACTCGCGCGCCTACGCCGCTTGCGCAGGTCATTTCCCGCAGGTGACCCAGCAGGCTAAAGCCCGTTACGTCGGTGCAGGAGTTGATTCCGACCTTTTGCATAACCTCGGAGGCCGATTTGTTGAGCGTTGTCATCCAGGTGATCGATTCGGCGACTTGCTCTGTGGTCGCTGCCCCTCGCTTGACGGCGGTGGAGATCACTCCGGTGCCGATCGGTTTGGTGAGGAAAAGCACGTCCCCCACCCTCGCCGTCGCGTTTGTTATCACTTTGTCGGGATGAACGAGACCCATCGCGACAAAGCCGAACTTGGGCTCGGGGTCGTCGATCGAGTGGCCGCCGACTACGCTTACACCAGCCGCCGCAGCCTGGTCGGCCCCGCCGCGCAGGATATCCTCAAGTATAGAGAGGGGAAGGTCGCGCGCGGGGAAGGCGACTACGTTTAGGCCGATTACAGGAGTGCCCCCCATCGCGTAGACGTCGGAGACGGCGTTGGTGACAGCGATGCGGCCGAAGTCGTAGGGGTCGTCGACGATCGGGGTGAAGAAGTCGAGCGTGAGCACCGCGGCGATGTCGTCTGTAATGCGATAGACGCCGGCGTCGTCGCTTGTGTTGATCCCGACCAGGACGTTGGGGTCGGTGATCGGCGGCAGAAACTTTATCACCTGCCGAAGATGCTCCGGCCCGATCTTGCACCCGCAGCCCGCGCCGTGGGAAAGTGTCGTAAGTCTAATCTCTTTTTCGGTCATCGAAAACCCTCCGCTACTGTCACTCTGATAACTACTACGTGAGAAGTCCGCCCATTCCTCCTTGACTTCTATACGCCGGTCTGCTAAAACAATGGAAGATATTCCAAGGAGCAAGCGATGAAAGAGTCTGAACAGGTAAGCATAGAAACACAGGCATACATACTGACGGTGGATATCGACGCGTGGCAGCTCGATTTTGGCTTCGGCGACAAGTCCGAGCCCGTATTTTCGTCCAACTCTCCCCTGTTGCTCTACCCCGAGATCGTGGGCGCGCATTTGGTGGAGGGAAGCGGCCAGATCGAGTTCTCGGGCTACGACCCCGCGGGAAACCCCAAGCTCGTAGTGAGCGCGACGCTTGGCGGGAGCACGGAGGGGCGCGTCACCAACACGATCTTCGGACTGCCCGATCGACTGATCTGCAACGCCGAGTACCTCGCCCTAAGCGATCACGCCGTCGCCCATTGGGTGGTCGCTGCATCGGGTGGCAAGATCAACGCCGATGGGGTGCACGCCTACGTCGGTCAGCCTCACCTTGAGACAAACGGGCAGGTCTTCGGGCTCGACGGGGTCGATATCTCTACCGCAAGCCACAACTGGTCGTACTTTCCGGTCGTGCCGAGGGTGCTTCTGAAGCGCGGGCTCTTTAGCGTCTGCGTCGGCGGAACGAGCCTCGCCCACGACTTTGGGATGGAGCTGAAATCAGGCGCGGGAGAGCTCGAGCACTGGAGGTTCAACTACGGTGGCGAGAAGTGCCCGCTTGAGCTGCCCGGAGGGCGCGTGCACCGGGGACCGAGGCTTCAGATTCAGGTGACGCTCAACCTCACCGACGACCAGGCCCACGGCGCGTTCACCCAGGCGATGATGGACGACGGCATCGTCCCCGAAAAGAAGTTCAAGCCGGAGGACGACGTGTGGCTGCGGCCATGGTACTGCACTTGGGGCGACCAGTTCGTGATGGCGACCGAAAAGCTCGGCACGCGAAATCATCCCGATCACTTCAATGTGACCAAAGAGAACCTGACCCAGGAGTTCGTGCTCGCCGCCGCGAAAAAGATTCGAGAAGAAGGCCTGAACATCGGGACGATCATAATCGACGAAGGCTGGCAGGACTTTCGGGGCGACTGGAACCTCCTGACAGAGAAGTTCCCGGACATGCGCGCGCTGGTCGATGAGCTCCACGCCATGGACTTCAAGGTCGCGCTTTGGTGGTCGCCCTTTCACACCGAAGCGGGCGCGAAGGTCTTGAAGCACCCTGAAATGCTCGCAGGACCCTCGAAGCACGGGTACATGTGGCTTGACTACACCAACCCCCGCGTGCGCGACTGGATGGCCGACAAATTCGAGCTGTGGTTTGGAAACGGCCCGGGCCAGTGGGACATCGACGGAATCAAGCTCGACTACATCGCCGAAAAATACTACGCGCGCCCCAACCCGATCGACCTCGACTGGTACGGCGAAGAACGCGCCCTTGCGCGGGTCTTTGAGATGGTCTACAAAGCGATCGCCAAGTACAAGCCCTCCCCCTACCTCTGGGGGCAGCCTTTCAACCCGCACCACCAGCAGTATTTCATCGCCTGTTGTAGCGAGGAGAGCTTCCTGGAGTACGTCACCTTTATGTATTCCAAGGTAGCGATGCGCGACGCCCTCTGCCCGGGCCAGCGAGTGACGACCCACTTCAACTATCACGCGCACATGCAGGCCGATTACCTGCGAATGATGAACCGGATCGACGGCATCCCCCAGATCGGGCTCTTGATGACCGAGCAGGTGACGCCTGAGATTCTTTCCGAGATGCGCGAGCTGTTGGACGAATACTGGGGATAAGCAAAACCATTTGGAGTGCGGCGCGCGAGCGCCGCTCGCTTTCACAGAGTGTTTGTCCACGTCCGCACTCCAAACCAAGAGCTCCCAATGGTATAATATATCGGCAAGTGAACATCGCCAAGAGGGGAATCATCGATGACAGACCAGACTATAGAACAATTGGCAGAACTTCCCGAGCTTGAAAGCGTCAAGCTGCGATCTGACCAGGCTGCGCTGGTTATGGTCGGCTTTGCCGGAGTGATCGGTGTTCAGGTCGCGTTGATCGCTTTCCTTGCCGTGTTTGCCTGGCCATACATGGAGACAATGGGCCGGGTGCTTTGCGCCATTATTGCTTTGCTCGTAGCATTTATCATCCTGCGAGCGCTTGGCGGATACCACAGCATGTGGACCGACCCAACGGGGCTCACCCTAAAGGGGGTCCTCAGACACAGATTTATACCCTGGATCGACATTGAGCGCGCGACCCTTCGAAAGACCCGCGCCGGGTACAACGTGCTCTCACTTTGGACCGGGCGCGGCCGGGTGAAGTTCAACCCCTCAGGGATAAGCGGCAGCTCCAGGTCTTCGGACGCGCTTTCGGCGTCGGTATTCCAGCACCTCAGGCGTCTTGGGCGAATTGAAGGTATTGAGATCTCAGACTCGATGAAGAGGATTTGGGAGCCGGTGCCCGAGGACGTTCCACGGGAGCTCGACTGGACCTCCAAAAGCTCAAAGGGGGACATGGTCGGGTTTGCCATCGTTACGCTGATGCTTGGCGGTGGGGCCATCGGGCTGTGGTTTGCCTTTCCACTGAAGTTTCCGGCGTTTCTGTTCCCCCTATCGCTTACTTTGGCGTCTGCGGCGATGATCTACTGGTTGTTCATCCCGGAGGCCTTTAGAAAAGCCCAGATCGTGTCGGTACGGGAGGGGTATCTGGAGGCCAACACGTCGCTTGGCAAGGCCTATGTGCCCTGGTCGGAGGTCGTTGGCCATCAGTTTCTCCAGGGTGCTCTTGCGTTCTACTACGGGGAGAAGCGCCGTGAGCTTCGCGTGCCCTTCATCAAGGGCAACAAAGATAGCGAAGACCTGATCCTCGCGATCATCCGAAAACTTCGGACCGCAGGCCTCCCGCAGGCGGTCGCGATTCCTGATATCATCTCACGCGACCGTTCTTCACTATACGACTCAAGCCTGTCGAGCCACGAACGGAGTAGCAAACTCGCCGCATTCATCAACACGCTGGACCCACAGACCAAAAAGCGCATTATGCCGCTTTGGCGGATGCACATCGGTGCTACGATGCTCGGTTTTCTTTGTGGAGCGGCTAGCATGTTCACATTTCCGCTTGAGCGGTTGGCGAAATCGCTTCACTCCACCAGCGACACCATCTACTTTATCATCCCGCTAGATATGGGGTTCGCGATACCTATGATGCTTGGGTTTGCGCTCGTTCTGGCGCTTGTGTCTGATAAGATCGCACGAAAGCGAGTTGGATCGTACCTTGAGGTGTGGAACGAACTCCAGAAGGTTGCTTCAGGCGGTAAGGCTGGCATTGTCTCGCAGCGGATAGTAATCGGGGTGGTTGCAGCAGCTGTGGTGCTTGCATTCTTGTATGTCGATGGCTACGCTCGGGTGACCGAACAGGGTATTGCGATCAACCGTTTCTTTGGTGTCGGCGAGGAGTTTCACCATTGGAAAAGCGTGACTAGCATTGAGATCGAGGAGTCAAGAGGGAGCGAACGCCACTGCAGCAGCTATGTCTACAGGGTTCGTTTCTCTGATGGCAGAAGTTGGAAGGCAGATGAAGGCAGTGTCGGTCCACTGACTCGCCGAGACCTGGAGCCCGCAATTGAGCACATCGCGATAGAAAGCCGCGTAACCCCCACCTACACGTACAAATAAAAAGTGAGCGGAAGGCCCCAAAAACCCTCCGCTCACTTCACTCTTGATTTACCTTCGATTTAGAACGTGTAGCCAACCTCTCCGTGCTGGCTGAGGTCGAGGCCCATCTCTTCGTCGTTCTTCTCGGCCCTAAGCGGCGAGAAGACGTTGGTTATCTTGAGCAACAGGTAAGTCGCGACGAGCGAGAACGCCGAGACTGCGCCGATTGCTATCAACTGCGCGACCAGAAGCTTGGTCCCGCCGTGGAAGAGGCCCTGGTTTGTGACTGCAGGGTTGATCAGGGCGCTTGAGAAGAGGCCCACCGCGAGCACTCCCCAGATTCCGCCCATCCCATGCACCGCGAAGACGTCGAGCGAGTCGTCGTAGCGGAACTTGCCCTTCATCATAATCGCGAGGTAGGAGAGGCCGCTTATCACGACTCCGATCACAAGCGCCGCCATCGGCCCGATGAACCCCGAGGCCGGAGTTACTGCCGCAAGCCCCGCGATCGCGCCGGACGCCACACCAAGCGCAGTCGGTCTGCCGTGGTGCAGCCACTCGATGAACATCCACGTGACCGCCGCGGCGCAGCCCGCGGTGTTTGTAGTCAAAAATGCGTTGAAGGCGATACCGTTTGCCCCAAGCGCGCTTCCGGCGTTGAAACCGAACCATCCAAACCAAAGAAGCGCCGTGCCGACGAGGGTCATCGTCAGGTTGTGGGGCGTAATGTCTTCGTGACCGTAGCCACGGCGCTGGCCGAGGGCGATCGCGCAGACGAGAGCGGCGATCCCGCTTGTGAGGTGTACGACGATGCCACCGGCGAAGTCGAGCGCGCCAAGCTCACGGAGCCATCCGCCCGGAGCCCAGACCCAGTGGCAGACGGGGATGTATACCAATGTAAACCAGAGCACGGAGAATATCACGTAGCTCTTGAATCGCATGCGTTCGGCAAACGCGCCTGAGATCAGCGCGGGAGTGATGATGGCGAACATCGCCTGGAACATCACAAAGCCGATGTGGGGAATGGTCGGGGCGTAGTCGGGGTTCGGCGCCTGCCCCACCCCACGCAGGCCGATCCACTCAAAGGAGCCGATCAGCCCCCAGTGGTCGTGCCCGAAGGCGAGCGTGTAGCCGTAGACGATCCAGAGCACGCCGATGATCGCGACCATCACAAAGCTCTGCAGAATGGTTGCAAGCGAGTTCTTGCGGCGCACCATTCCTGCGTAGAAAAACCCCAGGCCCGGGGTCATCAGCATTACAAGCGCGCTTGAGATGAGCAGCCAGGCCGTGTCGCCTGTGTCTATCTTGCCTCCATCGGCAAACGCGGGGGCCGCGCCAAGGCCGAGTACAAGCGCGAAGATGGCAAACGCTCTTAGTTTGCCGAAACGTAGCAGTCCTTTCACCAGGTTGTCCTCCAGGGTGATTGATTCTTGTCCATGAAGAGTGTACTAATGCTTTGTTTCGGGGGAGTTACGACACTATTACTGGTTAGTTGCCGCACCGTTACATAAGCTTAGGGAGGAATATCTGCCTCGTGCGCTAACCATTGTAGTAGGAATTGAAAGCAAATTATTGGAGAAGACTACCGAAGTGAGCGCAAACAACAATAGAGACTGGGAAAACCCAAGACTTCTCGGGCGAAATGTCGAGCCCCCGCGCGCGACACTCGTTCCTTACCAAGACAAAGATTCCGCGATCCGGGGTGAACGCGGCGCATCTGAGTATTTCCGGCTGCTAAACGGCGAGTGGGAGTTTCTCTACCTGCCAAACCCCGAGGCCATGCCCGAGGACTTCGCAGGAGAGAGCTTTGACACCGAGTTCTGGGACACGATCCCGGTGCCTAGCAACTGGCAGATGCACGGCTGGGGCAAACCCAACTACACCAACGTCAACTACCCCTACCCCTGCGACCCGCCCTTTGTGCCAAACGATAACCCCGTCGGGCTGTATCGCAGATGGTTCAAGCTGCCGGCTAACTGGGCGGGCAAGCGCGTCTTTCTCAACTTTGACGGCGTCGACTCGGCGTTTTACGTGTGGGTGAACGGCGAGATGGTCGGCATGAGCAAGTGCAGCCACATGCCAACCGAGTTCGACTTGACTGAATACGTTCTGGAGGGCGAAAACCTCCTTGCCGTGCAGGTATTCCAGTGGTCTGATGGAAGCTACCTGGAGGACCAGGACATGTGGCGGCTTTCGGGCATATTTCGCGACGTGTACCTCACCGCGACGCCTGACACGCGCATCAGGGACGTTCGGGTGCGAACAGAGCTTGATTCCCAGTATGAAGATGGCACGCTCGGCCTCGCCGTTTCGCTCAAGAACTACGGAACAGCTGCGCAGGAGGGCCTGAAGATACAGATCGATCTGCTCGACCAGGCCGGGGAGTCGGTTTCGGGTTATCAGCAGGAGCTTGACGCGCCAGGCGCAGGGCGGGAGTCTGTGGTTGAGACAGAGATGTCGGTTGTGTGTCCTCTGAAGTGGACCGCCGAGACTCCCAACCTTTACACGCTTCTGGTTTCCCTTGTCTCAGAGGGTGGAGACGTGCTTTTGGTTGAGCGGCAGCGCATAGGTTTCAGAAAGCTCGAAATCCGTGACCAGGCGCTTCTTGTGAACGGGGTCGCGGTGAAGCTCGCGGGAGTCAACCGCCACGACACCCACCCCGACCTCGGACACGCCGTAAGCCGGGAGGCGATGCTCCAGGATATGCTCGTGATGAAGCGGCACAATATCAACTGCGTGCGCACCTCTCACTACCCCAACGATCCCTACTGGCTCGACCTTTGTGACGAGTATGGACTCTACGTAGTCGACGAGGCCGACATCGAGACCCACGGTTTTGCAGTCTGGAGAAAGAGCTACAACCGCGAGGACATGGGGACCATCTCCCGAGACCCGCTGTGGCGCGACGCCTACGTAGACCGGGCCCGGCGGATGGTGGAGCGGGACAAGAACCACGCAAGCATCATCATGTGGTCGCTTGGAAACGAGTCCGGCTACGGCGTGAACCACGACGCGATGGCCGAGCTCATTCGGGCGCTCGACCCCTCGCGCTTTGTCCACTACGAAGGCGCGCTCGATGAGCCAGTGGTCGACATCGTAAGCAACATGTATCCGACAGTTGAGGCGATCATCGCCCGAGGTGAAAACACCGAGGACCCCCGCCCCTACTACATGTGCGAGTACGCGCATGCGATGGGCACAGGCCCCGGCGGTCTGAAAGAATACTGGGAGGCGATAAGGAAATACCCTCGGCTTATCGGAGGGTGTATCTGGGAGTGGGCCGATCACGGCATCAGAAGAACGACAGAGGATGGGCGCGAGTGGTTTGCCTACGGAGGCGACTTCGAGGACTATCCAAACGACGGCAACTTCTGCATAGACGGCCTCTGCTCGCCCGACCGGGTCCCCCATACGGGCTTGCTTGAGTACAAAAAGATCATCCAGCCCGTAGATGCAGAAGAGATTGACCTTGCGGCGGGGAAGATCAGGCTCACCAACCGCTACGCGTTTCTGTCGCTTGCACACCTCGAGGGCGCGTGGAAAATCGAGCGCGACGGGGTGGCGCTTGAGCAGGGGCGTTTCCCTGAGCTCGATATCGAGGCCGGAGCGAGCCGCGAGTTCGCCCTCCCCTACTCGCTTCCCAATGTTAGTCCCGGACAGGAGCTTTGGCTCAATGTGAGCTTCGTGCTTGCCGGTGACACTCCGTGGGAGGGGCGAGGCTATGAGGTAGCATGGGAGCAGCTCAAGATTCCTGTCGCGGCTTCGGCGTTTCCGATGATCAACCTCGGCTCGTCGCCATCACTCAGCGTTTCTGAGCCCGGTGATAAGCTTGTGCTCTCAGGTGAGGACTTCGCGCTTGCGTTTGACCGGCGTATCGGAGTAATCTCTGCCTGGGAGTATCAGGGAACGCCGCTTCTAGCCGATGGCCCCAAGCTGAACGTCTGGCGCGCGCCTACCGACAACGATATGTACCTCAAGGCCAAGTGGATAGAAGCCGGTTACGACCGAGTGCAGTTTAGACCAAGCTCGGTCGAGGTCGCGGCGATCAAACCAGAGGCGGTCAAGATCGTTGTGCGCTCGGTCGTCGGGCCGTACACGCTTGCCCCGCTTTTTGACCTTGAGCAGTTCTACACGGTCTACGGAAGTGGCGACGTGGTGATCGAAACGCGCGTCCACGCCCGCAGGGAGATCCCCGAGCTTCCCCGCCTCGGGCTAGTGCTTAGAATGCCAGCGGGATTCGACCGCTTCGCCTGGTACGGACGCGGTCCCGGCGAGACCTACCCGGACGTAAAAGCAAGTGGCCGAGTGGGGGTCTATCGCGGGACGGTGCAGGAGCAGTTCGTTGACCGCATCATGCCTCAGGAAAACGGCAACAAGACCGATGTCCGCTGGGCGAGCGTGACCGACATTCGGGGGCTCGGCCTCCTCGCGGTCGCCGATGGAACAATGAACGTAAGCGCCCACCACTACTCGGTAGAGGACCTCGCGAAGTGCACGCACTCTCACGAGCTGACTCGCCTTGATGAAACGATCCTCAAGCTCGACCACCAGATGGGCGGCATTGGCAGCAACTCCTGCGGCCCCGGCCCGCTTCCGCAGTACATCGTCGAGGCCAAAGACTACGAGTTCAGCCTGCGGCTGCGGCCATTCTCGGGGAACGCCGAGAGCGAGATGCGGCTTGCGCGGCGGGTGATGGAGGGGATATAGGGACTTCGTGCGGCGGGGAAGCCAAGTTATGTTTCCCCGCTGCGGGGGTATACTCCCAGCGCAAGAGCATCAAGAGCGGAGGTATCATATATGGCAACACGTGGAAAGCCGATTCTCAGGGTCCTGCGAACTGCATCGATTGGGGTGTTGGCTGTTGCTGCGGTGTCGGCGTTGGTGGCTCGTTCACCTATTGCGGGCACTCAGGCTGATCCTCGGTCCCGGTGTCAGGACAATCTTCGGCGGCTCTCCGTAGCTCTCAGCGCTTACGTGACTGACTGGGAAGACGTGCTGCCAAACTCATCCCTCTATAGCCGCCGCAGGGAATGGGACCCGGGGGCTTTCTCGGCGTTTGCCTCCGAGCCGGGAACTCTTCCCCCGGGGCAGGGGGCCGCCAAAGAGACCTGGCCGATGGTGCTCTACCCGTATCTCTCCTATGCAGGCGCTGACCCCGGTTGCTTCTGGTGTCCTGCCGATGGCTCCGATTCCTCCAAGGTGTCCTACTACTGGAAAGCTGCTGTAGATGCTGCAGGGTTTACAAAAGTTGCCCGAATTTCTGAGTTCGCTATCCCGAGCAGGCAGATGGTTCTTTACGAACGTCAGGGATGGCACTGGGGTGGGCGAAGCAGGGGACTTTGCGACGGGGTAGTCATCAACTGCGCCTACCTTGACGGACACGTCGCTGCGGTTCAGATACAAGACAGTGGCTACAGCCCAAAGGAGCGCCCCGCCGGGCCGCTTCCAAAGAGCGGAGTAGGGGAGCCTGCATGGTTTAACTTCTCATTCTTCTCTGAGAGTCCTACCCACAGCGTTGGGAGAAACATGGACCCCGGCGTCTGGGGGGATCGGCTGGTCGAGGTGAAGTGGCCCGTCCACGTGTCGGCCAAACAGACCAAGGCCTCCTGCCAAGAGAACATGAAGCGACTTGGCACTGCGCTTGCGATGTATGTGAACGACTGGGACGGCGCGCTTCCAAGCTCCAGGCTCTGTGGAGACAGTCCGACGTGGAACTCTGCGGACTTCGCACGCTTTGCAGGTGTTCGAGGGAGCATTCCGCCCCGCGGCGGTTCATCGTCGACATGGTCTATGGTTCTTTATCCGTACACAAGGCAAGAGGGCTACCTCTGGTGTCCGTCTGACCCAAACCGGTTTGATGAGAACCCGTCCTGCGCGACCTCGTACTTCTGGAAGGCGGCGGTCGACGTGGCATGGTACGGCGGACCCGATGGCGCGGGACGAGCATTTCACAAGTTGGAGGACTTTTCGTATCCGGAAGAGCAGATGGTGCTCTACGAGCGGGCGGGTTGGCACGGAGCAAGGCAAAGGGGGCTGACAGACGGCATCACGATCAACTGCCTGTTTTTGGACGGGCACGCAGCCGAGCACGTGGTCCGGGAGAGCGGTTACTCACGACAGGAGACCCCTGCTGGGCCGCTTCCAAGGAGCGGAGTTGGGGAGCCTGCATGGTTTAACTATTCGCTGGGGGCTGATCGCCCGAGGTTTGACAGGGGCGCCAACTGGGACCCAGGCGTGTGGACGGACAACCTGCCGTAGTCTTTCAGGCAAACAGGTGATAGTATCCGTGCCGCTCGGCGACTTTCACGTCCATTCCAAAAAGCTCGGAGAGGCTCTTGCTTGTGAGCAAGTCTTCTTTTTCGCCGTCGCGGAAGATTCGGCCGTCTTTGATCATGATGACGCGGGTGATGGTCTTGATCAGGGTCGACTTGCCGGAGCCGTTTGGCCCGAGGATTGCGACGTGCTCGCCCTCTTCAATCCTGAAGCTGACCGAGTCGAGCACGGTCTTTTGCCCCAGACACACGCTGGCTCGGTCAAACTCAAGTAACGCCGGCATCTAAGGCCTGTGTTCCCGAACTATCTTTCCGACGAGTGCAAACTTCTCCATTGTGACCCCTGGAGGGCAGGAGTCGGAGTTTGCGAGGACGAACGGGCCGCCGCTGCAGGCGTCGATCACTTCTCGCACGTAAGTTTCGAGCTCGCGCATAGAGAGGTTCAGGAACTTGGTCGGCTCGATCCCGCCGATGATCCCGCATGTGTCGCCAAGCGCTTCGCGGGCTTCGACGAGGGTGACGTTTCCCGTCGGCTCGGTCGAGAGGCTCTCGACTGCCTTGACTCCGGTCGCCTTCATCGAAGAAAGCAGTTCGCGCACGTGTCCGCAGGCGTGCTGGATGTAGCTTTTGCCAGCCGCTCCCAAAATTTCGCAGATCGAACGAATCTCGGGGGCTATGTAGCGGTTATACATCGCGGGGGAGTAGTTCTGGGTGCTTGAGTCCTCCCAGGTGATGAAATACTGATAATCGGAGCCTGCGGCGAGCCTGGCGGCTTCGAGGTCGCGCGCGGTCGCGGTTCGGATAAATGTCTCGACGGTGTCGGGGTAGTCGGCGAGCATGTAGGCCATCTCTTCGGTGCCAACGGAGTGCTCGATCATGGACTGAAACGCGGTTTTCCCCCGGGGCATGGCCATTCCAATGGCGAGCCCTTCCTGCGCGAGCGCGTCAGAAACAGCCGAGTCGCTTCGCACTTCAAAACGGGTCTGCTCCTCCATCCAAGTCAGGACTTTCAGGTCTTCTTCGGTTTTGGCGAGGTGTTCGACCAGAAACGACGTGTTACCGTCGGCGCTGTACCGGACGGCGTTACGGATGGAGCCGACCGGGGTCTCGATCACGCTGACAAAGAGCTCGCCGTCCCAGAACTGCTTCATCTCGACGCCGGGCTGGGTCTGAGTGACAGGGCAGGCCGCGCCGCGCCATATTGGGTCGGCGCCGACCTCACGAAGAAACGCCGCCTGGCCCATATCCTGAATATTTTGGGGGAAGTTCTCCCAGACGTAGGCCAAAAACGGCGACCAGGGAGTGCGGTCTACCGGTTTGCCTTCAATTGCAGCTACAATGCGCTCGCGGGAAGTCATCTCTTTCATATCTGCTCCTAAATCGTTTGGGATTCAGCCCATGAGAGAAAGCTGCCCCAAGTGTCAAAGACGCCAGCGGGGCTCAGCGTTTCGAGGTCTTCTCTTGTGCGGGCGCCCCATGTGACTGCGACCATCGGGACCCCTGCCGCGTCGGCCGACTCGTAATCAAAAAAGCTGTCGCCCACGTACACCGATTCTTCAGCCGTTACGCCAAGCGCCTGCAGGCCTTTTGTGATCGGCTCGGGGTGGGGCTTGGGGTTGGTGACGTCGTCTGCGCTTATCACTACTTCGAACTTGCCGCCGAGCCCGAGCGCTCCGAGCACGCGCGTGGTGCCCGCGGCGTTTTTGCTCGTGACAAGCGCGACCTTCAGGCCGAGGGCGTGAAGGCGGTCGAGCATCTCCAGCGTGCCGTCAAAGAGCCGGTCTCCGTCGGCGTGGTAGTTTCGGTAGACGTCGCGGTAGGTGTCCATAAACTCCTGATCGCGCTCACGGGTAAGAAGCTGAGCCTGCACAGTGAGGGGAATACCGATCCAGTTGCGCATCTGGGTCTCATCGTAGGGGAGCCCCATAGAGGCGCAAACCTCTCGGCTTGAGCGCAGGATCACACCAATCGTGTCGATCAGAGTGCCGTCCAGGTCGAAAAGAATAGCCTTTATACTCATAACGATGAGATTATAGCACTAGCTGTTGGCTTTTAGCTATCAGCAGTTAGCTTTGTCGTGGTAAACTTGAATTATGGACGCACTTGATAGGCAGTTGCTGAACACTATACAGACGGAGTTTCCCCTGGTTCCCAGGCCGTTCCAGGCGATCGGCGAGAGGCTTGGGGTGGGGGAGGATGAAGTTCTCTCGCGGCTCGCGGCATTGAAAGAGGCGCGCATTATTCGACAGATCAGCGCGATCTTTGACTCAAGGGCGCTCGGCTACAGAAGCTCGCTTGTGGCGTTTAGCGTGCAGGCGGACAGGGTAGAAGAAACTGCAGAGACAGTTAGCGGGCACCGGGGAGTCAGTCACAACTACGAGCGGAGCCACGCCTACAACCTCTGGTTTACTATCACCGTGCCACCGGGAACGACAGTGGAGTCGGAAGTGGAAAAGCTTGCACGTGCGACTCGCCCTGCGTCTTATCGAATATTCCCGACGGTGCGGCTTTTCAAGATCGGGGTGGCTTTCGATATGACTGGTGAGCAGAATAGGGGTTCAACCAACACCGCGCTTGCGCCGGATGAACCGGTGGAGCTCGATGACCAGGATATTTTGGCGGTGAGGGCGCTTCAGCGGGATCTGCCGCTCGTTTCGCGGCCGTTTGCGACGCTTGCGGAGTCCGTCGATATGGAAGAGGATGAAATCCTCGACCGGGCGCAGAAGTTCCTGCTCGAAGGGGCGATGCGCAGGTATGCGGCGGTTCTTCGCCATAGAGAAGCGGGGTTTACTGCAAACGCGATGGCCGCGTGGGTCGTCCCGAGCGAGAGAATCGACGAGATCGCGCCCAAAATGGCCGAGCACTCGGCCGTCAGCCACTGCTACCAGCGCCCGACGTACCCCGACTGGCCGTTTTCTATCTTTACAATGATTCACGGGCGCACAAACGAGGATTGCGAACGGGTGATTGCTGAGATTTCCGATGCGACCGGAGTCTCAGACTACGTCCTGCTCTACAGCACCCGTGAGTTCAAGAAAGCCAGGGTGCAGTATTATGAGCCAGACGAAGATCGAGTGGCAGAGCTGGAGCGCTGAATCGCTCGAACGCGCGAACCGGGAGGAAAAGCCGGTCCTGCTCGCTATCACCGCGACCTGGTGCCACTGGTGCCATGTGATGGAGCAGACCACCTTCGGGCATGACGAGGTCGCGGCTTACGTCAACTCCCACTTCGTCCCAATTCGCGCCGACAACGACCGCAGGCCTGACCTAAACTCCCGCTACAATATGGGAGGCTGGCCGACAGTCGCCTTCCTGCTCCCCGGCGGCGAAATCCTGACCGGGGCGACCTACCTTCCCCCACGGCAATTGTTGGATATGATGGCGCTTGTCGCCGATACCTACGCCCGTGACCGCGAAGGGCTTGCGAGGCGCGCGGCGGAGTTGCTCGCCGAGCAGCAGGAGTCGGTATCTTCACCCGGCAGGGAGATCGACCAAAGCGTCTACGACGACACGCTTCGCTCTGTCGAGTCGGTGTTTGACGCGCTCCACGGAGGGTTTGGGATCGAGCCCAAGTTCCCGCATGTGCCCGCGCTTGAGATGCTGCTTTTGGACTACCAGCGCACCGGAAACCCACGTCACCTTGAGATAGCCGCGCGCACGCTTCGGGCGATGGGCGAGGGTGGGGTGTTCGACACCGAGGAAGGCGGGTTTTTCAGATACTCGACGACCCGGGACTGGTCGGTTCCGCACTATGAAAAGATGCTCGAAGACAACTCCCTGCTCCTTGGCGTTTACATGGAGGCATATTCGATCACCCGCGATGACTTTTTCAAGCATATCGCCGACGAGATCACCCGGTACCTCGAAACCGTGCTTCTGGACCCCAAGACCGGCGCGTTTTTCGGAAGCCAGGACGCCGATGAGGAGTACTACAAGCTCGGGATGGAGGAGCGGACCAAGCGGGATGCGCCATCGGTCGACCGCGCGATCTATGCCAACTGGAACGGCATGGCAGCCGACGCCTGCCTTCGCGCCTATCAGCTGACAAACGAGCAGAACTACCTCGATCGGGCGCTTGGGGCGATTGCGTTCGTTACTGAGAATATGCGCGACGGCGGGATGTTTTTCCACTATTACGAGAGCGAGCCAGGGGGGGCGGGTATTCTATCCGATCAGATATGGATGGGGACGGCGCTTCTTCGGGCTTTTGAGGTCACGGGCGAGCGGGAGTATCTTGAGCTCGCAAGAATCTCCGGCGACGCGATCATCACGCGATTTTCTGACGCCGTGGGAGGGTTTTTCGACATAACCGAGGAGCGCCGAACAGTGGAGAAGCTGCCGCAGCGCGAAAAATCGATCGATGAAGCTGCCTACGCCTCCCGTTTCCTGACCAGACTTGCGGCCAAGGCCGGGCATGACCCATATCGCGACGCCGCAGATCGAGCCCTTCGCGCGTTTGCGAGGGCCTACTCAGCCTACGGCCTGCAGGCTGCGGCTTATGCGACTGCGGTTAGGGAGGGGTTGGAGGTTGGGGGATTTGGCTAGCTTCTCTTTGCTGTAGCACGTCGATGGTTTTGCCTATCGCACCCTTCGAGAGCCTCAGGGTGATTGGTATTGGCTTGGGTGGATGTGTGGGAGCGACCACCAATCCCCCCGAAGCCAATCCCAAACTACTTGATCTGGAAAAGCGCAGGCGACACGCCGGTGTTGATCTTCAGGTTCTTCATCTCGATCGAGCCCGCGCTGCCGCCGTCGGCTGAGAGGACATTGACCTTTGTCGCGACCGGCATCTTGCCCAAGGTCTTGTGAGCCGAGTAGATGCTTCGGCTGCGGAGTTTGCCGTCGCCCTTGTAGCGCTCGCGCGTGAGCACCTTCAGAGTCTTCGAGTCGAGCGCGACGATCTCGTGGCGCTGGCCGTCGTCACCCTTGGGATTCAGCCGCAGCTTGATTGTGCCGTTGGACTGCGAGAGGATCTTGACGTTGAAGTCCCTCCAAAGCGTGTCTGAAGCAAAGCCCAGGTCAAGTGTGGTCTGCTTGCGTGAGCGCTCATCCGCGAGGTCGTCGGTCTTCTTGAGCATCATCGATGGTGCGAGCACCTGCTTGATGTTGCCGTTTAGCACGTAGCTTACGTCGACCCCCTTGGCATTCCCCTGTGCGCGGAACTTGTCGGGGCGGATGTAAAAGACCTCGGCGTCGCGGAAACCGTAGTCGAGGAACTCTAGAATCCCTTTGTTGATCTCTTTGGCCTCGGAGCGGCTTGCGGGGTGGACGAGCATCGTGCCGCGAAGGTCTCGTATCGATGAACTTGCGGTGGCGAGGCGTGCGCGCAGCCCGTCGACGTTTTCGGCATGAAGCGCCGATGCGGCGAGAGCGGCGAGCGATAAGATAAGCGCGGCGCGGCGCAGGATAGCTGATTTGGTCATTTTACAGGACTCCTTGTGTGTTCCATTATCCCAATACGGACAATTTTGCAGGCGCGTTGTTTTGCCTCTATAAAGACTTAGACGCACGCGGGCGAAAAATGTTGCGGGGTCAGCGGCTAAGTATTCTCGAACCCGGGACGCGCTTGATCTTCTTCATGAAACTTGTCGCGTGGCTGTTCAGGACGATTACGAAGAACTGGTCAGGGATATTGAGGCCCGCGACAAGCTCGTCGCAGAGCTTCTGGTCGCCGGCTTGGGACTGAACGTGGTACCATCTGCCACGGACGACACCCAGCACGTAGAACCGGGAGTGCGCGACGTGGTTCACGTTTTTGCAGACCAGATAGGCCTGCGTGACCTGCGGGAAACGCTCAAGCTGCAAGAGAGTGTCTTGAAGCGCGCTTGGAGCGATGTCGTGGGACAGGAAATCGTCTTTGATCGATATGCTCCGGCGCTCGCTTTCGGCAAGTTCGGCTCTCTCCTGGCAGGCCAGCAGCCGATTCTCGTAGGGCAGGGCTTCCTCGGCGCGCCCGAAGTGGCGCAGGAACTCCCGGATCATCTCGCAGCCGGGGAGTTCGGCGAGCGGGTCGATGTCCATTGCGTGCTCGACGTAGGCGATTCCCGTGTCGTCGCCGCGCATGAGAAGTATCCTTCCGAGGTTGTAGTTGGCGCCGGGGTGGTGGGGATCGATCTCGATCACGTCGTGCATGCGGTCAGTCGCCTCCATCGCATCCCGTAGCTCATCAGTCAGGCGCGCGCGCTCCCAGGCCTCTTCGTCCTGAAGCGCTCGGTCACGGGCGATCGCGGCGAGTTCGTCCAGCCTTGCGTTTGACTTCAAAATATACTCGTGACGCGCCTGCCAGTTTTCAAGAGAAGCGCGCTGCCAGTCGGCGTCCATATGCGCAAGGAACGGGCCGAGGCGGGAGCCCAGCATCTGCTCGGCTGCGGTCTGCCCAAGCGGCGGCGGGATAGAAAGCCCTGCACCGATGGTCGCAAGTCGCTCGACTGCGCTGTATGAGAGGTCGGTCGGGCCGGTCACTTTCGCCCGCAGCCTTTCAAGAAGCTCTTCGGCGCGCTCAAGCCCTATCCCGGAGCGCAGCGACTCGGTGATTTCGCTGAAGATCGGGGGCGGCGCGGGCTCGGAGGCGACACGGGCGAAGACATCGGGCATAATCACTTCATCGAGCAATATGTTCTTGGTGATAGTGTTTACAAGGGCGTCGGCGAAGTGCTCTGCGCCGGTGATATCCACCGACATCCGATCCGCGAGGCGCTCTTCCCACCTGTAGAATACGGTCGAGGCGGCGTCCCGGAGCGATGCGTAGGAGTTGAACCGCCTGGTAAAGAGAAACCCCCAGACTTTTTCGTTTCCGGCAAACCGGGTGATCAGATAGTTCCAGTTGTCGAGCGCGCGCCGGGTGAGCCCGTGCAGTCCTCTGTGAAGCAGGTAGAGGTGGGCGTACTCGTGTGCGAGGATCACGCGGAATTGCTCGGGGGAAAGCGCCTGCATAAGTGGGAGCCCCAGAACGATCGCGTTTGTCATGCAGCCGAACACTCCAAGCCTCGGCCTGTGCTGCAGGGTCGCCTCAAAGCTCTGCTGCAGGTAAACCTCATGGACTGTTGGGCCGGATAGCCTTTTCTGAAACTCCAAGAGGGTAGAGAAGACTTCAGGCGCGTCCGCAACCCTCAGCCGGATGCCCTCGGGCCGCCCGATGCGCACCCATGCGGCTATGATCGCTGTGCTGAGCGTCACGAGCACCGGCACAAACAGCCCGCCTGAGAGCATATCTTTGCCGGAGGTCATCACGTGGACGAGCAGGCCGACGGGGGAGAACAGCAGGCAGAGGACGGAAAAGATGTAGGCGTAGCCGAGCGCGGTCAGCCCGAGGATGCGCAGGCGAAAGCGCGTCGGGTTCTTTGCGAAATCTGTTTCCATGCGCGCAACAAGCGCCTCGAACTGTTCCTGGCCCACGTAGAAGACCCCTCCTGTTCCCTGTAATGCGACCTGTTAGAATTATCGGTATGGCAGGCTCGTTTCTTCATCATTATATCCGATTTGACCGTGTAGGCAGGCGGGGGGTATACTTACTTGAGGCGGCTGGTGGTTACCTGCCGCTTTAGTAATGTGTGAGACTAAGAAAATAATGGCCTACAAAGACCTCAAAGACTTCATCGATAGCCTCGAACGCGCGGGCGAGCTGAAACGGATCAAAGCGCGTGTCAGCCCGGACCTTGAGATCGCCGAGGTTGCCGACCGGTTCATCAAGTCCGGCGGCCCAGCGCTTCTGTTCGAAAACCCGACCGGGTATGGTATGCCTGTGCTGATCAACGCGTTTGGCTCCGACCGGCGGATGGCGATGGCGCTTGGGGTCGACTCAATAGACGAGATCGGCGCGAGGATCCAGGAGCTGACCAAAGCCGAGGCGCCGAAGGGGCTGGTCGACAAGATCAAAATGCTTCCGCAGCTCTTTGGGCTCTCTCAGTCGTTTCCAAAGACCGTCAAGTCGGGCGCGTGCCAGGAGGTTGTGCTTCGGGGCGAGGATGCGACGCTCGACAAGTTCCCCGTGCTCAAATGTTGGCCGATGGACGGCGGAGCGTTTATCACGCTCCCCGTGGTCTTCACCAAAGACCCTGAAACCGGCGCGCGAAACGTCGGCATGTACCGGATGCACGTCTACGACGGGCAGACGACCGGCATGCACTGGCACGCGCACAAGGTCGGCGCGCGCCACTACGCGGGTTATGAGCGCTTGAATCGTCGCATGGAGGTCGCGGTCGCGCTTGGCGGCGACCCGGCGATCACCTATTCTGCAACCGCGCCGCTTCCTGAAGACTTTGATGAGATGATATTTGCGGGGTTTATCCGAAAGAAGCCGGTTGAGATGGTCAAGTGCGTTTCGGTGGACCTTGAGGTTCCCGCCGACTCGGAGATCGTCCTGGAGGGATACGTCGACCCGCACGAGCGAAGAGTAGAAGGGCCGTTTGGCGACCACACCGGCTACTACAGCCTCGCGGACCAGTATCCGGTGTTTCATATTACGGCTATCACCCACAAAAAAACGCCCGTTTTCCCAGCGACGATCGTCGGCAAGCCTCCGATGGAGGACTGTTGGATGGCAAAGGCGACCGAGCGCATATTCCTGCCGCTTATCAAGACTCAGCTGCCAGAGCTGGTCGACATGAATCTGCCGATCGAAGGGGTTTTTCATAATCTCGCGATTGTCTCGATCAAAAAGCGCTTCCCGGGGCACGCGCGAAAAGTGATGCACGCGATCTGGGGACTCGGACAGATGATGTTCACCAAGATCATTATCGTCGTGGACGAAGACGTCGACGTTCAGAACATGCACGACGTGATCTGGCGGCTCGGAAACAACATCGACCCCTTGCGCGACACGACTTTTGTCGAAGGGCCGGTCGACGTGCTGAACCACGCCTCGCCGGTGCAGAACTTCGGGAGCAAAATGGGGATAGACGCTACAAAGAAGCTTCCCGAGGAGGGTTTCACCCGCGAGTGGCCGCCGGAGATCGTTATGTCGGACGAGGTGAAGGCCAGAATCGACAGTATTTGGAGCGAAATCAACGGCAATGACTGAACGGCGACTCTTTGTGGCGATAACCGGGGCAAGCGGAGCGATTTATGCCAGGCGCTTGATCGAGGCTGCCGCGCCTGAGTTTGATCGCATCTACGTTTCTGCCTCTCAGGCGGCGGTCCCGATTGTCCGGGAGGAGCTTGGCGTGGCCGGGCTTGCAGAGATATTGCCCGAGCGCGGCACATTTGAAATATTTGACTCAAAAGATCTCTACGCGCCGCCATCGAGCGGGTCGCACGAGCTTGACGCGATGGTCGTCATCCCGTGTTCAATGGGGACGCTTGGGCGCATCGCTTCGGGGATATCGAGTGATCTGATCACCCGCGCCGCCGACGTTTGCCTGAAAGAGCGGCGAAAGCTGGTGCTGGTAGTTCGCGAGACGCCGCTTTCGCTCGTTCACATCGAGAATATGGCTGCTGTGACTCGCGCGGGGGCGGTCCTGCTTCCGGCGTGCCCGGCGTTTTACTCGGGGCCGAAGACCGTGCTTGATATGGTAGACTTCGTAGTCGACCGGGTGCTTCGACAGATCGGTGCGCGAGTGAGGCTGATCGAGGGCTGGAAAGAGTGAACCACGAAGGGCACGAAGAAACACGAAATATACGAAATGAAGAAGAGCGCCGGATGAAGGATATGCGTGACGCCGTAGCAGATGGTTGTCGCGAAATGGCGGACGTATGGCTGGAGATCGAGAAAGAGTTCGAGGCCGCCGATGCGGAAGTCTTTCAGAAGTATGTAGATGGCGAGCAAGATGCGTTTGACCAATAAGCTTCGAATCATCCTTGAGATGATCAAGTTCGAGCACACGATCTTTGCGATGCCGTTTGCGCTCACGTCTGCCGTGGTAGGAGCCGGTGGTTTTCCCGCCTGGCGGGTGCTTTTCTGGATCGTTGTCGCGATGATCGGCGCACGAAGCGCCGCTATGGCGTTTAACCGTATCGCCGATGCGGGGATCGACTCGAAGAACCCTCGCACGTGCGACCGTGCGATTCCCAAGGGGCTCGTCTCGACCGCCGATGCCTGGGTCTTTACGATCGTCTCAGCTGGGGTCTTCGTGCTTGCGGCTGGGATGCTGAACCCGCTCGCGCTGGCGCTTTCGCCGCTCGCGCTTGTGGTGGTGCTTGGCTATTCGCTCACCAAGCGATTCACCTCGATGAGCCACCTCGTGCTCGGGCTTGCGCTCGGTATCGCGCCGGTCGGGGCGTGGATCGCGGTGTGCGGGAGTTTTGCGCCTGCGCCAATCGTGCTTTCGGCGGCGGTCATGCTCTGGACGGCGGGCTTTGATATTATCTATTCGCTTCAGGACGTGGATTTTGACAGCAAGATGGGGCTTTTCTCACTCCCCCGCAGGCTCGGCTCGGCCCGGGCGCTGCTGGTGTCGCGCCTGATGCACGTCGTAGTAGTAGGCTTTTTGATTTTGTTTGGTAGATTGACTGGGCTTGGCGCTATGTATTACTCGGGAATCGGCGTAATTGCCGCGTGCCTTGTCTACGAGCACACTTTGGTGTCTGCGAAGGATCTTTCGCGGGTGAACGTCGCGTTTTTTACGATGAACGGGTGCGTGAGCCTTGGTCTGTTTGTCTTTACATTGATAGATTTGTTTGTGTGAGGCGGGTCATGGACCCGCAAAGAGGGGACCGGGATTTCAAATTCCGGTCCATCTGCTTGTGACCATCGGAGGATATACTTTGAGTCCTAACGAGAAAAATCAGACGGTGCTTGAGATTGAGGCGGCGATAGCCGCAGGTGGGCCGATTGCGGCGGGCCAGGTTCGGCGGTGGATGAAGGATCGCGATATGGAGGCCCAGGGGGCGGTCGCGAACTTGATCACTTACCCGCCCGGAAGCGACAAGATCGATCCGCCGCTTGATGAGGACGATTTCGAGCGGTTCCTGCCCAACTACTACGAGCTGTGTCTGCGGCTCGACCCCGAAGGCGAGTGGGTCGACAGCCGCTACGGGGTCGCCTGGCATATCGTCGACTGGTTCCTTGCGGTTCCCAGAAACGACGATGTGAGCGAGTATCAGTTCGTAGCGTTTCTGCGGGACTGGCTCGTCGAGGTTTACCAGAACGGCAAGGAAGAGACTCGGACCGCGATCGTCGAGAGTGTGCTCGCTCGGCTCTTTGAAGAGGAGCGCTGGCGCGTGTTTTTCGTGGGCTGGCAGGAAGATGAGGAGCTTGCGGAGGCTTATCGGGCTGCCGTGGCGGTGGCGGAAGAGAGCCGAAGTTGATCGGGTGTTGGAATGGATGAAGTGCTGAAAAAGTCGGATATTGCGGACATTATCGAAAAGGTTGAAGCTGGCGAGCGGCTTTCGTTTGAGGACGGGGTGCGGCTCTATAAGTCAAACGACATTACGGCTATCGGCTGGGCGGCGGACCTGGTGCGGCGCAGGCTGAACGGAAACAAGACGTTCTACATCGTCAACCGGCACATCAACCACACCGATGTCTGCAAGAACCGCTGCAAATTTTGCGCGTATTCGCGGAGTGAAGGCGAAGAGGGGGCGTACACGATGACGGTCCCGGAGATCGTCGCGCGCGCGGAGGAGCTGTACTCGGAGCTCAAATATACCGAACTGCATCTCGTTGGTGGCCTGCACCCCTCGGAGCCGTTTAGTTACTACACGGGGATGCTTTCGGCGCTCAAGACTCGATTTCCCGAGGTGCATTTGCAGGCGTTTACAGCAGTTGAGATCAAGCATATCTCGGAGATCGGTGGGATCGGGGTCGAAGAGTGCCTTCTGCGGCTTAAGGATGCCGGGCTTGGGTCGCTTCCCGGAGGCGGCGCGGAGATATTTAACCCCGAAGTGCGCGAGCAGATCTGCCCTGAAAAGATGCCCGGCGATGAATGGCTGGCGATCACCAAGATCGCGCACGGCCTGGGGCTTAGATCAAACGCGACTATGCTCTACGGTCACGTGGAGAGCGACGAGGACCGCATCGACCACATGATCCTTCTGCGCGAGCTTCAGGACGAGACCGGCGGGTTTATGAGTTTTATCCCACTTAGGTTTCACCCCGGAAACACCGAGCTTCAGAGCCTCGCGCGTCCCAGATCGGCAATGGACGACCTGAAGGCGATCGCCATCGGCCGGCTCATGCTCGACAATTTCCAGCACATCAAGGCCTTTTGGATAATGTTCGGCGTGAAACTCGCCCAAGTAGCCCTCTCATTTGGCGCGGACGACTTTGATGGAACGGTCGTAGAAGAGAAAATCACGCACAGGGCAGGGGCAGAAACTCCCGAAAGTATGACCGTAGAGGATATCCGTCGGCTGATTGAAGAAACAGGAACTGTTGCGGTCGAGCGCGATACGCTTTATAGAGAGATTTGCCGATGAACGTCAAGGGGTTGGAGGTTGGGGGCTGGGGGCTGGATCGGCCGACCCCCAGAATAGGCTGCTTACCGTATCTGAACGTCAAGCCGCTCGTTTATCCGTTCGAGCACGGGGAGTTGCCGGAGGGCTGGGAGCTTGTCTATGCGAGGCCGTCGGAGCTTGCGGGCATGCTTGTGGATGGGGCGATTGACGTTGCGCCGGTCTCAAGCTTTGCCTGGATCGCAAACCCGGGGTTTGGGTACGCTTCGGGGATATGCATCGCCTCTGATGGGCCGGTCTTAAGCGTGTTGATGCTCTCAAAGAAGCCGATCAAGGAGGTGGCAAGCGTAGCGGCAGATGTGTCGTCGCTGTCGGGACGGGCGTATCTCCAGATAGTTGTTGCGGAGAGCTATGGGATCAGGCCAAAGTTTGTCGACTGCGAGCCGGTGGTTGACGAGATGCTTTCGCGCTGTGATGCGGCGTTTTTGATCGGCGACCCGGCGATGCTTGCAGAAAAGTCCGGGCTCTATGTGCTGGATATCGGCGAAGAGTGGAAGAAGCTTACGGGGCTTCCGGCTGTGTTTGCACTTTGGGCCGGGCCACGCGAGAAGATCACGTCGGAGATATCCCAGGAGCTTTTGCAGGCGAAAGAAAAGGGGATTGCTCGGGTACGGGAGATCGCCTGTGAGGAGTCAAAGCGGCTTGGACTGCCCGTTGAGGCGTGCCTGGAGTATTTGACCCAGGTGATTTGCTACGATCTTGGGCCACGGGAGACGGAGTCGCTCCGGGTGTTCCGGGAAAAGGCGGTCGCTCACGGCTTGGTTGAGCGACAGGAGGAAATGATTTGAGTGGAGCGTTAGCCCGCGCCGCAGGTGGTGAGCGGGTCTCGTTTGACGACGCGGTGGAGCTTTTTCGCTCGGCCACACTGACCGAACTTGGGCTTGCGGCAGGAGATGTCTGTGACAGGCTGCACCCTGAGCCGGTGCGCACGTTTGTAGTCGATCGTAACATCAACTTCACCAATATTTGCACATCCGGTTGCCGGTTTTGTGCGTTTTTCAGGCCGGAGGGGCACCCCGAGGGTTATGTTCTATCAAACAGCGAGGTGCTGGGCAAGATTCGTGAGGCCGTGGGGCTTGGCGCTACGCAGATTCTGATGCAAGGGGGACTCCACCCCGGCCTCGGAATCGATTACTACGAAGAGCTGTTTCGTGCGATCAGGCAGGAGTTTCCTGATCGCAACTCCCTTCGGGTTCACTCGCTTTCGGCTCCGGAGATCGTCTACATCGCCTCTATCTCGGGGCTTGATGTCGAGACTACGCTTTGGCGGCTGCGGGACGCGGGGCTTGACTCCATCCCCGGCGGCGGGGCGGAGATTTTGGTCGACAGGGTGCGCAGTCTCGTCTCTCCGGGCAAGTGCTCGACCCGTGAGTGGCTCGGGGTGATGGAAACCGCGGGCAGGCTCGGGATCTGGGCGACCGCGACGATGGTGTTCGGGCATGTTGAGACGATTGAGGAACGGGTGGAGCATCTTTTGGCGATACGCGATCTGCAGGACCGGACCGGCGTGTTCACCGCGTTTATTCCCTGGACATTTCAGCCCGGTAACACCTCACTCGGCGGCAGAGCAGCAGGCGCTCACGACTACTTGAGAACGCTTGCGATTTCTCGGCTGGTGCTCGACAACATCGAAAACGTTCAGGCGTCGTGGGTGACTCAAGGGGACGCAATCGCACAGGTCGCGCTCAGGTTTGGTGCAAACGATATCGGGAGCACTATGATCGAGGAAAATGTGGTCGCCGCAGCCGG
Organism: Armatimonadota bacterium; assembly: GCA_038207085.1. Classification (GTDB taxonomy): domain Bacteria; phylum Armatimonadota; class UBA5829; order UBA5829; family DTLH01; genus JBBRAE01. The sequence continues at coordinate 62,677 of JBBRAE010000002.1, forward strand.
AGTCCGATTCAGACTGTCGCGCGAGCAGCTTGTTGAGCTGATTGAGGGCGCGGGGTATCGCGCGGTCGAGCGGGATACGCTCTACAGAGTGGTCAATTAAGAGTAACGCTGTGGCCTGTACAGCAAAACGGCCCGCGGATGCGGGCCGGTGGCAGAGTCTTTTAGAGTTGTTAGCTTCGTTGTCTTGATCTGCGGAAGCCGTAGAAGAGTCCGGCAAGTCCTGCGGACATTCCCGCGAGTGCCCCCGGTTCAGGGACATCCGACCCGAACGGGCCGTAAGTGATCGTGGTGTTCAGGACCTGCATGTCCTCGGTCGATTTGACGTAGGAGGCTTCACTGATATTGAGATCCTCAAACTGCGGCGCCATCGGCTCGATCGGCTGCTCGGCCAAGACCGGCGCGGAGTCCGCAAGCGCGGCTGAGACGCTGTCCTGCATCTCGGCGGTCCAGTTGGCCTCAGGTGCGGGCATCTCAAGCGATGGGATGGGGGCCTGAGGAGTCGGCTGGGGGATATCTAGCGCAAATGTCGGGCATGCAAGCGCGAAAACAGTCGCCACAGTAAGTTTTAGAACAAGTATTTTCATCTCAATCGTCCTCCGTGCATGAGAGGTAGGTGCAAGAAGTATGCCAATGACAAAAGTTTCTGTTCAATCGGCTATCATCGGCGGAAGCGTCGGCTACCGTTTTCTGAAAGACAGGTGGAAAGGCATCGAGGCGCTTGGCGCTGTTTGCACCCCGTTTGGCGACTCGGCGCCTGTCTACCGGGGAGAAAGCGACGGCGTCGACTTTCTCTACATAAGCCGGCATGGAGAGAGCGGCTACAATGTGATCGCGTCGTTTGTGAACTACCGCGCAAATATTTGGGCGCTAAAAGAGTTCGGCGTCGAGCGCATAGTCGCCTGGTCCGGGCCTGCGGCGATCGATATGGGTATCAGCATCGGCGAAGTGCTCGTGCCCGTTGATATTGTCGACGAGACCAAAAGGCGCGATTATACCTATTTTGAGGGACAGGGCCTGGGGTTCGTCCGACAAAACCCAGTCTTCTGCCCTGAGCTAAGAGCTTCCCTCGCAGAGGTGGTGCGCGAACGCTTCGGCGAGTGCCGCATGGAGGACATCTATGTCTGCACGGAAGGCCCGAGGCTTGAGACCCCGGCGGAGATCCACAAGTTCGCCTCCTACGGCGGGACGCTTGTCGGCATGACGCTCGTGCCGGAGGTGTTTCTCGCCAGAGAGCTTGAAATGTGTTATTGCCCTGTCTGCTACATTACCAATTACGCTGAAGGGCTGAGAAAACGTTCCTTCCGGCCGGGCGTGTTGTTTGAGGGGCTGCTTGACGATGAGGAGATTCGCGCGGTCGACGCCGGAGTGGTGTCTGCCGCTGATGCTGCGCTTCGTGCGCTTGTGTCGGTCGCCACAAAGGGCAGAGGGTGCCACTGTGGGCAGACGATGGAACGCTACAGGCGTCGCGGGGACATTGGAGACGACTGGCGGCAGTGGGTGAAGCGCCCCTGAATCGTATTGTTGATGGGCTTCCGGCGTGATATAATCAAATCAGTCTTGAAGGAGTCTTCCTGAAATTATGAACTGGCGATCAAAACGAGGTAGAAAAGGTTGGGCCGTCGATCCGGTGGACGATGCGCGGGTTGGACTGCGGGAGCGCATCGGCGGCAACGACCGTCTGTGGACGTGTTTTGCAGGTGTGGTGATCGTGCTTGGTGTGATCGGGATAGCCTATCATCCCGCGCGGGAGACAGGCAAAGTCGCCAAAGCGCCGATGGTAGCATCGGAGCGCGTTCTCAGTGCGTTGGAACGCCGAACGTTTCTTCGTGAGTTCGATCGGATCACTCGAAAACGAGGTGTTCCAGTAGAGGCTCAGTTCGAGGGTGGACGTCACCTGAAGCTTGTTATGGCAAACGATGTTGACATGGACAACCTCCATTACCTTTCAAGGACTGCCGCGCTGGTGCTTTACCGTCGATATCACATAGACCCCACCGTATCAACGTACACAAATGACATCAAGACCTCTATTCCCAGACTTGCTGCCGTGACTCGTTGGGACCGCTTTGCCGGTGACTACTCAGTCAAGAACAAATGAGTTGAGTTAGGACTGACTCGTCGTGATCGGCGGCGCTATCTCTTAAATGTCTACTGCTTGGCGATCGAACATATGTGCGGTATGTCTGGTGCATCTGCCTCCTGGGTATAGTGTATCTGAGCTGTTTATAATCAGTTGGAGGTAGAGCTATGCGAAGAGTTTCTTTTGTTGCGGTTTTGGTCTTTGTGCTGGTTTGTGGGCGGTTGGCTGTGGCCCAGGTAGACGGGCGAGCCGTTATGGACATGATCCACGGCATCTCGGTGAGTGGCACGGCTGAGGTTAGCGCTGCTCCGGATATTGCTTATGTGACACTTGGTGTCAGATCGCGCGTGAAGACTGCTGCTGAGGCAGTGCGGGACAACGCGGGCGCTATGAACCGGGTTATGGAGGCGCTGAAACGTGGGGGCATCGGGAAGGCAGACATCGAAACAGTGCAGTATTCTCTTCAGCCCGTGTATGAGTATCCTCAAAACTCACCACAGAGACTTGTAGGTTATGAGGCGACAAACATGGTTAGGGTGACTGTAAGGGATCTGACCCGTGTTGGAACGTTAGTAGATGCCACTTCTGCGGCTGGGGCAAATGTAGTGCAGGACGTGTCGTTCTCTGTTCGGGATGAGTCGACGTTCCGTGCCAAAGCGCTTGCACTGGCGGCTCAGGATGCAAAGAGTAAAGCGGCGACCATCGCCACTGCGTTTGGGGTGAGCCTCGGGCGGTTGACTGATGTGAACGAGTCGGGAACTCCCGTTGTGATTCCTTACGTGCTTAGCGCGGAGTCTGCCAAGGCGAGTACTCCCATATCGCCTCAGCAGGTGCAGGTAAGAGCGAGTCTTACGGTGACCTTTGCGATTGATCCGTAATCGAGCCTCTCGTTGACACCTGGTAAATGTAGTGGTAAACTCGTCTTGTGGGCGCGAGAAAATATTAGTAAAGTTTTTTCGCAAATGGCCTAAAGAAGCTTGTGGCAGTGGCCGATAATCGGGATGTAGACAACATGTAATCCGATAAAGGCAAACTCTTCGAAAGAAGGGGACGCAAAGCCGCAGGGGCTTCCTCCCGCATATATGCGAGAGATGCTGGCCAGGCCGCCGTTCTTCCTGATTCGATGGTTTGCCTTTTTTGCATGGTGGCCGGGGAGTCGGGGTCAGGAGCAGAGACGATGAAGATTTCTATCAACGAGTGTGGACGCGCTGCGGCTTCGAACGACGATATGATCAAGGAGCGGATTCTTCCGGAGAAGATGCCCCGGAAGGGTTCGGCGGCTCCTGCGGATTATTCGCACCTTACGCCACTGGAGCAGGGTATTCGCGTGGCAGAGGAGGCGCTTGCCTCGGTGCCCGATGTCCGAGAGAGTGTTGTCGAGGACCTGCGCAGGCGCATCAATAGTGGTGAATACAAGATAAGCGGCGAAGAAGTGGCCGATATGATGCTTAGGCGAAGGGCGGCCGACCGTATCAGGTAGCAGAGTCTGCGTCCTTGAACTGGAGATTTTGAGAGGCCGGTAAGTTGGCCTCTCTTTTCATGTGTACCGTGTTGGAGGATTGGGCTGTGCTTGTGGCGAAGATAGTAGTTACTCGTATGTGCGTGGAGAGCGATTGATGGGTTTTACGTTTGCTGTAGTTAACCAGAAGGGTGGGGTCGGCAAGACGACGACTTCCGTGAACCTTGCCGCGTGTGCCGCTGCGGAAGGTGAGAGGGTTTTGCTCGTAGATACCGACCCGCAGGGCAATGCGACAAGCGGGGTAGGTGTTGTGAAGTCGAGTCTTCGTGCGTGCGTGTACGATGTATTGATCAATGACGAGTCTATCGAGAATGTCGTTGTGAAGACCGATACCCCTAATCTCGACCTTGTCCCGGCTCGTCTCGATCTTGCAGGTGCTGACATAGAGCTTATGTCTATGATGTCACGGGAGATGAAGCTCAAGAATGCGCTTGCCAGTGTGAAGGATAAGTACTCACTGATCATCATTGATTGTCCGCCGTCCCTTGGCCTGATCACCATCAACGTGCTCACCGCTGCTGATTATGTGATTATGCCGATTCAGTGCGAGTATTATGCTCTTGAGGGAATCAGTCAGCTTCTGCGGACCGTGGAACTGGTTCGCCAGCATCTGAACCCGGCGCTTGAAATTGCGAAAGTCCTGCTGACGATGTACGATTATCGGACGAACCTTTCTCAGCAGGTTGTCAAAGAGGTTCAGGTTTTCTTTCCTGATCAAGTGTCCGAGATTCTTGTTCCGCGAAACGTTCGTCTTTCGGAGGCGCCGAGCCATGGTTTGCCGATTATCGCTTATGATCCCAAGTCGAAAGGTGCGGAGGCCTATAAGAGGTTCTCTGCTGAGGTGGTAGCATTTGGAAAAGAGAGGGCTAGGTAGGGGCCTCGGAGCGCTTATCCCTGGCGCTGACCGGGAAGAGCGGGCTCCGATGGAGATCCCTATAGATCGTATAGAGTTTAACAGATACCAGCCGCGCAAGAGCATAAACGATGAGAAGTTCCAGGAATTGGTTCGCTCTGTGCGGCTTCACGGTATTTTGCAGCCCATTGTCGTACGTACGTCTGGTGTTGATCGCTATGAACTTGTTGCTGGTGAACGCAGACTGCGTGCGGCTACGCAGTCCGGCCTGTCGCGCATACCGGCGGTCGTCAAGGAGTTCACGGACGAGCAGAGCCTGGAAGTGGCGTTGATCGAGAACTTGCAACGTGAGGACATCGGGTGTCTGGACAGTGCGGTAGCATACAAGAAACTGGTTGACGAATTCGGCTTGACCCAGGATGAGATTGCATTTCGGCTGGGTAAGAGTCGTCCGAGTATCGCAAATACGCTTAGGCTCCTGAATCTGCCGGACGGAATTCAACAGAGCTTGCTTGCCGGAGAAATCACGGAAGGTCACGCCCGAGCTATTCTGGGTATCGGAGAGCTGGATCGACAGATGGACGTGTGGCGTCGCGTGGTCGCCGGCAAGTTATCTGTGCGGGAAACAGAGAAGCTGTGCCGTGAAACCCCGGTCGGGAATGTTTCACGTGAAACATTGTCTGCGCCCGTAGAGTCGGCACTGCCTCGTGATCCCAATCTGGATGCCGTTGAGGAGCATCTCAGGCGGCTGTTTGGGACGCGCGTAACGATCAGTGCTGGCAAGGACAGGGGTAGGATAGTGATTGAATACTACAACGAGGACGATCTGACGCGGTTGCTCACGTTGCTTGGTGCGGACTAATAAGGGGAGACGATGCGGCAGTGTGCAATTAGGCGTAAGTCGCTTGTGCTTGTGATCATTTTGGCCACGTGTTTCGCGTATGTCGGTGGAAGGTTCTTAGTTGGACCTCTACTTAGCCGAGCATCCACGGTCAGAGTCACTAGCGTCGACAGTGCGACACCTCATATTAATCTAGCGCAATCGTTACCGACTCATCAGTTGTTGCGAAGTCGTGCGCTGGAACGCGAGGTTGTGACGTCTGAAAGCTCCAAGCCGCGGGTACATTCTCAGTCTCTTCGCGTTAGAGCCGACAATGATGCCTGGGCCCATGCCACACCACGTCTCGATGAACCGTCCACTGCTGCCGATTCCACCAACTCAATGGGCAAGGGTTATGTGCTACGGGTTGGCAGCTACTCACAGGAGTCTCAAGCGGACAGTGTTGGACAGTCGATCGCTAGGTTGGGTTACAAAGTGACGGTGACTCAGCGTGGCAGGGCGGATAAACCACGATTCAATGTGTCTGTCGGGCCTTTTGCGAACCAGGCTGCCACGCGAGAGGCGGAGGCAGCGATAAAGGATGCTGGTGTAGAGGCTGTGGATGCCCCATCTGACCGCTAGTGGTGGCTTGGTGTCCTTGTGAATCAAATCCTTCAGAATATTTCCTCTTTTATGCGAACATATCGAGCACAACCCCTGTCTAATACATGTCTCGACAATATGTATACTTATAGACGACCAGCGGAGACAACGTCGGACTACAATCAGGTTGGGGAAACCGCGAGCGGATGGATACCTCGAGTTCCGTGTGCGTAACGAGCAAACACACGGTCGGGGATGCGCTGATGTGACTTTGCAAATAGCCAAGTGGCATTTGCTGTGCACCGTCCGCGTTGGCGGGCCGCTACGGGATGATTGGGAGCCTGCAGGCTGTTGGGAGCTCGATTAATATAGTCAATCATGCTTTTGGCGACAATGTGACGTGTGGATCACTCGGCAGCAGTTCTCAGAGTGGTTCTGGCAAGGCAGCAGCGTGCTTCAACAGTAAAAACAACGTTAGCCTGCATTATTCACGAGGAGCGTGAATAATGCTTTGCTAGCGAGAGCTTTATTCGCTTCACGAATAAAGCGGGCTAGGATTGTGGAGTCATGTCCGAAATCTGCATCCTAAACAATGGCTGTTAGCGTCGGTCAGTTGTGGTGATACATTAACTAGCCCCCAATGTGTGCGGACTACTGGTAGTGAACAGTTGCCATTCTGCGTCTTGCGGGAAGTGTCTGGTGGGACTGACAGTTATATCGGCATCAGGGTGACAATTATGGGGTAGCTGGAGTGTGTGCGAGTGTGATAGGGTGGATTTAGATGTGTTTGGTATTCGTAGCACGAGTTGAGGTTCCGTGAGATGCGCCCGAGCGACCATCCTTTAGTATCCCAGTGCCGCGCACCCTGCAATGCTGTGGCGCGACATTTCTATATTGTTGCTCAAAGGATCTGCAGGGATGTGGCTGGGAACTTGGCACTGCAGGAAAGGCATTGCGAGGTGTGCCATGTTTGCTCGTGTCCTACGGAGTGATTCTATCCTTGGAAAACTATGGATTTGGTTCGGAACAGGCGTAGGTGATCGTAATTTTGGAATTTAGAGGAGGATGATCTATCTCAACAATTGACACTCCCGACTCTGGTATTGTACAATCACAATGACAAGGAGGCTCTTGAAATGAAGCGACAAAAAGGTTTTACACTTATTGAGCTGTTGGTCGTTATCGCGATCATCGCAATTCTTGCTGCGATTCTCTTCCCAGTTTTTGCAAAGGCTAGAGAAGCCGCCCGCAACACTAGCTGCATTCAGAACATGAACCAGATCGGCAAGGCTATGAAAAGCTATCAGACCGACTGGGAAGACATGTATCCCACGAATCGTGGCTGGTCCCTCCCAGGAAGAATCCTGGTACCTGCAACTATAGGCATCGACGGAATCTGCAGCCACGTTGCGCTATCACCAACGGATACCACTGGCACAATGAACCCAGAGCCTAGATTCGATGGTGGTATCAACTGGGTGGAGGCGTTGCAGTCATATGTTGACAAGCTGGCTGAACAAGGTGACGCCCAGTCGATTTGGAAGTGCCCAAGCGCATCCACGGACGTGAGCGGATTTGCTTATGAATCCACTGCAAATGTGTCTCGGCCCAATTTGCTTGCTCCTGGACCGCTTACCGCTACGGTTACCTACGCGCTGAACTTCAACCTGTTGGAAATGCCAGACGCAAGCGTTAAGTATCCCGGTAACACGCTAATGCTTCGTGAAACTTACAGGCTGGTTGGTTCTGCCGCGTTCGGCAAACCCACTACCGCTGGCGGTGTGCCTCAAGACGTCTTCCTAACATCTGAAGACAATATTGGCGCGTCAGCGGATGGCACTCCCGCGAAACCGAAAGTTCACCAGGCGGGATCGAACATGCTTTTTGTCGATGGACACACCAAGACCATATCGACAGCAAAGATGCCTACCACGATCGATCCTGCATGGGTGGATAGCAGAAAAGTATATTGGAACGCTCCTGACGGTGATGCGCGAACGATCGCGGTCACTCCGTAAACTGAAACTAATCCTCGGCCCCGCGAAAACTTAGCTTCGCGGGGCTGTTTTTGTTTTGGAATGCGACGAGGCACTAGCGAGAGCTTTATTCGCTTTACGAATAAAGCGGGCTAGAGCCCCAGGCCGGACGACTCAGTGGGGCGGAGCATTGCGCCGGCGCGGTGGAATCCTCCACTGCCGGAGTCGGCTAGAAGCAGGTCTCCGTCGAGATCAAAATGCCTGAATCCAGAAGCGGCGCACGCGACTTGAAGGGCTGCGGCTATCCCAACACGCGGCTCGATCATACATCCGAGCATCAGATCAAGCCCATATTGAGCGCAGATCCTTGCGATCTCAAGTGCGCCAAAGACTCCGGACTTCATAATCTTTACGTTTATCCCGCGAACCGCCCGGCGTTCGGCAAGACGGATCACATCCTCGGGAGTCTGCGCGCTTTCGTCGGCGAAAACAGGCACCTGCAGCCTCTCAGTGACGTACACAAGCCCGTCGATGTCCCCTGCATCGACCGGCTGCTCGAAAAGCACTACCTCCACCCCCCAGGCTACTAGCCTCTCCATAAAGTCGACAGCGTCGCGCGGGGCGAACCCCTGGTTTGCGTCCACGATCAGGCACGAGCCCGGCACCGCCTCGGTGATAGCCACTGCCCGAGCAATATCCTGATCCGGGTCCGTGCCGCTCACCTTGACCTTGAACCTTCGAAATCCAAGCGCCCCGGCGTGTCGCGTGAGTTCCACTGCGTGGGCAGGAGGGACTACGGGGATTGTCAGATCGGTCTCGATGCTCCGAGACGTGCCGCCCAGGAGAACATAGGACGGTTTGCCTGCCAGCTTTCCGGCCGCGTCGATGATCGCCATCTCGACGCCGGCTCTGGCGCTTGGGGAAGCTGGCAGCGCTTCAGCGAGTCGGGCTCCAAGAGTCAGGAACGCCGAAACGTCCTGCCCGACAATCGCCTGAGCGGCGCGCTCGACGTCGGCGGCGACCGACTGCACCGTTTCTCCGGTCACATACGCAAGAGGAGTCGATGCGCCAAAGCCCAATATTCCACCCTCAATGACAAGCTCGACATACACCGTGTTCGACACGTTCGCCCGCCGCTTTGCCGTCTCAAACGGCTCTTTAAGCGGCATTTGGACGTGTCGGGAAGAAATTCCAACAATTCTACTCATAGTGGCTTGATTATAGCAGGGATTTGGGCGTATAAACAGATATGAAACTGTTGAATAGGCATCTGATGCTACTGTTGGCGCTCACGGTGACGAGCGTCGCCCAGGCCGACGCGAATCTTTCTAGCAGGATCGACCGGCTACTTGCGAGCCCTGCGCTTGTGCATGGCACACAGGGGGTGATCGTTCAATCGCTTTCAACCGGACGGGTGCTCTATGAGCGAAACGCCGACCTCGCGCTTGTCCCGGCGTCGAACTTCAAGCTATTGGTATCTGCGGCGGCTCTTGACCGGTTCGGGCCGGAACACAGACTGCTCACCCGGGTCTGTTTCACGGGAAACGTTGGGTCTAACGGTGCGCTATCAGGCGACATCGTGCTTGTTGGGGGCGGGGACCCCTTGTTTAGCCGCGCCGACCTCTTGGAGCTTGCGCGGGCGGTGGCGGCAAAGGGGGTTCGCAGCGTAACTGGAGCGGTTGTAGGTGACGACACGCTCTTTGACGATGTGCGCCTTGGCCTGGGGTGGGCCTGGAGCGATGAGCCCTATTACTACTCGGCGGAGATCAGCGCGCTCTGTCTGGATGGCAACGCGGTCGACGTCTACGTGTCGCCGGGAGCTGGGGCAGGGGAGTCGGCGCGGGTGCGGATCGATCCGCCGACCTCGTTTGTTCGGGTGGAGAACACTGCGGTTACGGCCCTGTCCGGGGAAGACTCGATCTCCGTCAGTCGGGTGCACGGCAGAAATGTGATTCGGGTGACCGGGAATGTTCCGGTTGGCTTGCAGGTGAAAGGTCCGATTGAGAGGATCTCGGTGGTTGACCCGGCACTATACGCTGCAACCGAGTTTCGTTCGGCGCTTGAGGCCTCTGGGGTTAAGGTAGCAGGGCGGACGTTCACTCGCAAGCTTTCTCTAGGTTCGACTCCGGCGGCGGAGCATCTGTCCCCTCCGCTTTCGGTGATTCTTTCCAAGCTGCTCAAGCCAAGCGACAATCTGATCGCTGAGGTGCTCTTCAAGTCGCTTGGTGCCGCGACATCTGGGGTTGGTACGGCTGAGACCGCGCAGGCGGCTGAAATCGAGTTCATCAAGCGCTCTGGGATGGATCCGGGCGCGGTATCGATCGCAGACGGCTCGGGACTCTCTCGCAGAGACTATACAACACCGCAAAACCTTGTTCTGCTGCTTAAGTATATGTGGGGCCACAAAAACGGGCGGGTGTTCATCGACGCCCTTCCAATTGCCGGGGTCGATGGCACGCTGCGCAACCGGATGAAAGGGACCGCTGCCGCCGGAAACGTTCGAGCCAAAACCGGGTATGTCAGCCGCGTGAGCTGTCTATCGGGGTACGTTACGACAAAATCGGGTGATCCTTTGGCTTTTTCCATTATGATGAACGGTCACCTCTGTCCAAACTCTGATGCGACCAGGGTGCAGGATGCGATTTGTGAGGCTCTGGCAGGCTACAACGCTGAGTTATTGCCACAAACGCGTTAGAACGTATATAATTAAACGTTGCACTAGTACCGGATTAGCCTGATTCTTCGGCTTCGGCAAAGAATAAGTTCCAGGTTAAGCGTGCACTAGGATGAGGGAGGTCGCGCTGTGAAAGACAGTGAGTATGTCCTGAAGGCTGCCAATGACCAGAACGTTAAGTTTGTCCGTTTGTGGTTTACGGATATTCTGGGATTCCTGAAGAGTTTTTCGATAACCGTGGCCGAGCTCGAGGGCGCACTCGAGGAAGGCATGGGGTTCGATGGTTCCGCCATCGAGGGCTTTGCGAGGATCTATGAAAGCGATATGATCGCCAAGCCGGATCCGAACACGTTCACGCTCTTGCCCTGGCGGTCGGGCGCTGGCGGCAACGTTGGGCGGATGTTCTGCAATATCGAGTACCCGGATGGGCGGCCCTATGAGGGTGACCCGCGGTGGGTGCTGAAGCAGCAGCTTATACGGGCGGCTGAGATGGGGTACACCTTCTACGTCGGGCCTGAGCTTGAGTATTTCTACTTCAAGAACTCAAGCGGCACTCCTGAGGTGCTGGACGTGGGAGGATATTTCGATCTCACTCCTCTTGACGCCGCAACCGACATGCGCAAGGACACGATACTTGTGCTTGAGGCGATGGGCATCCCGGTGGAGTTCAGCCACCACGAGGCCGCGCCGAGCCAGCACGAGATAGACCTGCGCTACGCCGACGCGCTTTCTATGGCCGACAACACGATGACCTATCGACTGGTCGTAAAAGAGGTCGCGATGAAACACGGGGTGTACGCGACGTTTATGCCCAAGCCGATAACCGGGAAAAATGGCAGCGGAATGCACGTGCATCAGTCGCTGTTCCAGGGTGAGCGAAACGCGTTTTACAATAGAGAAGACAAGTTTCACCTCTCGGACGTTGGCAAGAAGTACATCGCTGGGCTGATGGCGCACGTGCCGGAGATTACGCTCGTGCTCAACCAGTGGGTGAACTCCTACAAGCGGCTCGTGCCGGGGTATGAGGCGCCGGTGTATGTGTCCTGGGCGATGCGCAACCGTTCGGACCTGATCCGTATACCGGGGTATCGTCCGGGTGTCGAGGAGGCCACGCGCGTCGAGCTGCGTTCGCCTGACCCTGCCTGCAACCCGTATCTGGCGTTTGCTGTGATACTTGCGGCTGGGCTTGAGGGCATTGAGAGAAATTACGAGCTTCAGGAGCCGTATGAGGGCAACATCTACGAGCTTCCCGAGGCAGAGCGCGAGCGGATGGGGATCAAACCCTTGCCTGAAGATCTGTATGAGGCGATCAAGGCGGCTGAGGGGAGCGATCTTCTTCGGCGAACGCTCGGCGACCACGTATTTGAAAAACTGATCGAAAACAAAAAGGTCGAGTGGGCGAAGTTCAAGGCTCAGGTCACAAGCTATGAGCTGGAGGAATATCTGCCCATTCTATAGGAGTGCTAAGTGCTTAGGACGGAGCGCTGTAGGACAGCGTAGTTCACGCGTCGAAACCGACGGCTCTTTGCAATGGTTGATGTATCGAGTACTAATAGTTACTGATGACCAGCGTCTTGCTGTACCCCTGGGAGGAAGCCTCGCGGGGGTAAACATTGTGTCGGCGGTCGTCGGGAGCAACCTTGAGCCCATTGATGAAGCTATGGCCAAGGGTGGTTCCGACGCTGTGATCATCGACGCGCGCGATGGCACGCCTATTGAGCCCCTGCTTCGTGCGATTCGCGAGCACCCCGGGCTTGAGGAGGTCCCGCTGATCGGGATCATCCCCACAAGCGTCCTTCTTTCTCCGCCGCTTCCCCAGGTGGATGACTTCGTGCTGGAGACCTTCACTGTTTCGGAGCTCACCGTGCGCGTCCTCACCAGGCTCCAGCGCACTCAGACAAGCGACGGCGGCAACGTGATCCGTCTCGGCCGCCTTGAGGTCGACATCGACAACTACAAGGCCCGCATCGGACACGAGGCACTGGACCTCACCTACAAGGAGTTTGAGCTGCTGCGCTTTCTGATCACCCACCGTGGCCGCGTATTCACACGTGAGGCGCTTTTGAACCGCGTGTGGGGCTATGACTACTTCGGCGGCGCACGCACGGTGGACGTCCATATCAGGCGGCTACGGGCGAAGCTCGGGCAGTATGAGTCGCTGATCGAGACTGTGCGAAGCGTGGGGTACCGATTTACCGAAGAGAGCCAGTAAGTCCGTCTCTATGAACTGGAAAAGCAACAAGCCCCCGGGGAAATACTTCTCCCCGGGGGCTTGTCCTATATAAACTGGGGCGCTAAAGCCTCAGATTAGCCCGCTTTATTCGTGAAGCGAATAAAGCTCTTGCTAAGAGAGCATTATTCACGCTTCTCGTGAATAATGCAGGTTAGCGCTTTCTGCGGGTTGCCAGGCCTGCCAGGCCGACAACGCCGGAGAGCATCGTGAGAACGCTCGAAGGCTCGGGAACGGGGTTGCCCTGGTAGTTCCAGGTGCTTGCCTTGCTGAAGGTGAGGTTCGGGGTGACTGTCAGATCCAAGTCCTCGAGTCCCGGAGTAGCGGGGTTGGGGTCGGCGTGGTAGAAATCGACGGTCACCATCTCACCGTCGACGGTGAAGATGTAGTAACCGACTGAGTACAGCTCGTTCTGGATGTTGGTGTAGCGGCTGGTGAGGGTCGATACGGGAGTGTAGAACTTGTAGCTGTCCGACGCGCAGATCAGCTGCGAGACGGTGCTCTGACCATCAGGGCTGTTGATCCGGGAGAGATCGTGCATGTGGTCGTGGCCGGAGATGTACATCGCGTTGTTGGCCTGAAGGCTTGAGTAGAACGCGTTCTGCTGAGTCGGGTTGGACTCATCGCCGCTGCCGAACATGCTGTCTTTGTGGTTTCTGCCGACGAGGCTCTTGTGACCAAAGACGAACGAGACATCGTGATCGTCAGCTGCGAGCTGGCTGTTCATCCAGGGGGTCGCGATGTTGAGGGCTGTGGTGTTGCCGGCCAGAGCGTAGTCGAGCAGCACGATCTTGGTGTTGTTGTAGTTCACTGAGTAGCTGGTGGCGTCGGGGGCCAGTGCGACGGTCCGCTCAGAGTTGGTTGACGGGATGTAGTTGTTCTTGAAGAAGGTCTGGGCGCCTGTGCTGCTTTCGTGGTTGCCGCGAAGGCCATAGAACGAGATGCCTGCGGTGGTCAGGGCGGAAGTGGCCCCCAGCCTGGTCTGGAGTCCCGCGTTGTTGGAGCCTTCGCTGTCGCAGAGGTCACCGACCTGCACGACGAACTTTACGCCCTGGTTGATGAACTGGGTGTTCACCTGGTTGATAATCCCGACCGCAACGGTGCTCGGGTTCTGTCCGTCGAGGTTGGCCTTCCACTGGGTGTCCGACATAACGCCGAACTTGAACGCCTCCGCATTGGCGGCGACGCTGGCTGCAATTACTGTGGCAACTGCAAATGAGATAAGTTTTGTTGACTTGCGCATCAATTTCCTCCTGTTTCGCGCGTTCCTGCTCTTCTAAGGTGAGAGCTTGCCCGGTATATTCACTACCAGGGTTTATAATACAGGAGGTATCTCACAGCACACTTCCATTTGGATTGCCATTGGATTATGGTCTGCAGCAATACGATGACCCGCGTGTGGGGCTACGACTACTTCGGCGGCGCGCGCACGGTGGACGTCCATATCAGGTGGCTTTGGGCGAAGGTCGGACAGTATGAGTCGTTGATAGGGACGATTCAAGTGGTTCGTCCCTATGTTTTGTGTGGGGTACAAAAAAATGGAGCGGGAGACCGGGCTCGAACCGGCGACATCCAGCTTGGAAGGCTAGCGCTCTACCAACTGAGCTACTCCCGCATCATTGGCGACTGTGCTATTATAGCATGAGTCCACAGGCGGGTCAACACAATCTCAAGGAGCAATTCGATGAAACTCGTTGTCATATCAGGTAGCCGCAACGCCGATGGTCAGACCGCACGGGCCGCTTCGGCGTTTGTGCGAGGCGCTGAAGCCGCCGGCGCACAGTCCGAAGTTTTCTATCTCCCCAAGCTCGACATCCAACACTGCCGTCAGTGTGAGGACTCGGGGTGGGGACTTTGCATCAAGGAGGGCCGCTGCGTGGCCCAGGACGACTTTTCGATGCTCGTCGCGAAAATTATCGACGCCGACGCAGTCGCATTCGCCACTCCCGTCTACTGGAGCGATCTCTCAGAGAGCCTGAAGTCGTTTCTCGACCGTCTGCGCCGCATCTGCTGGCACGAAAACGGCGAAAAGGGACTGCAGGGCAAGCGCGCGGTCGGAATCTGTGTAGCAGGCGGCGGGGGCGGAGGCGCGCCGACCTGCTGCGTCAGTCTGGAGAAGATTCTGCACACCTGTGGGATGGACATGATCGATATGATCCCCGCGCGCAGGCAGAACCTCGAAATGAAGCTCGACGTTTGTGAAACAGTTGGCAGGTGGATTGTGGAGTCGTCGGCAGACTAACCGCAATACGGTTTGATATGCCTGATATGCTGCGAGAACGCCGCCTGAGTTTGATCTCTCAAACCTCCTCAGCCAGAGTTCCCGCAGCTAAAGACCGCCTATCAATCCTTGTCAGTGCCTACTTTTGCATCTTCAGTTGTCTCTAACTACAGTAGTCGCCGACTTGTCCACGATTTTCTCTCCGTCCACGTCTATGATCGTATGCTTCAGGATGTTATGGTTCGCGTCGGGGGACACGTAGATGCCCAGCGGTCCGTCGTAGATATTGACGTTCTCGATCACGTTCCAGTCCTTGAGCGGGGCGGTCGAGGGAAGCGTCTTAATAGTGTTCTTCGAGTCGCCGAAGTCGATGGCATAACGGGCCTTAGCATCGAAGTCGTTCGCCCAGCCCATGGACCCGTGAAAGCTCGGCCCGTAGCGGAAACCAGTGATCTCCGTCGAGCGCACGGTATTCCCGAACACCAGCGGACCGAAAAGCCTGATCTGAGCGCGCGTGATCAACTCGGAGCCGATGACATCGTTGAATGCCACGGGGGTCGGGTTGTTGGTCTCAAATGCCCAGAGGTAGATGCCTTCGCCGTCTCTTAGGATGTGACCGTCGATCACGTTGCCCCAGCAATTGCCCCACAGTCCCGTCCAGTTGGCGGTGTGCTCCTCGGTATTGTCGATCCACATTGTCTCTACCGAGGACTTGCCGACGCAGAAATACGTGCTGCTGTCGGGGGTGATTTCCCAGGGCTGCGCCAGTGTGAGAGTGTTCGGCGTGAATGAGACGACTTCGCGATACTGGCCCAGGCCACGTCCGTCGAGGATCATTACGAATGTCCCGTCCGCGGTATTCCAGGGATGACTGTCGATCTGAGCCTGTGTCGCAGCAAAGGGCGTTCCATCGACGGTCAGCGTGTTGGCAGTCGCCTTCAGCACCTTGCCATGCCACATAGAATCCCCGGACTCGTACATATTCTCTCCGCCGTTATGCCTTCGGGCGATATTGTTGAACCAAGAGTTGCCCTGGATAATCGTGTGATACATGCTCGCGCGGCCTGTCGAGCCTCCAAAGTTCCGCTGTGCGTCGTTTGACGTGTTGTCTTCGATGATCGACCGATTGACGGCTCTGACCCCGAAGTTTGCGGTAGGGAGCCCCTGACGGGTGGCGTGGAACTTGTTTCCCCCGATATAGGCCTGCACGTGTGGACCGTGGCGCAGAGTCAGGCATCCGTTGGCCGATTCCACCTCACAGTCTTTCATCACGAACCCATAGGACCCCCATTCGACCAGTACTGAGCTCGCGCCGTCCGAGAAAGCATCATTGACGCTCGACGTATTGAAGCGACAACGCTCGATATGACAGTTGTCGTGACCGACATAGGCTGCAATCTGCGTACCGGGACCGTCCACAAATCCGAGGTCAAGGAGTTCGCTGTTGCTCTCCATCACAATCATCGGTGCGGCATGGCCCTTCGCCATGCGGTTGTCCAGCCAATCCAGGCGCATCTTCGTCGCACCTGCCGGAATGTCGAAGCTCAGCGGTCTTTTGGGATGCACGATGATAATGCTGTTGTTCATTCCCGCGCCCTGCAGTGTTATGTTGGAAGGCAGGAGGATGGTTCGGCTGATCGCGTAACGTCCCGGCGGGAAATAGATGATCGCTGGCGCGGAGTTCGCAGCCCCGGCGATTGCCGACTTGATTGCGGCGGTGTCGTCGCTCAGCCCGTTGCCCTTTGCGCCGAAGCTCTTGACGTCGCGGATGTTGGTGACGGGCCTCGGCTTGGGCTTCACTGTGAAGTCCATAGGTCCGCCCCATCCAGCTTCGCCGCCGCATCCGTTGTGGACATATAGTTGGTATTCTCCGGCCCGGAGGCCAGCTGGCAGCACAGCGGATGCCTCGTAGATCGTAGATCCGTGCTGGTACATTCGCCCGCCCCAGATATCGCCAAGGAAGATCGGCTGCCCCCCCGACTTGGGTTTGATGGCAACGAGGAACTTAGTGCGGTCTGCGCCCGCGTAGGATAGGTTGGTCTCCAAACCGGTCGACATGTTGCGACCGAACACCCTGATTCTCTGGCCGGGGTTGGCAATTTCGGGATAGACAAACCACGGTTGGGTAGCCCTGATGAGCCACGGTTTCGACCATCCGTCCCCGCTCTTGACCCATATCACGTCGCGGCCCAGCATAGCGTCGAAGAAGGACGCACCACCGTAGCGCTCATTAAAATCGACGGCCAGAACGAAGCCACGGGGATCGTTATCGATGATGCTGACCTTTGCGGCATCCTTGGGTGGCTCGGGGGGCAGCAGTTTGCGGCCATTGTAGTTGGGAGCAGCAAGCGCCGCCTTGACTTTTGCCTGGTCGTATGGTGCATTCCAGCCCCATACCTCAGTCTGACCTGGTATGAATCCCACTCCCCAGATGGTCCTGACATTCCCACCCTGGACCCTGCAAATCTCCGGCGGCGCGGCCCAAACAACGCTCGACATGGACAGAACGACCAAACACATCATTACGAATCTTCTCATTTGTTCTTCTCCTGTGAAAAACTGCGTACGGCTCTAGTGCACGCTTAGCCCGCTTTATTCGTGAAGCGAATAAAGCGGGCTAGAGAACAACCGGGTTTCTGCTGCCTATCCATTGCTGGACAACCTCGTCCACTTTGGCTGCGACCTCAACAAGCGTTCCGGTGGCGTCCACTACGACCCACCGCGCAGGCTCCAGCCCTGCAAGCTCGAGAAACCCTTCGCGCACCCGCGTGTGGAAGCTTACACTTTCGGCTTCAAAGCGGTTCTTGTCCTGCTGGCGTTCCAGTCCGAGTTCGACCGGGATGTCGAGGAGCAGCGTCAGGTCGGGAGTGAGCCCCCCGGTCGCAAAGTCGTTCAGGCGGCGAAGGGTGGGGATGTCGAGGCCACGGGCGTAGCCCTGGTAGGCGATGCTTGAGTCAGCGTAGCGGTCGCAGAGCACGATCGCGCCGCGTTCGGTCGCAGGCACAATCACCTTGCGGACGTGCTGGGCGCGCGCGGCGAGGAAAAGCAGAAGCTCGGCCTCGGGGGCGACGTCGCCTTTGGAGTGCAAGAGGATCTGCCGGATGTCGCGGGCAAGGTGGTCGCCGCCGGGCTCGCAGGTGGCTATCACTTCGTGCCCAAGTGCGGTGAGGCGCTCGGACAGGAGGCGTGTCTGGGTCGACTTGCCCGAACCTTCGGGGCCCTCAAAGGTGATAAAGAGGCCCCGGCTCAAGGTTTCACGATCCTGACTCTTCTGTATGGCTCGGTCCCGATGCTCTCGGACAACAGATGGTATTTTTCGGCTAGCTGATGCTGCAGGCGACGCAGGAAACTGGTCGCAGGCGGCAGTTCCTGGGGTTCGCCGTTTTCGAGAAGCCGCTCGATCGCCTCTTCGGCCACGTGAAGCGCCATCTCCTCTTCGTTCCCGACGTCGAGGTTGAATATCTCGCGCAGCACATTTGCGATCTGCGCGTAGGTGTTGCTTCGCACGACGTAGGTGGGAAGCTGGCGGGAGCCGATCTCCTGGAGCTTGGCCGGTTCTTTTCTGTAGTGGGCTTTCAGCGCGACCACGGCGTCGGCATCGTTCGAGTCCTTGGTGATATAAGCCGGGACCCGAAGCTCGCGGATCGCTCGCTCAAGCCTGTTTCGGCTGACCCCGTAGGGAAATATCTTGACGATGGACGGCAACGGCCTCTCCGGACCGAGAGACGCGTGTTCGTGCTCCAGCCTTCGGCCAGCCTCCTCAGGGCGAGCCTGGATGTCCGAGGGCTGGACCACCTCAACTTCACCCTCGGGGTTGCGCACCCGGATCTCCGGCCTCGGGGGCGCGCCCCTCAGCATCCGGTCAACGACGCTTGCCACGTCGTGATGGATCGCAAGCTTGTCAACCTCGATTATCTCAATAATTACGTCAAAAGTCGGCGGGGCCTTTCGCTCAAGGACGCTCTTTTGTGTTCCACGTCGTCGCGCCTCCTCGTCCGAGAGGGTGACGGTTTGGATGCCTCCGACGAGGTCCGAGAGCGTCGGGTTCAGCATCAGGTTCTCAAGCGAGTTGCCGTGCGCCGTTGCGACAAGCTGAACGCCGCGCTCGGCGATCGTGCGACTTGCGAAAGCTTCGGCCTCGGTGCCGATCTCGTCGATCACGACTACCTCGGGCATGTGGTTTTCTACCGCTTCGATCATGACCGCGTGCTGATCTTCAGGGGTCGGCACCTGCATGCGTCGTGCGCGCCCGATAGCGGGGTGGGGGATGTCCCCGTCGCCTGCGATCTCGTTTGAGGTGTCGACGATCACAACGCGTTTCTTGAACTCATCGGAAAGCACGCGGGCGACTTCTCGGAGCTTGGTCGTTTTGCCGACGCCAGGCCGTCCCAGAAGCAGAATGCTCTGCCCGCTTTCGACGACATCGCGGATGATGTCGATCGTGCCGTAGACCGCGCGCCCAATTCGGCATGTGAGCCCGACGATTCGGTCCTGACGGTTGCGAATCGCCGAGATTCTGTGCAGCGTCCGCTCGATCCCCGCACGGTTATCTTTGCCGAAGGCTCCGATGCGGCTAACGACGTAGTCAATCTCGCCGGTGGTGACCGCGATATCGCACAGCTCGAGCACCCGCAGCGGAAAACGTGCTTCAGCGGGCCTGCCGAGGTCAAGGACGATCTCAAGCAGGTCTTCGAGATCCTCCTGAGCTTCGAGGCACGCGCGCACGTCCGGCGGCAGCACATCAAGGAGTTGTGCGAGGTTATCGGTTATTCTCTGCGCGACCTTAAATACCTTCAGCCCGCTGTGGCTAGCATCGGTTGCTTTCACGCGCTCACCTTCTTTTTTGTGTCTATCAGTCAAGCTCATATACTACGATAGCGGCTGCCGCAACGGCGGCGGTCTCGCACCTAAGGACCCTTGGCCCAAGTGAAACCGCGCGGGCTCCGTTTGCCGTCATCAGCCGCACTTCGTCCTCCTCAAATCCACCTTCCGGCCCGACAAGAAGCAGCACGCTTGTCGCACCCCTGCTTGCCTGCAGTGCTTCCCGCACGCCGGTATGTTCTTCAGACTCCCAAAGCACAAGCGCAAGGTCGAACTCTCCTATGCGCTCGACGAACCGAGAAAGGGGCGTTATCCCCTGAACCGCAGGGACGATCGCCCTGCAGGACTGCTCGGAGGCCTCTTTCGCGATTGTCCGCCACCTTGTGAGTCTTGATTCTATCTTATTGTCGGGTGGTCGAGCGATTGTCCTTGAGCTTGTTATCACCTCAAAGCTCGATACCCCTAATTCTGTACCCTTCTGGACGATAAACTCAAGCCTGTCACCCTTGGGAAGTGACTGCGCAAGCGTCACTTTTACCCGCGCTTCGGTCTCGATTGGGCAGACCTCGACGACCGTTCCAGTGACCGCCGAAGATGTGACCTCTGCAAGCGAGACAATCATCGCCGACCCGCTGCCGTCCACCGCGGCGATGCGGTCCCCTGGGGCGAGCCTAAGGACGTTTGTGATCTGCTTTGCATCCTGGCCCGTGATGCGCACCGTGTTGCAGTCCACGCACTCCCGGGAGACTATGAATCGGTGAAGGTTTCTCATCATCTCTTCTTGCTCATCTCAAGCACAACCCAGTCATCATCTGTATTCTTACCCGCCAACTCGAAACCTTCCTCCGTCAGCCGTTCGACTACTTCATCCGCGCGAGCCTCGATGATCCCCGAGGCGACGAGCGTTCCTCCGACTCTTGGCGCTCGTCCAAGCTCCGAGGCAAGGGCGATGATCGTGTTCGCGGTGATATTGGCGACCACCAGGTCAAACCCGTCTCCCGCTGAGTCGAGCGCTTCGGCCTCAAATACTTTTACCCGGTCCGAAACCCCGTTTCGTTCGACGTTTTTCTTCGCGGCTTCCACTGCGATCGGGTCGATCTCCGTTGCTACGACCTCCCGAGCGCCAAGCTTGGCGGCCGCGATCGAAAGAATCGCCGAGCCCGTCCCGACATCAAGCATCCGCTCCCCGCCCCGGATATGATCCTGCAGGAACTGAAGGCAAAGCTGGGTCGTCGGGTGGTTCCCGGTGCCAAAGGCCATTCCAGGATCGATTTCGACCACCACCTGGCCGGCTTCCGTCGAGACGTCTTCCCAGCTCGGCTTGATAAAGACGTTTCCGATCAACACTGGCTTGAAAAACGATTTCCACGCCCCGGCCCAGTCGGAGTCTTCGACCCATTTGATCGTGATGTCGGAGGAGTCTTCGCCGGGAAGCTCCCTGATCCTGTCGCGGATCGCGCCAAGGCGCGCTTCGAGCCGGTCGTCCACGGGCAGGTAGCTTGTGACAGTCGTCTCCTCGGGGACCGGCAGGTCCGCCGAAAGCTCAGCTGGCCCTGAAGCGCGAACGGAGGGGCCGCTTATCGAGGCTCCTCCGCATCCTTCTTCGATCAAAATGTTCGCCGCGAGCTCCGCAGACTCTTCGGCTACAGTTGCGATTATCTCCGCCCATCTCATCTTCCGCCCAGCACGTCCTTTACTCTCTCGAAAAATCCCTTTTCTTCGTGTGCGCCCACGCTCTCGCCGCGAAGTTCCGCGAACTGCTTCAAAAGCTCGCGCTGCTCGTCGTTTAGCCTGGTAGGCGTTTGCACCTGAATTATCACGTTCAGATTCCCCTTGTTTCGTCCGCGCGGGTCGGGGATACCCTTTTCTTTTAGAGTGTAGACCTCGTCGTTCTGCGTTCCTTCAGCGATGTGGAGGTCGGCGTCCTCGAAGAGCGTCTTCACTGTGATCGTCGCGCCAAGCGCCGCCTGTGCGAATGTTACGGGAATCTCGCACCAGATGTCGTTGCCCCGACGCTCAAAGCGATCATGCGGGCGGACGTGTGTGAAAACATACAAATCCCCCGTAGTTCCGCCGCGCATCCCGGCTTCACCCTCGCCTGTGATCCTGATGCGGTTGCCATCATCGACGCCTGCGGGTATGTTGACGGTCTTCTCGACCGTCTTCTTGACCCGGCCCGCGCCGCCGCACTCCTTGCAGGGGTTGGTCACGATCCGGCCTTCGCCGTGGCACCTGGGGCAGGCCATTACCCGGATCTGTGTGCCGAGGATCGTCTGCTGCTGCTGGCGGACTTGTCCCGCTCCGCGACAGGTCGGACACGTCTCCGGGTTGCTTCCTTCAGCCGCGCCAGAGCCGTGGCAGATGCCGCAGGACTCCCAGCGACTGAAGCGGACCTTCTTCTCGACGCCGGTCGCCACCTCTTCAAGGCTGAGCTCGACGTCGTAGCGCAGGTCGCTTCCCCGCTCGGCTCCAGGGCGGCCGCCAGCGGTCTGACGCGCGCCGCCGCCAAAGAACATATCAAATATGTCCCCGAAACCGCCGAAGTCGACCGAGAACCCGTAGTCGCCTCCTCCGCCGGGCGCTCCCGCGCCGCCATTTACACCAGCGTGCCCGAAGCGGTTATACATCTCGCGCTTCTGTCCGTCGGAGAGCACCTCGTAGGCCTCGTTGATCTCCTTGAACTGGTCCTCGGCCTCGTTGTTGCCGGGGTTAACGTCGGGATGGTGCTTGCGCGCAAGCCGTCGGTATGCTTTTTTTACATCATCGGCGTTCGCTTCACGTGAAACGCCTAAGACTTCGTAGTAATCTCTTTTGTCTGCCATAGTTCCAAATCTGGGGTTAGGGATTAGGGGCTGGGGTGGTAGACCCTTCGCCCCTGACCTTATACTTCTTCCGTTACTTCGGTTTGTACTTCTGTTTGCTGCTCTTCGGCGGGTTCGGCTGTCGCCGCCGCCGCTTTATATACGAGCTCGCTAAGTGATTCGGCGCAGGTTTTGATCTCTGCGGTGTCGTCACTGGAGAGCTTTGCCTTTAGCTCGGTTATAGCATCGCGGATCGCTTCGGCCTTTTCAGCCGGAAGCTTGCCGTCTGCGCTTGCAAGCGACTGCTCGGCGGCGTAGACTACGGAGTCCGCGAAGTTGCGTGTCTCACGGGACTCTCGAAGTTCGTGATCCTCCCGCGCATGCACTTCGGCGTCCCGGATCATCTGGTCGATCTCTTCTTTTTTCAGGCCCTTCGAGCCGGTGATCGTTATGCTCTGCTCGCGCCCGGTCGCTTTGTCCTTCGCCGAAACGCTCACGATGCCGTTTGCGTCGACGTTGAAGGTGACTTCAACTCTCGGCATGCCCTTTGGAGCCGACTGGATACCTGTGAGCTGGAAGTTGCCGAGCCTCTTGTTGTCCTCGGCCATATCGCGCTCGCCCTGGAAGACCTTGATGTCCACCTCGTGCTGATTGTCCGCGGCGGTCGTAAACTCCTGGGTCTTTGAGGTCGGGATCGTCGTGTTGCGATCGATAAGCCGCGTAAATATCCCGCCCAGCGTTTCAATGCCAAGCGAAAGCGGCGTCACGTCGAGCAGAACGATGTCCTTGACCTCGCCTGAGAGCACTCCGCCCTGTATCGCCGCGCCCACCGCGACTACCTCGTCCGGGTTCAGCCCCTTGTAGGGCTCTTTGCCGAACATGCTTCGCACAAGCTCCTGCACCGCGGGCATCCTGGTCGAGCCGCCGACCAAAAGCACCCGGTCGATCTCACCAGCCGCAAGCTTTGCGTCCGAGAGCGCCTGCCGGGTCGGCCCGAGCATTCTGTCCCGCAGGTCAGATGTGAGATCCTCAAGTTTGGCGCGTGTAAGGTCCAGGTCAAGATGCACCGGTCCGTCGCTTGTGACCGATATAAAAGGCAGGTTGATATTGGTCGAAACGACGCTTGAAAGCTCGACTTTGGCCCGTTCGGCAGCTTCGCGAAGCCGCTGCAGCGCCATCTTGTCGGCCCTCAGATTGACCCCATTTGCCCGCGCGAACTCGTCGGCGAGGTGGTTGGTGATCCGCTCGTCCCAATCGTCGCCGCCGAGTTTCGTGTCGCCGTTTGTCGCTTGAACCTCAAAGACCCCTTCGCCGATCTCAAGGATCGAAACGTCAAAGGTACCTCCTCCGAGGTCCCAGACAAGAATGGTGTGAACGTTTTCCTTGTCCATACCGTAGGCAAGCGCCGCCGCAGTCGGCTCATTGATGATGCGCACGACCTCAAGCCCGGCGATCGCTCCCGCGTCTTTGGTGGCCTGCCTTTGGCTGTCGGAGAAGTAGGCCGGGACGGTGACTACCGCCTTTGTGACCGGCTCCCCGAGGTAAGCTTCGGCGTCAGCCTTCAGCTTCTGCAGGATCATCGCAGAAACCTCGGGCGGCGTATAGTCCTTGCCGTCAATCGCGACTTTGTAGTTCGTGCCGATATGGCGCTTGACCGACGCTACCGTGCGGTCCGGGTTGGTTATCGCTTGCCGTTTTGCGAGCTGGCCGACGAGTCTTTCGCCGTTCTTGGTGAACCCCACAACTGACGGACAAAGCCTGCTTCCTTCAGCGGTCGGTATGACCGTCGGTTCGCCGCCTTCCATCACCGCGATGACGGAGTTGGTCGTCCCGAGGTCTATGCCTACGATCTTGGGCATTTAGTCGTCCTTACTCTTCTTCGGTCTTCTCTTCGGACTCTTCTTCGTCCTCAGGGATTGCCAGCAATTCGGAAATCTGCTCGCTTGTAGGTGCGGCCTCTTCATCTTCGGACTGGCCGTTTCCTTCGTCGGGGAGTCTCAGAAGCTCGGCGACTCTTGCGGCCTCGTCTACAGGCGCAGGCTCAGCGGTGATTTCCGCGGCCTCAGTCTCTGCAGCCTCAAGCTCAGGAAACCCGTCAAGTGTCGGAACGGATGTGCACAGCACTTCGTCGTGCGACGGCACGTCAAAGGTCACCTTGCCAGCCGCGATCTCTTCGAGCGCGATGGTGAGTGGGTTGGTCGACGGCGTGTCGAGGAGCTTAGGCGCTCCTTCACGAAGTTGCTTTGCTCTTCTGGCGGCAAGTATGACAAGCGTAAAACGGCTGTCGACTCTCTTTTCCAGTTCGTCAGCGGATGGATAAATCAATTTATTATCACCTCATAATAGATAGGTTGCGAATCGTAATCACAAACAAAAAGGGCCGGTAATACCGGCTCCAGACACATATTTCCATCGGTGTAATTATACTCCAAACAACGATCTTGGTCAAACGCCGATTGCTTTTATACTCGTTTGGCAGTGACCACGTGACGACAGACTCGCCTATCGCGTATAATAACTGAGCAATGGAACACCCCGATCTGAGCGTCGTAGTGCCGGCGTACAATGAAGAATATCTGCTTGAAAGCACCGTGCGGGATATCGCGGAGTATCTCGCGGGGCTCGGGCTCGCCTGGGAGATACTCATAGTCGATGACGGCAGCCGCGACCGCACCCGGGATATTGCAAACAATCT
The DNA here is from genome assembly GCA_038207085.1 of Armatimonadota bacterium. Lineage (GTDB taxonomy): Bacteria > Armatimonadota > UBA5829 > UBA5829 > DTLH01 > JBBRAE01. Next base: position 87,970 of record JBBRAE010000002.1, read on the forward strand.
TGCCAAAGATATTCCCTGCGTGCGGGTGTGCTCCTACGAGCAAAACAGGGGCAAAGGCTTCGCTGTGCGCACGGGGATGCTCGCCGCAGCGGGGGAGCGCGTGCTCTTTACCGACGCCGACCACTCCACGCCGATCAGTGAGCTTCCGGCGATGATGTCGGCGCTTGACCAAGGTTTCGGGGTAGCTATCGGCTCGCGCGCGGTGCGTGGGTCGGTTCGAACCGTCCGCCAACCCTGCTACCGGGAGCTTGGCGGGCGGATGATCAACCTGTTTATCAGACTTTGGGCTGTGCCGGGGATCAAAGACACCCAGTGCGGTTACAAACTCTTTTCACGCGCCGCGGCGCAGGACGTCTTCGCGCGCTCCACGATCGAGGACTTCAGCTTCGACATCGAGGCGCTTTATCTCGCGCGAAAGATGGGCTACAGAGTCGCCGAGCTTCCCGTGCACTGGGCCAACCGGAGCGCAAGCCGTGTGAGGCCGTTTCGAGACGGGATGCGCATATTTGCCGATATCTTCAGGATCAGACGGCACAGGTACAAACTCCCCGGAGCGCGATCTTGATAGGGACTGCGATTGCGGCGGGGCTCGTCGCTTACGGGGCGTTTTATGAGCGCGTCGCCGTGCGTCTCACGCGTATGGAGCTTGCCTATTCGCGCCTGCCGGAGGCGTTTGACGGCTTCAGGATTCTCCACATCTCCGACACGCACATCTCCCACTGGTGGGACGGCGAGCGGCGGATGGAAACCCTCGTGCGCGAAAACCCCGCCGATATTCTCTTCCACACTGGCGACATCGCCGTCAATCCCTGCGGCGCGCGCCTTGCCCGTGAGTTCTTCGACCGGGTCGGCCCCGAGATGGGAGTTTGGGCGGTTTGGGGGAACACCGAGCACAAGGGCGACTATGGCCGCGAGCGGCGCGATGATCTCACCTACCCGGGCCTGCGGGTGCTTACAAACGAACATGTCACGCTCGAGCGCGACGGGCAGAGCATTGTCCTTGCAGGAGTCGACGACCCGTTCCTCGGGCATGCTGACCTGGAGCGCGCGATGCAGGGCGTGCCGGGTGACGCCTTCAAGATTCTTCTAGCCCACGCGCCAAGTATCGCCGGACGTGCCGCTGACGCAGGGGTCGACCTGCTGCTATCGGGCCACACCCACGGCGGACAGATAAGGCTTCCCATCATCGGCTGCGTATACCCCCATATTCACGAGTATAAGGCGCTTGTGAAGGGTTTGTTCGAAGGAAAGCGACTCTCAAAAATCCTCGGGCGCGACGCAGGTGAGATGCGGGTATTTACCAACTCGGGAATCGGCATCAGCAACGTGCCGATGCGCTTCCTTTGTCCGCCCGAAGTCGCCCACATCACCCTCCGAAAAGCCTGATCACGCGCCGATAATCACTGTATAAGGGGAAATCCCGGTGCTGTTGGATGTTTCACTAATCCCCAAACGAGGTTCACGATGGCGAAAAGAATTATGATAGTTGATGACAGCATGCGCTGGAGGATGGAGCTTCGCGACGTGTTGGCAAGCCACGGGTTCTCCGTCTGCGCCGAGGCCTCAAGTGGCAGGCAGGCGCTCGATCATTACGAAAAGGCGAACCCCGATATCATAATGGTCGATGCCGTGATGCCGGACTGGGACGGCGTCTGGACTATTCGCCAGATCAAGGGGAAATACCCGGATGCGACCATCATACTCTGTGCCGGAAACGGCGAGCAGTCCACAGTCACCCAGGCGCTCACCGCCGGGGCCGCCGACTTTTGCGTCAAACCATACGTCGCCCGGGCCGTGCTCGCCGTGATGCGACGAGTGGCGATGGGTGGCCGCCCCACCTGGAGTTAATTTCGAACAACTGTTGCCGCTGCTGTTCTCCGATGTTATAATGGCTTCACTAGCTTAACTTCACTTAATCATCAACGAGGAGATATATAGATGGAGCAGCGCCAGTTCTTACTCAAGCAGGAAGACATGCCGAGGCAGTGGTACAACATCGCTGCCGACCTTCCGAACCCGCCCGCCCCGCCTCTTAACCCGGCGACAAACGAGCCCGCCGGACCAGAGGACCTTGCGGCGATTTTCTGCGACCCGATCATCGAGCAGGAGGTCTCCACCAAGCGGTGGATAGACATCCCCGAGGAGGTCCAGGACGCGCTCGCGATCTGGCGGCCTACACCGCTTATTCGCGCGACCAGGCTTGAACGAGCGCTTGGGACCCCGGCCAAGATTTTTTACAAGTACGAGGGGACGAGCCCGGTCGGAAGCCACAAGCCGAACACCGCCGTCGCCCAGGCCTACTACAACAAGATTTCAGGGGTAAAGCGACTTGCGACCGAGACCGGCGCGGGCCAGTGGGGCTGCGCGCTTTCTATGTCGTGCAACTTCTTTGGCCTGGAGTGCACCGTCTACATGGTGCGTGTCAGCTTCACCCAGAAGCCGTATCGCAAGTCGATGATGCAGACCTTCGGCGCGACGATCTTTCCGAGCCCGAGCCCTGCGACCGAGTTTGGTAAAAAGATGCTCGCGCTCTATCCGGATACCCCCGGCAGTCTCGGGATCGCGATCAGTGAGGCGCTTGAGGACACTGTCACCCACGAGGGAGTCAAGTACGCGCTTGGGAGCGTCTCAAACCACGTGCTCCTGCACCAGACCGTGATCGGTCAGGAAGCCAAGAAGCAGATGGAGATGGCCGGGGAGTATCCCGATGTCGTGATCGGGTGCGCGGGCGGCGGCAGCAACCTCGCGGGTATCGCCTTCCCGTTTATCGCCGACAAGATCGCCGGAAAGAATGTGCGTGCGCTTGCCGTCGAGCCCTCGTCCTGTCCGTCGCTTACCGAAGGAGAGTACCGCTACGATTTTGGTGACACCGCGCAGATGACCCCGCTTTTCAAGATGTACACACTGGGGAGCGACTTTATCCCGCCCGGAATCCACGCCGGAGGACTGCGCTACCACGGAATGGCTCCGCTTGTGAGCCAGGTCTACCACGAAGGGCTGATGGAGGCCGTCGCTTATCCCCAGCTTGAGGTGTTTGACGCCGCAGTTGCCTTCGCTCGCGCCGAGGGTATCATCCCCGCGCCAGAGTCCTCGCACGCCATCAAAGCCGCGATCGACGAGGCAATGAAGGCCAAAGAAGAGGGCCGCGAGCGGGTGATTCTCTTTAACCTGAGTGGAAACGGCTACCTAGACCTCGGCGCATACGACGCCTACTTCGCAGGCGAGCTTAGCTGAAGAATCAAGGGTTTTTATGAACTATTACGCAATAGTCCTCGCTGCGGGCAGGGGCAAGAGAATGAGGGACGAGTCACTTCCCTCTGAGTTTCCCAAGGTGCTCCGGCAGGTTCGTGGCCGGGCTCTGGTCGAGTACGTCGTCGACGCCCTTCGGGGAGCCGGGGTAGATGATATCGCGCTCGTCGTCGGTTTTGGCGCGGAGTTTGTCCGGGATGCGATGGGTGAAGGCTTCACGTACGCCACCCAGACCGAGCAGCTCGGCTCCGGGCACGCCGTTGCGTGCGCCCGGGAAGCGCTCTTGGGCCGGGGCGGCTCGGTGATCGTTATGTGCGGCGACAGTCCGCTCTTCACCTCCGAGACTATCAGCCGACTGATCGCGTGCCACAGGGAGTCGAGCGCGACGATCACCCTCGTATCGTCCGTCCTCGACGACCCGACCGGCTACGGCCGCATCATGCGCGAGAAGTCGGGCAGGATCACGGGAATCGTTGAAGAAAAGTGCGCGGGAGCGGCAGAAAAAGCTGTCCGGGAGATAAACGGCGGCGCGCTCGCCTTTGATTCGGCCTGGCTTTGGGAGAACATCGACCAGATGCAGGTAAACGACGCGGGTGAGCTCAACCTGACCGACCTCGTGCGGGTCGCGATCTCCCAGGGAAAGCCGGTCGAAGCAGTCGAGTGCCTCCCCGAAGAGGTAATGGGCGTCAACACCCCCACCGATCTTGCCAACGCCGAGAAGATTTTGGAGAAACGGGACTAAGAACTACCGCCATTGTCGCCAGACTCACAACTCGCTTGCCTCGGCTGTCCATTTTAGCATTCGCACGCTGAAACCCGACTTGGTCTGAGGGTATTCCACCTCGTCCATTGTCGCCTTGATAAGCTTGGTGCCGAGGCCGCAGGAGCCAGCGGGCGCATCGCCGTTGGGCTGGGAACCAGTCCCCGAGCCCTCGTCCATCACCTCTATCACAAGCGCCAGAGGGCACGACATGCATCTGAGTCGGATCCTGCTCCGGGGGCTTTTTGACCCGTGCCGAAGAGCGTTTACCAGCGCCTCACCGGCGGCGAGTCGCACGTCAAGGAGCGCGTCGGCGTCAAAGCCGGTTTCCCTTGCCGCCTCGATAGCCATATCCCGAAGGACTGCGACAAGCTCGGGCTCGGCAAGCGTGACGGACTCTGTCATTCGCCACTCCTGGCGTCTAAGCGTCGAACGATCCGGGCACTGCCTGGGGATTCCCACAACAGCCGGAGCGAGCCCAAACACCGGGGCCAGCCCCGAAAGTCTGAGGACGTGACTTAGCGAGTCACTTGCCCCGGAAAGCCTGATGTCGACCCCACTGTCGCGCGCCTGCATATAGGCGGCGACAAGTCCCGAAAGCCCGCGCGAATCTATCAAATCAACTTCCGACAGATCGATCGTTACGGCCCGTTCTTCGTCGATCATCCCCGCGAGCATCTCGACAAACTTGTCGCTGCTCATAAAGTCGACGTTTCCGCTGATTTTCAGGATGTTTCCATCCCGCACTGAAACCAGACATGCTTCTTCCATCGGCGTCCCCTTCCGACGTTTGGCTGTATTGCTGTCCTACTTTTCAAAACCCGCGGCTATCAGCGCAATGTCATCTTTGAGATCACACTGCGCATAGTCACTTGTCTCTCGGCAGACGGTCTCGGCCATCTCAATCGGCCCCAAGCCCGCGTTATCAAACAAAATATCCTCAAGCCCCTCTATACCAAGCATCGACCCCTGCCTCTTTGCCTCTATTACCCCGTCAGTGTACAACAGAAGTGAGCTACCGGGTTCCAGCCGGATCTTTCTGTCCTGGTAACAGCATTCTTCCGTTGCGCCGATCGGCATTCCCGTGCGATAAAGGTGGATCAGCTGCTTTCCCTCCCTCGCGATGACGATCCCAGGAGGGTGCCCGCCGTTTGCGTATGTCATCCAGCCGGTCTCGGGGTCGATCACCGCGCAAAAGACAGTGACAAGCACGTGCCCGTCGGAGTAGTTGATCGCGGCCTTGTTCAGCAGGTCAAGCGCGGAGGCGGGCGAGTCCGGCCACTGGTATAGGAACCCACGGAGCATGTAGCGCACCATCGCCGTATGCACCGCGGCTCGGATCCCCTTGCCGGCGACGTCTGCGACCACAAGGGCGACCTTGCCGTTAGCAAGGGTAACGACATCATAGAGGTCGCCGCCCACGCTTGCTTCGTCGAGTGCGGGTATATACTTGTGGCCGAAAGTGAGCCTGCCGATCCGCGCCGGCACGTCGCCCTTCAGTGTGTCCTGCAGGGTTTCGGCGATCTGATACTCGCGCCCAAAGAGTTTGGCGTTTGCGATAACCGCGGCTGCGTGGCTTGCGATCGATGCAAGTAGGTGGACCTCGAGCCCACGACCCGTGTAAGGCTCGGCCATCCAGACATTGATCGTGCCGATGGCGTCGTTTGCCGCAAGCAGAGGCGAGCACATAAACCCTCGCAGGCCCTCCATCTCAACTTCCTCGCGCAGTCGCAGGTCGGCGTCCGAGCAGATATCTTCGCGCACGATCGTTCTTTTCTCGGAAAATGCCACTCCCGTCCAGGGCTCTCCGGGGGTGATGTTCAGCTTGTCGCGGAAGTCTTTGCTCAGGTTAAAAGCCTCGGCGACGGCGAGTTGGCCGTTCTGGTCCGAGAGCAGGATCGCGCATGCTTTGGCATGCATCACCTCACAGGTGGTTTTGACGAGCGCGTGAAGCACCTGTTTCAGGTCAAGGGATGAGGATATTGCCTCTGTAACCCGGCGATGCGAGTTCAGCATCTTCATAAAGTCTTCGGTGCGCCCGTGGATATAGGCGTTGTGCAGAGCGATTCCGGCAAGCGATGCAAACGTTTCCAGCAGTTCAAGCCTGTTCTTTAGCTCTGTATCCCAGGCCTCCCCCGGAGTAAGAGTCGCTGCAAGCACTCCGACACGCGCGTTGCCGACCACCAATGGCAGCGCAACCGCAGTAGACTCCTGCACGCCGCCGGGGTAGGCGATCGTAGAGGGTATCGAAAGAGCGCTTGGAGAAGTGAACGCATGCTCTGCAAGTCGGGTAAGTGAGGTGGAGGCGTGAACCTCTGTGCCCGCTTCGACGGGAACCGGTTCGAGTTTATCGGTCAGGTCGTTTCGCCCGAACACCACGACCTCGGTTGCGTGGAAGTGCTGGCTCAGGGCGTCAGTTATGGACTTTGCGACCCGTGTTACGTCGAGGCTTGATGTGATCGTTCCTGCGAGCTCGAAAAGCGTCTGCTGGACGCGGGTTTTGGTGCGCAGGTCCCGTTCGTGCTGCTCCAGGTTTTCGGCCATGGTGTTGAAACTCTGGGCAAGGGATTGCAACTCGTCGCCGGTGTTGATTACCACCCGTCGCCTGAGGTCGCCCACCGCAACGGCCGCTGCGGCCCGCGAGAGCTTTCTGATCGGGTTTGCGATGTGCTTTCCCATCATAAGGGCTAGCATCGCCGCTGCAAGGGACGTTATAATCGCGCGCGGCAGCCACTCCTGGTTGCTCTCGCCGATCGCGTTTCCGTAGTCGTGTGCGACAACCCGCCAGTCGGCGCTTCTCAGCCGAACCGTCATCTCGCTCTCTTCAGGAGTGGAGACCAGTGCGCTTGCTGCGGCCACAGGTCGCCCCGGACTTTTCGGGCCGATCTCGCAGACAGCGTCACCGTTGGCGTCAACTACCCGGACAACACTATTTCGCCCCACAGTATTCTTGATGGCGGTGAGTACAGCCTCACTCGATACCACCGCATAAGCGACTACAGCGTCCTTTCCCGGGGCTGAAACCGGAGCGCTGACCACGAATATACGTGTGTTGCCTTCGGTTACAACGGGGGATACGGTAGGTTCAGTCGCAAGTTCGGGGCCGGCGAGGTGTTGATCTATGGGTTTCCCACTGTTTGCGGTTGTGGAGCTAACAGGTTTCTCCCGGGTGTCGATAAGGCCAGCGTTTATCCAATCCGGATGCACAGCAAGCAGGGCTTTGAGGACGCTTTTTCGGTGTTTCGGTGTTCGATTGTCTTCTGAAGCCCAGGCGCTTGTTAGCTCGACTATGGTGTCTTTCAGCGTGTCGTCAGCGGCAGCCGCTGCCGCATGAGTCACGCTCGCCTGCAAGGCGAGCGTGAGCCGCTGCCTGCTGCGGTAGCTCTCGAGGAATGCCGCATACTGATATGCCATCGCAAGCAGGAACACCGCCAGTATCGCAACAAGAAGTTTGCCCGTAATGCTTCGAAGGCGTATAAATCCGCTCAACAGCTATCATCCTTGGGGCAACCGCCACGTAATTATGTCAGTCCGGCTCTGCCACTGGAGTATACACCAGCTTGTAAGCTATGTCAACGACTGGGTGCGGATTTTTATAAAAAAGAATGATTAATTGCGAAACGTGACGAAGTGTGTCCTGTTGACAGATGCGTGCGATTGCGACTTGCGAGCCAGAAGCTAAGAGGCCGCAAGCAGCGGCGCATCTTGCACGCGGCTGCTTGCGGCCTGCCGGGCATGTCTGATATGCTCGACCGCTCCGCTCAGATCGACTGTGCCGAAACTTTCTTTGCGGGCTTTCTACCCTGAGAAAAGAGTTCTATCATATTTTTGTTGAACGCGGGTATATCCTGCGGGCCGCGGCTAGTCACCCAATTGTCATCTACCACGGACTCCTGGTCCACCCAGTTGCCCCCCGCGTTCTTTACGTCGTCGCGAATCGAGGGCCAGCTTGTAAGCGTCCGCCCCCGCACTAGTCCGGCGGAAATGAGCGTCCAGGGAGCATGACATATCGCTGCGATGGGTTTTCCTGACTCGTCGAAATCACTGACGAACTGCCTGGCTTGCTCGTTTACGCGAAGCTGGTCGGGGTTTAGCGCGCCTCCGGGGAGAAGAAGCGCATCAAAATCGGAGGCCTTTGCCTGTTCGAGCTCCATATCTACAGGGAACATGTCGGCCTTTTCGATGTGGTTCAATCCCTGTACCATGTGTTTTTCGGGCGAGACGAGCACTGTCATGGCGCCAGCCTGTTGCAGTGCCTTGCGCGGCTCGACCATTTCTACCTGCTCAAAATCGTTCGCGACAAGAATCGCCACTTTCTTGCCGTCGATGTTGTTTTCTGCCATTGGTGTCCTCCACTTGTCGACTTGGTGTTCCAAATGGCTCGTTACCCCACGGGGTGTAGCCGGGAAACATTTGCGGGTAAATAGTGGGGCATTATGGGCCAAAACAATCAAGGCGTATTGCCTTTTTGTGGAAAACCTGATATAGTGTTTCGGTTAGGCTTTCCCAGTCGGGGGGCTTGAGACAATTTTTATCTAACCAAGATATTGCAAGATCGGGGGTGACACGTAGTTGCCGAACATTAAATCGGTTAAAAAGGACGTCAAGAAGTCGCGAGAGAATCGCCTGCGCAACCTGGCTGTGAAGTCTTCAATCAAGACTTACACCAAGAGTGCTAAGACTGCCATTCTGGCAGGTAATGAGAACGTGGCTTCCGTCGTATCGACGGCCGTTAGCGTGATCGACAAGGCTGCTGAGAAAGGCATTATTCATAAGAATGCCGCAGCGCGCCGCAAGTCGAGACTAATGAAAAAAGCAGCCAAGGCCGCAGCAAGCGCCTAGCCTGCATTATTCACGAGTAGCGTGAATAATGCTTTGCCAGCGAGAGCTTTATTCGCTTCATGAATAAAGCGGGCTAGTGCAAGGCTTTTAGCAGAATGCCGATTTAAGGGACGGTGAAATACTCACCGCCCCTTTTTGGCGTTTGTTCTGGTGCTGAGCTGGATTATCAGCAGTTCCATCGCAAGCCCCGGGTCGTTTACGTCGCCTTCAATCCCCTTTAGCGCAAGATCAACCCCCGCAATTCGCTCAAATGCCTCCGCAAGCTCCGGGAGCGAGAAGTTGCGCGCCTGCTGGACCATCTTATCGGTCTTCCACTTCTGTTCTTTCAGGATACTTGCGTCTTTGGGGAGGATCGCTTCAAGCTGCGGCGGGATCGACCCAGCCATAAACACCTTGCACCCCGCGTCCGAGAGCATTCGCGCCTGCCAGAGCATCCGAAAGTGCCGAGCGAGCATCGTCAGCGTCCGAAGCGCGGGGCCCTCTACTCGCCCGCCTCCCCCGTAGAGGAGCGGGCGCAGAAGGCCGAGCGCATCGGAGGCGCGTTTGCTTCCGACGGCGTCGATCATCGCGAAAATCTTCTCTTCCACCGTCTGGGTCGTCACCTCTTCGACGTCCTCATCGACGATCGTTTTGCGCTCCCCCGTGTAGCTGACGAGCTTTTCGATCTCCGAGCCGAGCACGCCGAGGTCGGTCCCTGACCTGTGAACGAGTGTAGCTGCTGCGGTCGATGAGATCGCCTTGCCGGCCGACTTCACCATCTCCATAACAGTCGGTATAGCCGCCTGGTCTTTCATCAGCGGGAAATCGACCACTTTGCCAAGTTTTTTGACCACCGGGAGCAGCTCTTTGTGGAGTTCTGAGCCGCTCTTGGGTCTGCCGTCCTTGATCTCCGGGGCTGGGCAGATGAGGATGACGCAGGCCGATGCCGGGATGCGGTCGAGCTTGGTCGCAAGCGCCTGCTGCTCATTCGATGGTATCTCGTTTGCCTGGAAGACGACGAGCACCCGTCGGGCCGAGGCGATAGGCGGGACGATCGAGGCCGTCAGCAGCCTGTCGGCGGTCACGTCGGGTCCGTAGAGCGACTCCAGGTCAAAATCTCGGAAGTCTGGATCGGTGAGCGCACCCGTCAGCTTTTCGACGGCTTTGCGTTTCTGCGCGTCGTCTGCTCCGTGATAAAGTATGATCCGGTCGGACTTTTCAATTTTTCCAGCGGCTTTAGGTGTCATGTCCCTACATTATCGCACTGTGGGCCGCCAGTTTCAAGCTTGTGCACACATATCCTGATTTTTGTGGTCTATCAAAGCAGAAATGCCGCGTGCGGATACTTCGGCGAAAGGCTTGCCAATGCCGAATAACCAAGTTAGCCCGACACCAAAGTTGACCGAGGGGTATTTGATGGGTATACTATACTCGATCTATACGGTCGGGTTACTAGGAATACAGATATGAACTTCACAGCCAAAGAGGACTACGGCATCCGCGCCGTGCTTGATATTGCGACCAACCGGGCCCACGCCCCGATCCAGGCCCGCGAGATTGCCGCTCGTCAGCACATCCCCGAGCAGTTTTTGGAGCAGGTCCTTGCGACGCTTCGGCGCGCGGGGGTCGTCCGAAGCACAAGGGGGGCCGCCGGAGGTTACGATCTGGCAAAACCCGCGCACCAGACCACAGTGGGCGAAATCATCCGCGCTCTCTCTGGCCCGATAGTCCCGGTGCAGTGTGTAAACGAGGACGACTTCGCAAAGTGCGACTCCCAGGGATCCTGCACCGTCTCGATCTTCTGGTGCAATCTGAAACAGGCGATAGAATCGGTCGTCGACGGCACTACGGTCCAGGATCTGGTCGACAAGCAGGTGGACGTGAAGAGCGCTCAGAGCTTTATGATGAATATCTGATTGGGGACGAATGTCCCCAAAACCCGGCCCGGCAGGAATCTACCGGGCCATCGTCGTTCAGCTCTCGTCCATATTAAGTCCCGACGACACTTAGTTCTGCGGCCCTGAGTGTGACTTCAACCGTGCCGTCGCTCCCAATAGTCGACTTCTCGCTCTCCGGCAGGTCTCCTTCGGTCGGAATCATCTCCGGATAGGCGAAGTCGGGGTTGCCCTTAAGAAGCGCCGGGTCCTCCGATGAGTAGTTGTGGTAGCTGTAGACTACGTCGAGGTCAGCAAACGCCTCGGCGCAGATTCGCATCCGCTCAACCCTGATCGGGTGCCCCCAGACGGTGTCGGCGACGACCAGCTTGACCTCCGGGTAGAGCCCGCGCTCCTTGAGTAGGCTGTAAGCCTCACGGTTGATTCGGACGTAATCCTCAAAGGGTGGCTGCGTGTCGACCTGCGGTCCGAATATCCTTCTGGCAAGGGGTGAATCGTGGGGATACATGCCATCGGGCTCGTTGTAGAGCGTGAGCCACGCAAGCCCGGCTATCCCCTCAACCTCCCGCAGATGCTCGAACAGTCCGATCATCGCCCGCACAAGCGGCGAGGCGTCAGGCACTGCAGGCGGCTGAGGCATGAATAGCACGAGGTTAAGCTTGGTCCCGATATCATCGAGTAGCCGGAGTTGGCGCAGGAGGTGGGCGAAGTATGGCCCGTCCCAGACGAACGTCTCCCCATCAAAGGACGGGTTGAACCAAGAGACGTCGACAAATAGCCTTGAGATCGCCGGTCTAAGCTCCCGAGTGCGCCGATCGATCAGCGCGAGGTCACTCTCATCGACGCCGCATGTTCGATTGGTGTCGTCAAAGATATAGCAGTCCGCCTCCGCGCCGATTCCGCGGAAAGGCTGGCAAGTGACGGGCATTGTGGTTATCAAGAGTTCGTTCATCTGGACCTTCCATCGCACCTTGATGCTAAGTGCCGGGATCGATGTCCTTAGTTCCCATCAAGAGCATTCGCACGTTGATCAAATCTTCCTCGGTGTCTACTCCTACGGGCGAAAAATCGCTTTCGATCATTTTGATGTTCCAGCCGTTTTCGAGCGCGCGGAGCTGTTCCAGCGATTCTGCGACCTCAAGCTGCGTCGGCGCGAGCTCGCTGAATGCTCGGAGCGAGGCCACCGAGTAGCCGTAGAGACCGATGTGGCCGTAGGTGACGAGTCCCGGGCTTTCGGTTCGCACGTAGGGGATCGGCGAGCGCGAGAAGTAGAGGGCTCGGTTCGATCTGTCGACTACGACTTTTACCAGGTTCGGGTCGGCGGCCTGCTCGCGGGTGATCGGGCGCATCATGCTTACCATCTCAGGGGCGTCCGGGGCAAGAAGCGGGCTGATCAGGCTGTCGATCGCCTCGGACGGGATCAAGGGCTCGTCGCCCTGAACGTTTAGCACTATGTCTGAGTCAGAAAGCGACTGCGAAGCCTCAGCCAGGCGGTCGGTGCCGGAGCGGTGTTCGTTTGACGTGTAGACGGCCTTGCCGCCGAATCCCGCGACTGCATCTATTACCTTCTGGTCGGGGGTCGCGACAAGCACTTCGCTTACCCTCGCCGCGCCCATCGCGCGCTCGTAGACGCGTTGGATCATGGGTTTGCCGCAGATGTCTGCGAGGGGTTTCCCCGGAAGCCGGGTCGATGCCATTCGGGCGGGGATGATCACTACAACCCGCCGTGCGCTCTTAACTGCCATACGTTTCGTTTATCCTATTCACAAGATTTGTGGTCGATTTGCCCTCGACAAAGGGGATGATTGCGATTCTTCCCCCGCCCGCGCGCACCACCTCGGCCTCGGGGAGGTCGTCTTCCTTGTAGTCGCCGCCTTTGACGTGCACACTTGGCGTGAGCTCTCTGATAAGCTCGATTGGGGTCTCTTCGCCGAAGATCGTGACAAAGTCGACGAACCAGAGCGCCCCGAGCACTTCCGCGCGTTCGTCCTCTGATACCAGCGGTCTGCTCTGGCCCTTCAGCCGCCTGACGCTTGCGTCGGAGTTCAGTCCCACGACGAGCACATCGCCGAGCGCGCGCGCAGCTTCGAGGTAACGCACGTGGCCGACGTGGAGGATGTCGAAGCACCCGTTGGTGAAGACCACCCGTTTGCCTTCGCGCTTAAGCTCTGAAACAATGGTCGCGAGCTCACTTCGGTTCTTGACCTTGGAAAGCGATGTCATCGGCTAATTTGAACCTTTCCTACAACTTTTTCTATCTCTTCTATGGCAAGCGAGCCCACTCGCAGTATTCTCGGCGGGTCGACGGTCACATCTACCACAGTAGAGGCCTCCCCAAGCTCACACGGCCCTGCGTCAAGGACGATCTCGACCGACTCGCCGATCTGGGCGACCGCGTCCGCCGCAGTGGTAGGTGCGACCCCGCCGGATATGTTCGCGCTCGTTGCGACGATCGGGCAGCCAAACTCCCACAGGAGTTGCAGCGCGACCTTGTGCCTGGGCATCCGCACGCCGATCGTCGGCCCGTTTGCTGCAACGATCTCGGGGATATCGGCGTGTTTCTCCATTATAAGCGTAAGCGGCCCCGGAAAGAACCTGTCTACGAGCTTCTGTCCCACTGAGGGAACGCTTCGGGCGACCTTTTTGATGTCGCGCTTCTCGCCGATCTGCACGGGTAGCGCCTCTGTAAACATTCGACGTTTGGCCGCAAAAACCTTCGCCGCCGCCCCTGCGTCAAACGCGCTTGCGGCGAGACCGTAGACGGTCTCGGTAGGGAATATCACGAGCTTTCCCGCTCGAAGCGCCGAGGCCGCGCGTTTGATCGCCTCCTGGTCTATCTGGTCCGGATCGATTTTGTAAATTACCATAGCTGAAAACACCTTGTTATGGATATCCCGCAGGGTGAAACTAATCTAAACGGGAGGAGAAAAAGTGGTCGAGATAGTGTCAATTCGTCGCGATGCACTGATTATTCGACTTGTTACAATGAGATTCCTTCCTCCAAATGGGTACGTTCACAAAAACTTTAGCAAGTATTTTCGCTAAGTTTGGTCATTTGAGCGTGTAACCCGTTGTCAACGCCATTACTCCTGAGTTATAATCAGGCCGGAGGAGAACGCAGCCGTGAATACTGAACTTGAGAAACTTGATACAATTCGCAGTCGGATGGACGTTTCCTATGCGGTGGCGCGCGAGGCGCTTGAGGCCGCGGACGGCGATGCCATACAGGCGATTGTCGATATCGAGAGCCGTCAAGGGCAGCAGGGTGACCTGCTTTCGGTAGGCATCGAGCTTTTGGACGATGTTCAGAAGCTTGTAGAGGCGGGTGGAGCCAAGAAGGTCAAGCTGAAATTTGGTGAGAAGACCTTGGCCGAGTATCCCGTCGCGCTTACCGCAGCCGCTGCGTTCGTCCTTGGACTCGCAGCCGTGCTCGTCAGCAAGGCTTCCGTCGAGATCGAACGCGAGGATGTGGTTCTGGAAGGACAGTTCGAAGATGAGTAAGCCTGATTTGCTTCGCCGGGTGCTTACCGACGATCACAGGAACAATGCAAGCAATTTCACGCATCTTTCCGATCAGCAGATCGTTGTGATCGCGCAGAGGGGCGAGGAGTCGGCTGTGGAGCATCTGCTCTACAAGTACCGCAGCCTTGTACGCACCAAGGTAAGAAGCTACTTCTTGCTGGGCGCTGAGAAAGAGGACCTGCTGCAGATCGGCATGATCGGGCTCTGGCAGGCCATAATCGATTATCGCCCGGACAAGGACATCTCGTTTCTGTCGTTTGCCAGGATCTGTATCGAGCGCCACGTGATTACCGCTATCAAAACGGCGACCAGGCAGAAGCAGTCGCCGCTGAACACGTCGGTCTCACTTGAATATCCGTCCGACGATAGCGAGTCGGAGTGGAACCTGGCCGAGATCCTCGTCTCCGAGGACACGGTCGACCCTGAAGAGCTGGTCCTTCGCCGTGAGGACAACCGCCGACTGAAGGACATGCTCCAGCGGCTTCTTTCAGACTTCGAGTGGCAGGTGCTCGCCGGTTACCAGGTAGGCAAAAGCTATCGGGAGATCGCCTGTGAGCTCGAGTGCAAGACGAAATCGGTCGACAATGCGCTTGCGAGGATAAAGCGAAAGATCTCCGAGAAGCACTACTGCTTTCCCGGGTTAGATGTAAAGTAAGAACCAATGGGCCGCCCTTCGGGGCGGCCTTTTTTGTATTCGGGGGATAGGTGGAGGGTGATTGGCTGTGCTACTTGTCGAGAGATAGGTATCTTGATCGTTCGGGAGATTGCTCCCGAATGCAAAGAAGAACGAGGACTTAAGTTCGGGGCAAGGGCTACAACCGACTGAGCGGGAGCTAAGCTCCCTTGCTGTTCTTTGCGTGCGTGATACACATCGCACACGATCTGGATCACAGATCCCTCTCTTGCCAACAGGCCCCGGATTTCAAATCCGGGCCAACGTACGCCCACCAATCTCCCCAATCTCGCTAGTCCCTCTCGGCACTCTGAACTCCGCACTGCTGCCCCCAATCCACGTTTCACTCCGAGCCACCTTCGGGTAATCGGCATTGGCTATCCAAGGAGGTGATATATATGATGATGCCCGAAGTCAAGAAATGCAGCGTTAACCAGTGTTACTACAACCAGCAGGAGCTGTGCCACGCCAACGCGATTCAGGTTGGCTCGGACCACCCCATGTGTGACACTTTCGTCTCATCAAACGAGCACGGCCATCCGGCGGATCAGGGGAAGGTCGGCGCCTGCCACATCAGCAACTGCGAGTACAACCAGAACATGTCCTGCGCCGCAAACGGTATCGAGGTTGGGATACACTCCGAGCACGCAGATTGTTTCACGTTTGAACCAAAGTAGCGAGGTGGCCGGGCCTCGTCCCGGCCATGAAAAGAAATTCCCCCTTGTTCATCACCCACTTTTGCCAGTATAATATACAGTAATAGAACAATATCAACTTGTGTGACTGACAACTGTCGCATACTGGTGCCCATGCCTGCTGCAGAACAAATCCACCCAATAGAAGAACCCATACTGGCCCAAGAGCCCAAGGAGCCCAAGAAGGGCTATACCCTCGGCATGCTCATCAGGTCGTGTGCGCAGACTGTGTTTATCACCGCGGCGCTTTTCTTTCTGATCACCCACTTCACCGTGCAGGGGTTTGCCATATCCGGGACATGCATGGAACCGAACCTGAAAACCGGGGAACGGGTGCTCGGAAACAAGCTCGCATACGTCGCATCGGGGCCGGTGCGTGGGGACGTGATCGTCTTTCGCTACCCTGTTGACCCCAGCCGCACCTATATCAAGCGGGTGATCGGCCTTCCCGGTGAGACGATCGAGGTGCGCGAGGGGCGCGTTCTGATCAACGGACATAGAATCTTTGAACCCTATCTCCTCAAAACCGCCCACGGTGACTACGGGCCGGAAAAGATCAAGGACGGGCGGCTCTTCGTGATGGGGGACTACCGCGATCAAAGCAACGACAGCCGAATCTGGGGGGAGCTTCCGGTCGAGAACATCAAGGCCAAGGCCTGGGTGCGCTACTGGCCGCCGGTTCGGGCTCAGTTGATGAAGTAAGCCGCGCGAGCTACTTGGCGAGGACTCCGGTGATCCGGATGCTTGCTGTGCCGTCAAAGCAGGATGCCGAAATTCTGTGTCCGTTCACCCTCATCGCCCTTGAGTGGCATTTCAGCTTGAAGAAATCACCGGTCGGCCCGTCGTAATTGATGACGGGGTTTCGCCCTTCCATTCTCACCTCAGCGCGCTCGAACCTGTCCGCAGCCCAGAGTATCTGTTCGCCGCGGAGGGTCACATAGCTGCCGTGGCAGATCCCGCAGGCGGCCATCTTGCCCCCGACCTCCCGGACGATGGCGAGGGACGCGTCCGACTCGATCTCACTTGAGCCGTGCTCCCCCGGGGCCTTTGAAAGATACACCCAGTCGACGGTGTCGCCGCAGACAATCTTGAAAGACTTGCCGAAGCGCTCAATTGTCGGTGGGGTATCGGTGCGGTAGGGGTAGAGGATCGACACGTAGCGCGCCGTCCGACCCGTCTGCCGCAGGTCCAGGACCGACGATGCCCGCGCCGCCGTTTCGGTAAGCCCGGAAGCGGTGATCACGCTCCCCGCGGTTTCTGTCATAAACCAGCCAGCAAGCCCGCAGGACTCAAACTCCCACTTCAGGAGGCTGTCGGTATGCTCGCCCAGGCTTTGCACATCGCTGAAGTATTTGGATACCCCCTGCGCCGGTGCGACCACAGGCGCACTTTCCACGAGCCTGCCTTCGCTGTGAAGTAGCCAGTCGAAGGCGTGTTCGTCAGGGCTATCGAGCTCATCGAGCACTATGGCGAAGTTTCCAATGAGCATGATGTGACGCTTGTGGGTGACTCCGGGGTAAGCGCTCTCTGACTGTGCCTGCACGCACTGCATGAAAATCCCTGGGCGGAACACGATGTCAAGCGGCGCGGTGACCGGCTGCTGGCAGCGTCCGTCGACTACCACGGTGTTGTGTCCGGCGGTGCTTTTGTAGTAATCGGTGACGTTGCTCCCCCAGCCGGGGGTACCGTAGTCGGCTATCATCAGCTTGTCGCTGGCGTAGAACGTGAAGTTCAGCTGGTCGCGCCTGGCCATCGCCATAGTTTTGGCTTGCCCGTAGTCAAAGGTGATCATCGAGCCCTCATCGGCGCGCAGCGCAACGAGCCCCGGCCCTTTGAAGTCGCTTGACTCAAGCCTTGGGGTGCGGGTGCGCCCCGGCAGGTCTCTTCCGAAAAGAAATGCGTAGAGGCTTGCCCTTGTATAGAGATCGCGGTGCTTCACCTGCTCTTTGTTCACGGGGTTCATTGAGAACCCGTAGCCGGTGCGCAACACCCAGGCAAACGCTGGGTCGTTCCACCTGCGGAAAGCGACTTCGTACAGCGCCATCGGAAGCGGGGAGTTGAACCACCCGTCCCCCGCTGCGGGCGTCTGGAACGATGGGTAAGCGTATGCAATTGGCGCAAGAAACATCCCCTTGAGTCGTCGTCCGGCAGATGTGTCCTCGTCAAAAAGGTTGATCCCTATTCTGCAGCAAGCCTCGGCGAGATGGATATAGGCCGTAAGTGCGAAAAAGTGGTGGGTGTGAATAGACTCCGGCCAGAGTCCGCTTTCGTCAAGCTCCGACTCCATCTGCGAGATCACGCGCGCCGCGCCTTCTCGCACCATCCGAGGGTCCTTCAGCGCGCAGCCGATTACCCCGAGCGCTGATGCGTGGTAGGCCTCCCATATCCCGTCCGAATCAAGCGCCGAGAACGCTCCAGCTGCCGCGCGGAACAGGCGGCCTTCGATCAGGGTCCTGTCGGCGTAGGAGATCGACTTGCTGTGGTAGACCAGGTCATAGGCTTGAGCGAGCATGATGATCCACGCGGCCTCGTCAAGCGACTGCTCGAGCATCCCGCCCTCTTTGCGCGATGTGCGGGTTCCGGGGTAGCTCGCTGCGTATTTGAGAAGAATTTCAATGGCTTTGTCGGCGCACTCGGGGTCGCGGTCGATCTGGTAGACAAGGCCGAGAGCGAGGCATCCCGTCGCGAGGTCAAAGTGTTTGAACCAGCCGTAGGCGGTATCGTATTTGTCGCCCGCGTACGTGCGCCCGCATTCGGGGCAACGGTAGCCGTCACCGGACACGTCTTTGAAGTCAAGGAGGGATCCGTCTTCGCAGAAGAAGTTGTGGTATTGTCCACCGCGCTCTGGAATTCGTATGGCTTTGGCAAGCCAACGGTTGGCTACGCACAAAAGTCCGGCTCCTGCTAGTTTTGTCTCGGCTTCAGGGGGGTCTTGAAGGTAGAGGCTGCGTTTCCATCCCGGCTTGGTGAGTCCGCGCCTAAGTACGCTCAGCTCCCGGTCGCTGGCAATGACGAACGGGCGCGCAACGGAAGCGAGTAGCCTTGCGATTTCCTCGGTATCGGGCAATCCATGGCCAGTTGTATCGGTTCTGTCCCGAACCGTAATAGTGTCAATATTCATCCCGGAGATTCCATTGGGCACATTCCAAACCGCAAAAGCACAACATGGTCACAATAACGACACCCGGTTGCTCTGGTGAACAAGCTCAAACATGTGTTATGTGAGGGTGGCGCAGCGCGCTTGCCTGCTACCTATAGAATAAACACTTCTTCGCAGAGACTACAGATTCCTCCATAAATATCTGCATTTTTGGCAGAAATGATATCAGCAGGTTTATGTGGATGTTCGCGCGCGGGTCAGCTCTTGGCAAATTGTGGGTCAATAGGGGTGACAACGAGGTCTGACACGATGTCGCGCGACGCCTTGCGGTAACCCGAGGCGAGTTCGTCGTCGCCTCTTTGACATGCCAGCTCGGCGAGCTTGAGGTAAGTCGCAGTGAGGTTGTACCTGGGAAGCGGTGCCTGGGGTCTGGTTTCCATTTCCCGCTGCCAGTAGGCCGCTGTCTGTTTGTAGGCCTCTTCAAGCTCTGTAGACGACGGGCTCACATAGCTTGCAACCGTGCCCTCGGGCGCCCATGAGCGGTGTCGCCACTCGTAGGGCGCGCGCACCGGCTCTTTGCAGGCCGCGCCGATGTAGAGAATGGCAAGCGCCACTGCACACATTGCGACAAGGGGTCCGAGCCCGCCTCGTCTGCGTGCGAGTACGCTGTTTGGGATATGCACGCCGCCCCTTCTTGTTGTCTGTGAGGCAAGCGCGGCAAAGATCATCGCATCGTAGGCCCTGCGTGAGTCGTGGTGGTGCAGCACGTGGTAGGCTTCGTTCAGGTGCGTCAGGCGTTCCTCGGCGTCTGTCAGTTCGGGGTGTAGGTCGGGGTGGCACGCCCGGACGAGCTTGTGGTAGGCGCGCTTGATCTCAAGGTCTGCCGCGGCACGGTGAACCCCAAGCACAGCGTAGTAATTCTCTCGCATTGCCTGCCTCCGAGATCGTCCCTCACTGGCATTGTAGCAGTCGAATTTGCCCGCGTCAAGGACTGGCATCGCATCAATCCGAATTGTAGTGTTTCGCTAGGTCGGAGCGTGCTGGTGCGGCGGCGTGGTCGCTCCCGCCGACGGGCTTGCGATCACTTCGCGCGCGATCTGGTTCCAGGTGTTTGATTGCTCTTCATGAGGAAGCATCGCGGCTCCGGCGATCACTTCTATGCGGGCGTCGGGGTTGGTCTTCCTGAACTCCTCAGCGGTCTGAGGGCCAGCGATTCTGGCCTGTGCTCCCCAAACCACCGCCGCCGGCTGTTTCAGCATCGCAAATCGCTCCCGCACCGGTAGGTTCAGCCGACCCGAGACAAACGCGCGCACTGCGCGGTCCGCGTAGGGCTGATGCGCCACGTCGTAGTAGTGGCGGACGATTTCTGGGGTGACGAGGCTCGGGTCTGAGTAGACCTGGCTTTTCAGGTAGCTCTCGATGCCCATTCGCGAAGTGATACCATAGTAGACCGACTTGCCGACGACGGGAAGCGCGAGCGCCGCGCCGAGCCCGAAGCTCATCGCCCGCCGCTCGTCGGCGAGTTCGATCCCGGTCGGGCAGGAGAGAACGAGGTGGCTTATGATCAGCCGGTGCTTTTCGGCGGCGGCGATCGCGTAGGCTCCTCCGTGGGAGCTTCCGGCGATGCTCGTCGGCCTTCCAATCACGTCGAGGATAAAGTCTGCGATAAGCTGGATGTAGAGGTCAGGGTTGTAGTAGACTGCGGGTTTGTCAGACAGACCGAAGCCGAGCAGGTCGAGCGCGTAGACGGTATGAGTTTCGGCAAGCGCACGGAAGTTCTTGCGCCACTCGAAGTTCGACGCCCCGGCGTACACTCCGTGGATAAAGAGCAGCGGGTCGCCCTCGCCGTCCATCGTGTAGAAGACGTCACCGAGACGCCAGCGGTAGGTCCGCTCGTGCCCCCCGAGCTCGTTATCAAGCGTATCGGACTTGCGTCCGATGTATATATTCGCTGCGGCGGCTCCGGCTGTTACTGCGCCGAGCGCCGCAAGGCCACTGTATCTTTGTTTCACAAAAGCTCACCTCCGATGGTTAAGGCCAGTCGCGGCCAGACATCTTGTACCATCGAAGAATGCGGGGCTAAACAGGGGTAATCAGACCGGCCCGCCGAATGGTCGATTCGGCGGGCCGGCAATTTCGGGGTTCAACCCGCGGTATATTTCAGAAACGCCAAAATTGGCTGGCTAAGCGGCAATCTCTACCTCGTCACCGCCACGCTCCGAGTAAGATGTCTTGCTGCCACGGGACCGATAGAAATCAAACATATATACGGTGCTTTCGCTGCGTTCAGCCGTGCCCGCGCACTCTCTGCAGAGAAGCTCCGCATCCATATCCTGCAGGTACTCCGGCAGGTTGTTAATCTGTTTTCCACACTTGCTGCATTTCATCTCAAGTCACTGCCTTTCCGGTCGGGCCGGGGAGAGACCAACCTCCCAGGCGGTGAGTCTCTCTATCAAGAGAGCACCCTACGCTCCGACGACATTTATATACCCCCAGGGGTATAGCGACTAAACGCAAACGAGTTGGATATATGTAGATTTTTTGTGGGGGCTAAACTTTAGCGGGGCTTGTTAGCTGTTACGCGACGGGACTTGCGGGCGTATTTCACCAGGCGGACGGTGGTGCCGTGCGCGCCTGTCAGGTACTCCACCTTGTCGGCAAGTGTCTTCATAAGCGGGATGCCGTAGCCGCCGATCTGAGGGGACTTTGTCGTGCGCTCGGCGCAGGGGTCGAACCCGTGGCCATTGTCGCTGATCTCGGCTGTCAGGCTGCCGGACTGTGTGTGCAGGCGGATAGTGATCCGATCGTTTGCACAGTTGTTTGCACCGTGGCGGATGGCGTTTGCGCAGGCTTCGGTGACGGCAAGCTTGGTATCGTAGCACTCTCGCTCGTCCAATCCGACGTTTTCGGCGAGGCAGCCGATGATGCGGCGAACCCGTGCAAGGTACGTGGGGTTGTTGCTTATGCAAAGCTCTGTAATTGTGCCGTTTGGAACCATATCTCTGCCGTCCTTGCCCCGGACTGTCCTCATGCACTGTGGCGCAAGTCTGTTGCCGCAGCATTCGGACGGACTAATCTAACACAGCCATAATAACGGTGTCAACATGATTTTGACGGCTTGGGTGGGGAAATCTACCCAGTGGATTTTCTACCCATGCGGCGGGCCGAACTATTCTATCGGCCTCTGAGATTCGGCAGAATACAACACACAAAAAACCGGAGCCTGTGATCTGTGATCAAGACTCCGGTGATTCGGTGAAAGAATGTTACTCTCTGTATTGTATACCCCGATGCCGGGCTGCTAAAACCAGGCGGGAGTAAAACGTTCAGCTTTCCATTTCCTCAAGCTCCGGCTCAGAAAAGAAGCTTCCCATATTGCGGAACTTCGCGTAGCGCTCCTCGGCGAGAGCTTCGCCGGAGATGCCCTGCAGCTCGTGCAGGTTCCTCAATATCGCAGCTTTGAGCGTTCGCGCGGTCTCGTCTACGTTTCGGTGAGCGCCGCCCAAGGGTTCGGGGACGATCTCATCGATCACTCCAAGCCCAAGCGCGTCTTTGGCGGTAATCTTGAGCGCCGCGGCCGCGTCGGCTCCGCGGGTTGGGTCGCGCCAGAGGATCGCGGCACACCCCTCGGGCGGGATGACGGAGTAGATGCCGTGCTCGAGCATAAGCAGTCTGTTGCCGACGGCGATGCCTATCGCGCCGCCCGAGCCGCCTTCGCCTATCAGGGCGACTATGACCGGGACCTTGAGGGTCGACATCTCCATTAAGTTGCGGGCGATCGCTTCGCTTATGCCTCGCTCCTCGGATCCAACGCTGCAGTCAGCGGCGGGGGTGTCGACAAAGCAGACGATGGGTCGACCGAACTTTTCGGCAAGCTTCATAAGCCTAAGGGCCTTGCGGTAGCCTTCGGGTTTGGCGCTTCCGAAGTTTCGGTACTGGCGGTCTTTCAGGTCTCGGCCTTTCTGCTGGCCGACCCAGACCACCTGGTGCCCCCCGATCACGCCTATCCCGCCGACCATCGCGTGGTCGTCGGCAAAGAGCCGGTCTCCGTGGAGTTCGGAATAGTCTTCGAACATCAGGCGCACGAGGTCGAGCGTGTACGGCCTCTTGGGGTGTCTCGCGAGGAGCGTTTTGTCCCAGGGGGTCAGGCTCGAGAAAATCTGCGCCATAATCTTATCGCGCATCTCTTCGAGTCTGGCGATCTCCGCTGACGGGTCCTCGTCTTTTTCGTCGGCGAGCTCCCTGATAGCATTGATCTGAGCGTCGAGCTCCTGGATCGGTTTTTCGAAATCGAGTATATTCAGGTTACTGCTAGCGGCCACTTGCAACCTCCCGGTGGCAGAAATCGAGCAGCTTGCCCAGAGTCTGCTTGAGTTCACGTCTTGGTGTGACGAGGTCGACCATCCCGTGATCGAGCTGGAAATCCGCTCGCTGGAAGTTCGGCGGCCTGTTGATGACCCCCGCCTGTTGCGCGACCCGCTCGCCGGCAAACCCGATAAGGGCCCCGGGCTCCGCGATGATGACGTCGCCGATCGATGCAAAGCTCGCATGCACCCCTGCGGTCGTCGGGTCGGTGTGAACAACGATGTAGGGGAGACCCGCCTCGTGGATTTTGGCGACCGCGGCGCTTGTTTTCGCCATCTGCATCAGGGCAAGGATCCCTTCCTGCATTCGCGCGCCGCCGGAGGCACAGAAGGCGATAAAGGGCCTTCGCTCCTCGATCGCAAGCTCGATGCCGCGCACGATCTTCTCGCCCAGGACGCCGCCCATACTTCCGCCCATAAAGCTGAAGTCGGCGACTGCGAGGACTACGGGCATGCAGTCGATGGTCGCTGTTCCGACGACGAGCGACTCATCCATCCCCGAGCTTGCCCGACCTTTGGCGATTTTCGCGTTGTATTCCGGGAAGTCCAGGGGGTTGGTCGTCCGCAGATCGTCTGCAAACTCCTCAAAGCTCCCTTCGTCGGCGGTGAAGGCGATCCGCTCCATGGCTTTTAGCCTGAAGTGGTAATTGCACTTGCCGCAGACGCGGAAGTTTTTCTCAAGTTCTTTATTAAAGAGTATCTCATTGCATTTTGGGCACTTAGTCCAAAGACCATCGGGTAGCGCATCAACGCTTTGTCTAGCGATCTTGCGCGCGCTCTTGGACCTACGCCCGAACCAGCCTGTAGTAGCCATATTACCAAACGCACCTACGATTATTGATGGTATAGTATACCATATTGACGGGGTTCGGTGGGAAGTGCGGATTTTTGGCAGCATCAGAATAGCCAGGAGCCTTCTGGTTGTGCAGTTCGTTTCGGTTCGTTTTCACGCTCGAATTCACGGTATTTCAGTTCGTATTTCACGCTTGGGCTGAGCGTGAAATGAGTTCGTTCTAGAGCTTTTCACACTTTTCCTCCCGATCCATTGAGGTAGTGAACGGGATGAGGGCACTGAATGCCATATTGGTGGAAGGTCTCGTTGTCTATGAGTAGTTGTATATTAATAATATACATTATTGGGCAGGAAATCAAGGGATAAAGTGGGGTGATTTTGGGGTATTTGTGCGAACGGGTGTGCGAGCGGTGTGTGGGATTTATGGAGCCGATGCAGCCCCCTCACCCTCGATGGGGGACTTGATCGCATCGTGCCGGGAGACGCTGCACCATCAGAATCACTGAAACGAAACGGTGAAGGGGATTAGCTTCCGGTGGTTGCAGCACGTTGCGAGATTGTAGGAGCGCACCCTTCGAGAGCCTCAGGGTGAGGGGTTGGTTTGGGTGTAGGTATGAGAGGTTGGAGAGGTTGTACCGCGACCACCAATCTATCAAATATAGATCAATGTAAAGCCAATCACGTTGAGGCTCTAGAAACGTGCGCACCACCCAAGCTACCGGCTTCCACCGCAAACTGTCGTAGCTCCACCCGAATATACAAAGTGAGAAGGACACGTGGTCGCCACCGTATCCGGAAAAATGGCAGCATCAGAATAGCCAGGAGCCTTCCGGTTGGTCAGCCTTCTCTCGTACCTTGGGATATATACGTAGACGCTCATGCGGTTGCCCCTTAACTTACTCTTCTTGAAGTCCCTTCTTCGATGCTCCCCTTTGACAGCTAGTTCTTCCTGAACTTTGTAAGCACCACGCGACCGCCGTCGTCGTTTGACAGTTTCACTTGGTCCATCAGGATGCGCATCAGAGGGATACCCCGGCCTCGGGATGAGTCGGTTGTCGGCATTTCCGGAAGGGTTATCTTGGGGATGCCATTGCCCTGGTCGTGGATTTCTACTACAAAGCGGTCGGGGTAGACCTGGGCGATTACGGTGATCTGGTTCTCTTCGCCAAGGGGGGAGCCGTGCGTGGCGGCGTTGGTGACGGCCTCAAAGGCGGCTGTCACGATTCGCTGCACCTCACGCTCGGGGAATTCGGTCTGAAGGGCGGCGTGCTCTATCAGATCGCGGACGCGGCGGAGGTGGTCCAGTCGGCTTGGGATAGTGATCTTGGTCTGCGTGACAGGCGCTTGGTCCTGGGCCATGCTCAGGGATCGACGTCCATCACAGCGTTGAAACCGGTGATCGTCAGCACCGTCTGAGGCTGGCTTCCATCGGCGACGTTTACCTTCAGCCGCTCGCCCTGCGCCATCAGCTTGCGGTTGATGACAAGCAGCTGCTCAAGGCCTGCGGAGTCGATGTAGTCCGTCCCGGTAAGGTCAACGACAAACCGCCGCTGTTCCCGCGACTCGGCGGCCTTGGCTGCGGCAGCCTGAAAAGTGGGCACCGATGTGAGGTCCAGGTCACCCTCGACTTTGATATTGATCTCTTCTAAAGTTTCGTTGGTATGAATAGCCATTGGCGCAAATTATCCAATTCTGCGAGTGTCGATCTTGTGGCGAGAACTATTCCTCGCTCGGTGTGTCAGCAGGGACTTTCATCTCGATTATCCGCGCTGAGATCGACGCCAGAGCCGCAGCGACATCTTCAGCCGTCGCCGCTTTACTGCCATCTGTTATTATCGGCGAGTCGCCACCCAAATATTTACCTGTTTTTAGCGCCGCAAGGGCATCACTTGCCCATTTGGGCGCGCCAGAGACCGCGTTTGCAGTCTCGACAGGCTTCTTCGTCTCACCCTTTGGCTGCGCTATCGGCGCAAGCAGCTCGGTCACTCGCGCAAGCACCACGGCAAGCTCGTACCGCGTAACCGGACGGTCGCCTTTGAACTCGCCGTCAGGGTAGCCCTTAAGTATCCCCATATCCGAAAGCAAATTAAGCGAGTCGCCGGCCCAGTGGTCCTCCGGCACATCAGTATATGCCGGTTTGTCCTTGGCCTGCTCACCCTCAGCCGAACACGGCAGAACACAAGCGAAAGCGAGAAAGAGGACAGTCGCCCAGGTTTTCATATTGTTATCCGCCTTCTTAAGCGGCGGCTGAGTTACTCGACCCCGCTCAGGATGAAGTTTTCACGAATCTCGTCGAACTCGTCAAGCGCGCGTCCGGTGCCAAGCGCAACGCAGGAAAGCGCATCTTCAGCTACATGTATCGGGATGTTGGTCTCGATCGCGAGGAGCTTGTCGAGCCCCCGCAGGAGCGCTCCGCCGCCTGTAAGCATCACACCGCGCTCGATGATGTCGCTTGCAAGCTCCGGAGGCGTGATCTCCAAAACACTCTTTACCCGGTCTACCACGGTGCTTACCGGTTCGGAAAGCGCCGCGCGAATCTCTTCGCTCGTCACCTCAACGGTTTTAGGAAGCCCCGCGACCATATCGCGGCCTCTGACCTCAAGGGTCATCTCGGTTGCGAGCGGATAGGCAGAACCTATCTTGATCTTGATCTCTTCAGCGGTGCGCTCACCGATCATAAGGTTGTAGCGGTTCTTGATGTGGCGGGCGATAACCTCGTCCATCTTGTTTCCGCCCAAGCGAATCGAGCGGGCTACGACGATGCCGCCGAGCGAAATCACAGCGATATCGGTCGTTCCGCCGCCGATGTCGACGACCATGTTGCCGCCAGGGGTGGAGATTGGAAGCCCTGCGCCGATCGCGGCCGCCATCGGCTCTTCAATCGGGTAGGCCTCGTCGGCTCCGGCGCTTTTGGCAGCCTGGATGACCGCGCGCTTCTCAACGCTTGTGACGCCCGAAGGCACGCATACGAGGACTTTGGGCTTGAAAAATCGCTTGCGTCCGCAGACTTTGGCGATCAAATACTCCAGCATCTTCTGGGTGGTGGTATAGTCGGCGATTACCCCGTCGCACATGGGACGCACGGCGACAATATTGCCAGGAGTCCGCCCGATCATCAGGCGTGCCTCCTCACCTACTGCAAGAACTTTTTTGGTTGTCGTTGAGAGAGCAACTACACTCGGCTCCCGAAGGACTATGCCCTTTCCCTTCAAGAATACGACTATATTTGCAGTCCCCAGATCAATTCCGAGCTCCGGGACTAAACTGAACACAGAGCGTTACCTCTACTTTCCGATCCTTCTCTTGCCACATTGCCGCCAAGTGCCTGAAGCTTCTCGGCCATGCACTCATAACCGCGGTCGAGGTGCTCCAGCCCGGTGATTTCGGACTGTCCCTCGGCTGCAAGCGCAGCGACCACAAGGGCGGCTCCGGCTCGAAGGTCACTTGACGTAACCTGAGCTCCGGTAAGCCGCTCCACACCCTTTATTATAGCAGTTCTGCCGTCCTGTTTGATGTCAGCGCCCATTCTCTGCAGCTCGCTTATATACTTGAACCTGCGCTCGTAGACGTTTTCGGTGATGATTGACGTGCCCTGCGCGACAGCCAGGAGCGCGGCAAACGGCTGCTGCATATCAGTCGGGAATCCGGGGTGGGGCATCGTCACAACGTCGGTCGCAAGTGGACGGGCGTTTGCGCGGACGCGGATCCAGTTGTCTTCGGCGGTCACAACCGCTCCGGCCTCGCGAAGCTTGAGTAGGAACGGCTCAAGGTGCTTTAGGCAGACCCGCTCGATTCTTACGTCGCCCTGGGTGATCGCGGCTGCTACGGCGAAGGTGCCTGCTTCCATGCGGTCGGCGATGATCTCGTGCTCCACCGCGCGAAGCTCCTGGACGCCTTCGATTTTGATAGTAGTAGTCCCCGCGCCTTCGATTTGTGCGCCCATTTTAACAAGAAAATCGGCGAGGTCGGTGATCTCGGGCTCCATCGCGGCGTTTTGGATGACGGTTACGCCCTGGGCAAGGCATGCAGCGGTCATAATGTGCTGGGTCGCGCCTGCGCTTGGGAAATCGAGATAGATCTCCGAGCCCTGCAGCTTATCTGCTTCGGCCTCGACAAACCCGTGGCCGGTGGTGATAAACGCGCCCAAGGCCTGGATGCCTTTTACGTGGAAGTCGATCGGCCGCGCACCGATGTCGCACCCGCCGGGCATCGCGACTCTTGCGTGACCCATGCGGGCGACAAGCGGGCCAAGGACGTTGAATGAGGCCCTCATCTTACGTACGAGCTCGTACGGGGCTTCGTTTGAAAGCAGTTCGGTTGCGTCGATTGCGACGGTCGAGCCGTCGGTCACTTCGCACTGGGCTCCAAGTGAGCGGAGCATTTCGACCATTGTATAGATATCACCGATCCTCGGAACGTTTGTGAGGACGGTGCGACCTTTTGCAAGGAGTGTGGCAGCCAGAATCGCGAGCGTGCTGTTCTTGCTGCCGCTTGCGTTGATGCTTCCCTTAAGCGGGACGCCACCATTTATAACAAGTTTGTCCAATATTTGATAACCTCCTGTAAGAGGAGGCCGTTGCTCCTCTCCCAGGCCCTCCCTGTGAGCACAGATAATATACTTTTTGAGGCAGCGCACACAGCGCCACCGGCTCAAGTATAGATGAAGGCCGGGACAGTGTCAAGCAACGCGCCCTATCCTCGCGTTAATTATTCACCAAACGCCTGTAAATTTGCTCATTTGGCACTATGTAGACGCGACTTAGACACAAATAGCGAGCATGTCATCACCAATTGTACCCATTGGTTAATGGCTGCTAAGCACAGTGTCCGCCGGTCCGGGTCTTGGGCAGATGCGGCAGGGCGTCGCCGAATCGCCGGTTTCTATTCATTATAACGCGCAAACCCCCTGAAAGGTTTACAATCTCATCTATTGCGTTTTGACGGATTCTGAGCGTGAAAGTTCCCCTCTTCCATTAGGCGGCCTGTTTCTGCGATAATAGAGGGTTGAAACAACATGAACAGGTAAAGTGAATATGGAGGTATGAAACGCTATGTCCTGTGAAAACAATGGCCTTGCCGGTGAGTGGGGCCTTATACTCGGATCTTCAAGTGGGTTCGGCGCGGCGTGTGCAATCGAGCTCGCCAAGTCCGGGATGAACATCTTTGGGGTCCACTTTGATCGAAAGCCGACGATGCCGGTCGCCGAAGCTACGATCAAGGCGATCCGAAACGAAGGGGTTGAAGTAGAGTTCTTCAACGTAAACGCAGCCGACGCCGAAAAGCGCGCGATGGTGATCGAGAAGATCGCGGAGAGGCTTTCCCCCGAGGGTAAGAGCCTGCGCATGCTCCTGCACTCCCTTGCGTTTGGGAGCACCCGGCCCTATGTCTCGTCGACCCCCGGCGAGCAGACCACCCGCCCGCAGCTCGATATGACGCTCGACGTTATGGCGAACAGCCTCGTCTACTGGACGCAGGACCTCGTCACCCGGGACCTTCTGGGCTACGGGGGAAGGATCATCGGAATGACCAGCGCCGGAGGCGAGCGCGTTTGGCCCTACTACGGCGCGGTCTCGGCGGCAAAGGCGGCGATGGAGTCCCACATCCGGCAGCTTGCCTTTGAGCTTGCCGGCAAGGGGATTACCGCAAACGCGCTTCGAGCGGGCGTAACCGACACCGCTGCGCTTCGCAAGATCCCAGACCACGAGATCATGATCCAGTTCTCCGAGGCCCGCAACCCGATGGGCCGCCTCACCGTGCCCCAGGACGTGGCAAACGCCGTGGTTCTCCTGGCAAGCCCGAGATCCCAGTGGATCACCGGCAACGTCATAGGAGTCGACGGCGGCGAGTTCATCGTGGACTGCGGACACTGCCGCATCGAGTAGAAACTATGAATAGAGTTGCTCTGCCGGGGTTTGCTCCGGCAGAGCTTGGGAATAATGTGAAGTACGACGGGTTGCGCATTGTCGCGATTTCCTATAGAATATCTGTACATTATTGTTCACATTTGTTACCATTCTATGAAAAACATCGATGACAGGATAAGAAGAGCAGTTGAAATAGTGGCCGATGAGTCGACCGAAGTGGCGGCGTTGATAGACACCGCGGACGACTTCCGCATCGTCTGGGCAAACCGCAGGCTGAAAGATTTTTTGAAGACCGCCGCGGTTGCTCCAGAAGGTATGCGCTGGGGCGGACGCTGCCCGTTTGCCTTCGGCATAAACGCGATCGCGGCGATGAACCAGGTCATCGCGACCGGTGAGCCGATTCACATCGAGGAGCAGCCGTTTGGCGCGCGTGTCTCGAACCGCTTTGGCGAAACCACCTACTGGAACTGGAAAATCCTGCCCGCCCCAAGTGATGAATGTCCCTCCTGCGTGCTTGTCATGGCCGAAAACGTGACCGATCGGGTCGCCCGGAAAGCCCTGGAGCAGGGTAGGGAGCCGCATTTCAGTGGGGTCGTCCTCGATCTGCCCGTCGGGGTCGCTACAATAGACCCCCACGACTACCGAATTCTCGACGCAAACGATATCTGGCTTTCCTATCTGTCTCCCGAGTGCCAGACGCGCGACAGCATAGGCCGGACTCTTCCCGAATGTGTGTCGGACTTTGAGGGCAGTGGACTAAAGCCCATTATTGAACGTGTGGTCGGGACACGGGAGCTTTTCACCGCCAGCGAGCTTGAGATCAAAGACCCCGCCCGCGGCTCCATCTGGTGGAACATCACCCTTAGGTTTGTTGAGGTCAAAGAGAGCCGCGAGGCCATTCTAATGACCGCATGGGACGTGACAGAGCATGTCAACGCCCGAAAGCTTGCCGACTCAGCCCGTCAGCGGGCGCTGGCGCTTTTGAAGGTGCAGACTGCAATCACTTCCTCGCTTGCCCTCGACCAGATGCTTGGTCTGATCACCGATTCCACCCGAGAGCTTGTGAGTTCGACCGCTGCCGCGGTGCTGTTGCTCACCGAAAACGGTGAGGAGTTTCTCGTTCCGGTGGCCAGTAGCGGCATGTCGGTGCAGAGCGCGTGCGTTGTCCCGCTCGATTTGCACTCAAGTCTTGCGGCGCGGGCGCTTCGGGAAAGGCGACCGGTGACGCTTGTCGGCCCTGAGGCTGCAAAGCTGCAGTGTTTGGCCGGGATTCTTGATGGCAGGCCGGTTCTCTCAGTTGCGTCAGCTCCGATTGTGGCCGAAGGCCGGATGCTTGGAGTGATAGAGGCATACTCGGACGCACAGCGCAGGTTCACCAACGACGAACTTGAGGCGCTCCACAGCCTTGCGGGAAGCGCGGCGACGGCGATCGTCAACGCGAAGCTTTTTCAGGCATCAAGCGACGCCCACGACGAGCTTGTGGTGCGCTCGCGGACTATTGACAACGAGCGAAAGCTCCTGATCGCGATTCTCGACAGCCTGCCGGAGGCCGTCGCAGTTGCCGACGCAAGCCGCAGGCTCGTGCGGGCAAATGAGGCCGCGCGCAACCTCTACACAGCTAAAGAGGGCGAGGAGCTTTCCATCACTGATCTGACCGTGCGCATGCGACCCCAGTCAGTCGACGGCCGGGATCTATCTCCTGAGGAGCACCCGCTGCTGCGGGCTTTGTCGGGCGAGGCGTTCTTGAACGAAGAGTACGTTGTCCACGATGTGAGTGACGAACCCCGCTTTAGAAGTGTGAGTGGCGCCGCAGTGCGCGACCCAGTGGGCAACGTCGTCTATGGCGTGACCATTGGGCGTGATATCACCGAACAGAAGCTTTTGCAATCCAGGCTTGAGGCTGCGCTCGAGCGAGAGCAGAAGATCGCCCAGACTCTGCAAAGGGCGCTCATGTCCGAGGTCCCCGCGTACATGAGCGGCTTCAGACTTGCGGCGGTCTATGAAGCGGGCCTGCGGGAAGCGGAGATCGGCGGCGATTTTTTCGATATCTTTTCCCCGCGCGCGGGGACTGTCGCAATCGTGATAGGGGACGTCGCGGGCAAGGGCCTCGGCGCGGCGATCCAGATAGCCTCGGCCAAGTACGGCATCAGGAGCTACGCCTACCAGGACGCCTCCCCCGCGCACGTCGTCGCGTTGATGAACGAATCGATGTACCGCGAGCCACCCGATGGCGGGTTCGTCAGCATGTTCTATGCGATTGTGGATGTAGAGGCGCAGACCCTCACCTTTGCAAACGCGGGGCATGAGCCTCCTCTGCTTCGCCGAAGAGGTGGGCAGGTGGAGCGACTCTTGTCAAACGGCATCGTACTCGGCGTTCGCTCCGGGATGGAGTATGAAGAGGGCCGAACCGACATCTACCCCGGCGACAGGCTGCTCCTCTACACCGACGGCATCACCGAGGCGCGCAAGGATGGCGGAGAGATGCTCGGCGAGGACCGACTGCGCGAGTATTGGAGCGCGTGTGGCGAGGCCAACGCCGCCGATGCGCTCGACCGCGTCTACCACTGGGCCCGGGACTTTTCAGAAGGCCACTTCCACGACGATGTCGCGATGATGGTCATCGCGCGGGAAGATGGGTAGGGAGTGCAGAGCAAGAAAAGAGATCGTGCCTAGTCTCCCGACTAGGCACGCGCATTTAAGGGGGTCTCCTGACCCCGATTCTACTTGTTGATCTTCACGACTTTCAGATCAAACGTGCCGTCGTCCCTGAAATCTCCGATTATGTAGTGAAAAAACGGCTTATCCCCGACTAGTGGCGCGCCCGCGCCGCCGGTTGTAACGTGGACGACCTTGTTCTTGGCGCCTCTGAAGTAGTTGTGCCAGTGCGCGCCTAAGACCACTTTTACCCCGCTTGACTCCACAAGCGAGAGCACGCGTTCGCGCTCCGGGTTTTCCATGACATGACCGCCGGCGGGTGGGCACCAGAGCGGCTTGTGGACGGCGATTGCGACGTATTCGTGCGCGGATTTGGCGTCGACGAGCTCGCGCTTTAGCCACGACCACTGAATGTCACCAAGTGTTTTGCGCGAGTTGTCGAGGAATATGAAGCGCCAGCGCCCGACCTGCTTCGTGAAGTAGGCGGGGCCGACCATCCGCTCGTAGCGGGTTGTGTCCCGGCCACGCTCGTGGTTTCCGGCGATCGCGACAACCGGGACCTTCACTTTGGCTATAGTGGCGTTGTAGTTCTCGAACTCTTTTTCGCTTGCCCCGCCGGTCATATCCCCAAGATGCATGAAAAGCGCGAGGTTGGGGATCTTGTTCGACTGTTTGACGATCTCCGGCAGCACGCCGCGTGTGTCGTTTCTGCTGTCGCCTGCGATCAACACCTTTTCGGCAAACGATGGGACAGCAAGAACAGCAGCGGCGATGGAAAGTGCGATTATGCGCCTTAGCGCTCTTTTAGTTTGGTCCAAGGTTCTATCTCCAAAAAGCTTCCCGGGATGGTCTCGACCATCTCGATCAGCATCCCGTAGGTGAATGATATCGTGAGATAACGTTTGTCTTCTTTGGGCCGGGCGGCGGGGTCGATCATCCCGATTATCCCCTTTGGCTCGGGTTTCCCGATCTGCGCCCGAGGCTCGGAGACGATGCTTCCGCAGCCCGAGGTCATCGGCGCGATCACCGCGTCTTTGCCCGTTCTTCCGTAGTTCGCGAGCCAGAATAGCCCGGAGAACTGGTCAGGCTCGGCAAAGAAAATCACGACTTCAGGCTCGACGCTCTCCGGCACGTCTTGGAGCCTCTGAAAGACGCAGTAGTCGCCCTTTGCCGCGACGTACTCGAAGCTCTCTATAAACGAGCGTGCGAGCTCCGGCGTCTTTTTAAACCGCTCGCCTTTGCCCTCTTCGTCGTGGGACAGAAAATACTCGAACCCGGGTCGGGTATTGGGCTCCCAGCCCAGAAACTTCGCTGCGCCCATGCAGCCGGGGTTGTCCTTGTGGATGACCATCGGTTTGCCAGAGCGCACAGCCCCAAGCCTGCCGATGTGGCAGAAGTGCGGCCCTTGGCAGTTCCACTCAAACGCGCCTGCGATCGCATCGTTCGTGTAGTATACCGCGACAGGCGGTGGTAGCGTGCCGATCGCTTCGGTTATTTTCTCACTAAGCTCTTTGTGGGTCATGGCGTAACCTCTCACTTTAGATTATTACTCAATGATACCCCTTGTGAGACGTGTGCGCAATTGGGTAATTAATATTGGGTAGGAAGATCAGACTCAGTCGTCTTGTGCTGGGTCTGTTCGGAGGTAAATTGAGATGGAACAGCTTAAAGAACGCGAGCTGATGCCGGGTTTCCGGCTTCATTCTGTGCGTGGTGATATTGTCGGCCCGGATGACTACCGAGGCCAAAAGAACTTGCTCTTGGTGTTTTTTGCAATCGAGTGCGAGGAATGCGGTCAGTTTCTTGAGGACGCGGCAGAGCGTTATGATGATTATGTAGAGGCAAACTCGGAGATTCTGGTGATTGGCGACGCTCCCGAGTCGGACCTGCGGGACATCTCAGAGGGGCTGCATCTGCCGTTTCCGGTGCTCTCAGACCCCGAAGGGGTGGTACTGAACCAATATACAAACGGCATTCCGACTCTGATCGTCCTCGACCGATACGGCGAGATAAAGATGATCAAGCGTCTGGCGAACGGAGAGCACATTCCCGACCAGGATCAACTGCTCACGCAGCTTCAATTAAACGAGCTTGAATGCCCGGAGTGCGGCGTCACAACGTGGCCTGTAACGTAAATAGGTGAGATAAAATGTTGGGGGTTGGGGGCCGGCAAAAGAACCGACCCCCTTCTTTTTTGACTATTACAGCGTGAGCGCCTGCCAGACCGAGTCGTCTGCAAGCCTTGCGGCGATATCTATTCCATAGAACTTCTCAACCGGCGCGAGCACCTCGGGGTTCATCTCCCACGTGGCTCGTGCGGCGCTTCTGACAGCCTCGACCCCGGCCCGGCTCATCTTGCCAAGCGGCATCCGGCAGAGCCCCGAAGGCATTCCGAGGCCGGTCATAAGCGTCTTGATCGCGACCGGGTTTCTGTAGCGGTCGACGACCTTCACGGTCTCACCGTTTGGAAGCGTGCGCTCGTTTTCGACCTTTACCGTGACGACCCCGCAGAGCGGAGCGATCGCCCCCGCGAGCTTTTCGGCCTTCGCAGTGTCGCCCGCGAGTGCGGCTGAGATCATCTGCGCGACGGCTGCGGGCACAACGTTTGTTACGACCGAGATCGTGCCGTTTGCCATAACCGAAGGGTTCGTAAGCATCGTATAGGTCAGGTCGTCATCGCCTGATAGAATCGAGAAATCCTTGCCGCAAAGCGCGCGGGTGCGTGCCATGCGACCCAGGTCGCCTGTCGCTTCTTTGACCGTGCACAGGTTCGGGAACTCGGCTGCAAGTATCGCGATATCCTCGGGCAGGATCACCGTGCCGGATCTGCCGGGGATCACGTAGGGAATCAGCCCAAGGTTCGGGAACCGCTTTGCGACCTCGGCATAGTAGTGATCTCGAAGCTCCCGCGAGGACGGGCCGTTGTAGTAGCAGTCGACAAGAAGCACGGCGTCGGCTCCGGCGTCCGCGGCGTGCTTGGTGCTTGTGATGCACTCCGAGGTGGAGTTGCTCCCCGTACCGGCGATGACCTGGCATCGTTTGCCAACGACCTCGATCGTATTTTCGATCACCTTGCCGTGTTCCTGCCAGTCAAGGGTAGGCGACTCACCGGTAGTTCCGACCGGGACAACACCGGTGATGCCCTGAGAAATCTGGAACTCGACGTTTTTCTTCAGCCCGTCCCAGTCAACGCTAAAGTCGTCAAGCATAGGTGTCACAAGTGCTGTATAGGCTCCTTGGAGCTTCATTTCCCGTCCTCCTCTGCAAATGGCGATTTCTGCCGTTTGCGATCTGACCGTGCTTTTGGGCACGAATTTCACTCTATTTTACGGGAATTACCCACGGTTTGGCAAGTTGAGCGTGCTCCCCGTGATTAAGCCCGCCGCAGTTGCGGGTATTGTCGAGACTGCAGGCTTCTTGAGGAGGAGTAGACATGGACACTGGCAACCCCATACTCTGGTGGGTGCTCTTCAACATATTTATTCTGGTGTGCCTTGCGATTGACCTCGGTTTGCATCGCAGGGCGCATGTGATCGGCACGCGCGAGGCGCTCCTTTGGTCCGGGATCTGGATTGGCCTTGCGATGCTTTTCAACCTCGGGCTCTACTACTGGAGAGGTCCCGACGTTGCCCTGGCGTTTTTGACCGGCTACATGATCGAAAAGTCGCTCAGCGTCGACAACGTGTTTGTCTTCTATCTGATCTTTTCCTACTTCGCCGTCCCAGCCGCCTACCAGCACAAGGTGCTATTTTGGGGAGTGCTGGGCGCAATCGTGATGCGGGCGATTCTGATCTTCCTTGGGGTCATCCTGATTCGCCAGTTCCACTGGATAGTCTTTGTTTTTGGCGCACTTCTGATCGTCACGGGGCTTCGGATGGCTTTCTCGCATAGTTCGGAGGTGCACCCCGAGCGAAACCCGCTGCTTCGGCTCGTGCGACGGATGGTGCCGGTTACGGGTGAATACGTCGAGGACAATCTGTTTACCCGCCTGAACTCGCGACTTGTCGCGACCCCGCTTTTCATCGTGCTTGTGGTGGTCGAGACAACTGATCTTATATTTGCAGTCGACTCCATTCCGGCGATCCTTGCGATCACGACCGACCCCTTTATAGTCTACACCTCAAACGTGTTCGCGATCCTCGGCCTGCGCTCGCTCTATTTCGCGCTGGCGGGCGTCATCCCGATGTTCAAATACCTCCACTATGGGCTTGCGGTAATTTTGGTATTTGTGGGGGTGAAGATGCTTGTTTCGGACTTCTACAAGATTTCTGTGGGGACGTCGCTTGGTGTGGTGGGCGTGTTGCTCGCGATTTCGGTGATCGGTTCGCTGCTGTTTGCCCCGAGGCCCCCGGGCAGCTTGAGAGATAAAACGCCTCAGCCGTAGATTTGACTCCACGGCTGAGGCCTGGGCGAGTGGGTTACCAATCGTTAAGGGGCAATACTTACGACTCCAAGGTCGTTTTCTGCGCCCGCCGAAAGAGCCACTGAGTCTGCGACTGTTTTGCCGTCGTAGACCGACTCAGGCGTGGTGAGCCTGAGCTGGTAGTTGCCTGGGAATAGCGGGCCGATCGAGAACTTGCCGTCCTCGCCGACCGTGCTGGAGCTGACAACGGTCGTCGGGTCGCTTGTCTCGCAGGCGTCGACTGTTGCGCCTGCTGGGACAGCCGATGCGGCACCTGTGCCGTCGACAAACGCAAGCGTCCCGGTCACGACTGCCGCCGCGGAGACCGGCACCATCGCGGTCACCGGCTGCAGCTTGTAGTCGCCTCCGCCTGTCACGGTGATCGACTTGCCCGCGTTGAAATCGAGCATAAGCGCAGCCGTTTCGCCGGCAGCTACAGTGAACTGCCTGTTGAACTTGACTCCGGTCGACTCCACGTTTGATATGTCTAATACATGCTCAACTCCGTCGATCGTAACGGTCGCCGCGCTTATCAGCAGGCGGACTTGAGTGTAGCGCCCGGGGCCGAGCGGTGTCGTCCCAAGCAGCGGAAACGTGCTTGAGGTGCTGCCATTGTAGCGGTAGTCCAAGAGATCAACCGAAAGCGGGCTCGATTCCGGGTAGGTCTTAAGCGTAATCCAACCCGATTCTGCGCTGTGGACCTCGACCGAGGTGATCGAGACGACGAGCGACTCCATCTCGCCCGGTGCGTCACTTAGAAAGAGTCGGATGCCCCCGTTTGAGCCGCCACCGCCACCGCAGCCGCTCAGTGTGAGTACACCCACCACCAGAATCGCCGCCATAGATAGAAAAAATTTCCCTGTCATCCCACATCTCCTTTGGATGAGTCGCGTTGCCAGTCGCGCTATGCGAGAATTTAGACGAGCAGGCGAGCAGTTTGTTCCGTGGTCTAAGCCCCGTTTGCTTTCGCCACGGGAATCACAGTGCTTGGGCTGTCGGGCGTTATGGTTCATCATATAGATCATGCCACGCTTCGGGCGACTGGCTTGCACGTAGAATGTCCTGATAGCTCTTGACATTGGGCGAGCGGGGTATCACAATGTAAGGACTTTGCGGGGTGTGAAAATGCGTATCAATACAAAAAAAGTAATTTTGTTTCTTGCGATCACTTTTGCGGCGGACTGGGCGCTTGCGGGCGCGTTTTTCGCAGCCGGGCTTGGGACAAACAGGCTGCTTTATGGCATGCTTGCGGCGCTTTACATGCTCGTTCCCGCAGCTTCGGCTTTCATCGTGCAATCGATCTACCGCGAACGGGTAGTTGGCCCGCTCAGGGTCTCTTTTGCCCTGAACAAGTGGTTTCTTGTCGCGTGGCTTGCTCCCGTGGCGCTTGCGCTTGGGGCATGGCTCGTCTCTCTGCTTTTGCCGGGAGTCAGCTACACTTCAGACCCGCTTGCGATCCTGGGGCGCGTCGGCGGACGCTTGACCCCCGAACAGCTTGCGCAGGCTGCTGCGCAGATGCGGTCGATCTCCTTTGCGCCGCTCGTTTTGACGGCGGTTGGGCTTTTTGCGGGGTTGCTCGCCGGTGCGACGATCAACGCGGTGTTTGCCTTCGGCGAGGAGCTTGGCTGGCGGGGACTGCTGCTGCGCGAGCTTGCGCCCCTCGGGTTCTGGAAGTCAGCGGGGGTGATCGGCCTCATCTGGGGAGTTTGGCACGCGCCCCTGATTTTCCACGGGCACAACTATCCCCAGCACCCCGTGCTCGGGGTCGCGATGATGACCCTCTGGACGCTTCTATTGTCGCCCATTTTGAGCTATGTAACGCTTCGGGCGCGCTCGGTCGTTGCAGCCGCAGTGCTCCACGGCACGATAAACGGGGTCGGCGGGCTGTCGCTCTTCTTCCTGAAGGGTGGGAACGATCTCAGCGTCGGCCTGACGGGACTTGCGGGTATGGTCGTCCTTGCGCTTGCAAACGTCGCGGTTATTCTGCACAACAGGCGCGCGAGCGTGCCGATCGACGAGCTGCTAACGTCAAGTGAGGAGGCCGCCGGTGTTTGACTATGACGCCGCGCTTGAGTACCTCTCGGGCCTGCTGCGGTTCGGGATAAAGTTTGGGCTCGATCGGTTCACTGAGCTCTGCCGCAGGCTCGGCGACCCCCAGAGCGAGCTTCGCGTGATTCACGTCGGCGGCACCAACGGCAAGGGCTCTACCTGCACCTTTATCACATCGATTTTGCGCGAGCGCGGCTTTCGGGTCGGCACGTATCTGTCGCCCTACGTCTATGACGTGCGCGAGCGGATACAGATCAACGGGGAGATGATTCCGCCTGAGGACTTCGCCGATCTTATGAGCGAGATCGCACCCGTTATGGAGTCGATAGCCGAGACCGAGCTTGGACAGGGGACCGAGTTTGAAGCCAAAACCGCGATGGCGTTTCTCTATTTTGCGCGCCAGAAGGTCGACTTTGCCGTGATTGAGGTCGGTATGGGCGGGCGTTACGACTGCACCAACCTCGTTAACCCAATCGTGACTGCGATCACCAACGTCTCGCTCGATCACACCGAGCGCCTCGGCGACACCGTCTCGCAGATCGCCTGGGACAAGGCAGGAATCGCCAAGCCCGGCGCGACTCTTGTGACCGCCGCAACCGACGAGGCCTGGGGGGTGATCTTCCGCACAGCAGCCGAGCAGAGTGTCGAAGATATGTGGCGGGTTGTCCCTCCAAACCACGTGCCGGGGCCCGACAGTCCCGTGCC
Source organism: Armatimonadota bacterium (assembly GCA_038207085.1). Classification (GTDB taxonomy): domain Bacteria; phylum Armatimonadota; class UBA5829; order UBA5829; family DTLH01; genus JBBRAE01. The sequence continues at coordinate 127,517 of JBBRAE010000002.1, forward strand.
AAACGCAACCGTGATCTATCAGGGAGACGACGGCGAAGTGACGATAGAACTCCCCGACGGGATCATCGGGCCGGTGAACCTGCGCCTTGCGGGCGACTTCCAGCTCGCCAACGCCGCTCTCGCCGCCGCAGCGGTCGAGGCGATCCCAAAGACCTTGACCCATGTGCCGCATTCGGCGATGGAGCGCGGGCTTTCCAAAGCTTACCTCCCTGGACGGATGGAGGTGCTGCGCCGCCGTCCGACGGTTGTGATCGACGCCGCGCACAACCCCGACGGGGCACGGAACCTCGCAGACTCAATTCGCCGTCACTTCGACTACCAGCGACTGATTCTGGTAGTCGGAATGCTCAGCACCCACTCAGCTGACGAAGTGTTGGAAACGCTTGCCCCGATGGCCGACGAGGTGATTGCGACCCGTTCGCGCTGGGAAAAGGCCCGACCCGCAGGTGAGATCGCCGAAGCCGCTCTTCACTTTACCGCAAACGTCCGTGTGATCGAGCCGGTAGCTTCAGCCGTCCGAGAGGCGCTCGATATTGCGGGCGAAAAAGATCTGGTGCTCGTGACTGGGTCGTTTTATACTATCGGCGAGGTGGATAGAGACACTATTAGCCGTTTCGGTCGCGAGTAGCGGGCTGTTTCATGCCCGCGTTTTCGCTAGACCCGATTTGCTCCAGCGGCGCGGTTTTGGTATCCTTAAGCCAGAGGTGTCGCCGTGATCGCGATTTTGCAGCTTTTGGTCATATCTACCATATCAGCAGCCTTTGCCCGCAGGGTATTTGCCCGGTGGGAGCCGGAGTTTGCCACGGGCGGGGAGCGTCTGCTCTTTGAATACGCGGCGGGGCTTGGGCTTCTTGGCCTGGTGATGTTCGCTCTGGGCGCGCTGCAGCTCTTTTACGTGTGGAGCTTTGTTCTGGTTCTCATCGCGATGGCCGCTCTTGGTTGGAATCGGCTTTCTGAGGTCATAGGCGAGCTGACGCGTGGTATTGGGTCGCTTCGAAGCACAAAACGCGACACTGGAACGTACTTGGTGGTCGGTTTGATCGGAGCAATCGGTGTGCTTGTGCTCGTTCGCGCGCTTGCGCCGCCGCTTGGCGACGACTGGGACAGCCTCGCCTACCATCTCGCGATCCCCAAGCTCTATCTCTCGCACGGTGGGATTTATTACGTCCCATTTGCAAGCCACAGCAACTTCCCGTTCACCTGGGAGATGCTCTACACGCTTGGCCTCGGGTTTGGCTCGATCGCCCTTGCCAAGCTCTTTCATTTTGCGGCGTGGATTCTTCTTCTGTGGGCGACTCACTCGCTTGCGAGGCGATATTTTTCTGCTGTCTCTGCCGGGATTGCGACACTCGTATTTGCAGGTATCCCGATCGCGGCCTGGGAAGCGACTTCGGCCTATGTGGACCTCGCGACGGCGCTTTATACGCTCCTCGTGGTCTATGCGCTTCTGAACTATTCAAGCACCCGTGACCGGCGCTGGGCCTTAGCCGCAGGGCTTCTGGCGGGGATTGGGGCCGGGACCAAGATGACGGCGCTTGCGATGATCGGGGTCGCCTTTGTGTGGGTTCTCTGGCCGGAAAAGGGCGAGAAGCTCGCCTCACGCCTGAAGCTTGCGCTTGGCACATCGGTTGTGGCCGCACTTGTCACCGCACCCTGGTATATAAAGACCCTGATCTATACCGGAAGCCCGGTCTACCCGTTCTTGTACGGCGTCTTCGGCGGTCGCAACTGGAGCGGTCTCACAGCCGAGCTCTATCGGGCAGATCAGCTGCGCTTCGGGGTAGGGCACGGAACTCTGGACTTTCTGAGGCTCCCCTGGGACCTCTTTGCCCATTTTGCTCGCTTCCACGACTACGGCTCGCGCATGCCGGAGGATATCTCACTGCCCGCACTTGCAACGCTTAACCCTCAGATGCTGAGTGTGTGGGTCGGCCCCGCCGTTGCCGCGATGTTCCTGCTCGCGCCCTTTGCCCTTACCCGTCGAGGCGCGCACAGGCCGATGCTTGCCGCAGCGCTCGCGCTGGTGGTGATGTGGTTTGTTGCGATGCAGAACGTTCGATATCTCATACCTGCGCTTGCGCTCTTTGTCCCGGCGGTCGCCTGGGCCGCCGAGCAGTTCAACCTCAGGCGCGTCGCCCTAGTTGTCGCCGCAGCGTCTAGTTTGCTCACAATTTACATTATGTGGAACTTTGCCCGTCCTGCGCTCCCGGTCGCGCTTGGAGTCGAGCCCCAGTCGGAGTATTTGGCGGGGATGGACCTCTACCGCACAAGCGAGTTCATCAACCGCGAGATTCCCCGGGGCGCAAAAGTCGCGCTCTTTGGCGAAACGCGGGGGTTCTACCTCGACCGGCCCTACTTTTGGGCCGACTCAGGCCACAACGCGATCATCCCTCAGGGCTACGAAGCTTCCCGAATCGCCTGGCTCGCCGCTCACGGCTACCGTTATATCCTCGTCAATCACCGCTCCTACGCCTTCCAAAACGCCGAACCGCCTGCCGGGCTTGAAGAGCTCTACATGGACCTGTCAGGCCAGATGAGTGTTTGGAAGTACGCTGGGCCCTAAATGGCGGCTCGCCAACATATTTTTGCAATCCGCCGTTTTGATACAAACTGCGGCAGGGTAACGTGAAAATGTAGGCAACTGGATAATGGAGATCAGGATTCCCGGGCGGCGGTCTACCAAGGCTCGGGAATTCTTTCATGCGGAGGCGCAATAGTTGGTAAATATCAAACCTTGTGTTGAGGAAGAGATCCAAGCGATCTACGTTGAGGCGCTGCATGCTATGCGCGACAGAAATGTGCCGTTTGTGCTCGGAGGCGCGTTTGCTGTGTGGTTCTACACCGGAGTCTGGCGACACACCCATGACATAGATGTCTTTGCCGAGCCAGAGAGCGTTCCGGCCGCCGCCGAAGCCCTGAAATCGGCGGGTTTTGAAGACCTCGGAGAGCAAGCCCCCGGCGACCGCGAATGGATCTATCACGCCGTCAAAGGCGATATCATCGTCGATGTCATCTTCAAATTCGCAAACCGAATCACGTCCGTGAGCGCGGACTGGATCAAACGCTCAAGGCCCGGCGAGCTGCTGGGAGAAGACGTCAGGTTCCTGCCCCCCGAAGAGCTTGTCTGGTCCAAAATCTTCACGATGAACAAGCACCGGTGTGACTGGCCGGACATAATGAGGATCTTCCGGGCAAACTGCGCGAATTTTGACTGGGATCACCTCATAAAGATGCTCGGGGACCACTGGCTGCTCCTTGGGGGACTCGTTCACGTGTTCGACTGGCAGCACCCCGACGACCACGCGTGCATTCCGCAGGGCGTCAGGGACGAGCTTTTGAAGAGGAGACAGGATCACCAGCCGCAGCAGGGCGTCGGAAACAGGGAAAAGTTGCTCGACCCGTGGATCCACTCCAGGCCGGAGGACAAATGTTACTGGGAGCAATGAACAACCCCATGATCGACGTGATCTCTGAGATCGAGTCGATCGCGGACAAAGGCTTTGACTTCATCGATCTTACGATGGAGCCACAGGAAGCGTATTCAGCGACCTTTCCTACCCGTGAGGTGAAGGCCGCCCTGAAGCGCACCGGGCTTGAGGTCATCGGGCACACCGCGTGGTATCTGCAGCTTGCAAGTCCGTTTCCTGAGATAAGGGAAACCGTCGCCCGGGAGCTCGAGCGGTGCATGCGGGTCTTTCACGAGCTCGGCGCGACGCTTATGAACATCCATCCTCACACCAATGCGCCCCTTCACGACGAGGAATGGATGCGCAGCCAGAATATCGCGACTCTTTCCCGGATCGCGACCATCGGCTCGCGCCTTGGGATCAAGATCATAATCGAAAACACCCCGCATTTCAGTCGCGTGATGGAACTGCGGCCGATGCTTGAGGCGATTCCTGAGATGGGGTTTCACCTCGATGTGGGGCATGCGAACCTCGACAGCCCTTACAACCGCACAGAGGAACTCGTTTCAAACTTTGGCGACAGGCTGTACCACGTCCACGTCTCAGACAACCGGGGCGGGCGCGACGACCTTCACCTGCCGCTTGGGGTGGGGAACATCAATTGGGCCTGGGTCGTGAAGATACTGAAGAACGCGGGCTACGACGCCGGGATTACCATCGAAGTCTTTGGTGACGACCCGGATTATTTGACTATCAGCCGCGACAAGCTTCGCAAACTCTGGGATACGATTGAGGCATAAGTTTCGGGCACGGGGGCTGGCAAAACCAGCCCCTCGTCCAAATCCCTAATTTTCAACGGCGGCGGATTCCTCCACAAGCTCCACTGCGAAGTCCTCAAACCTGCGGGGTTCGTGCTTTAGTGCGTCTCGCAGAGGCGCGTCGGGGTTGTCCGGGACGCTGAAGCCGTGCTCCTGGAAGAACGTGAACATGATCTTGTAGTCCCCGATCATCCAGTCCGGCAACATGCTCTTTGCCTGCTCGGCCCACGCGTCGAGGTCGTCGCCTATGTAGCGCACGTCCCGCCCGAGGTACTGGGAGTAGACTTCGGCTACCCTTGGGCCAGAGAGGTTTTCCGGCCCCTGAAGCTCGTATATCCGCCCGTGGTGTCCGCTCTCAAGAAGCGAGGTCACCGCCGCGTCGGCGATATCTCGCACGTCCACGCGATTTATCCCCCTCTTGCCGATCGGGTAGGGATATACTCCCTGCTCGGTGATCACGTCTTTGACCCACAGGTCGTTTTGGTAGAAGTTGGTCGGGCGAAGGATTGTCCACTCAAGGCCGGAGTTCATTATGGCCTGCTCTATCGGGATTTTGCTTGCAAAGTGTGGGATGTGCTCGGACCCCGGAGGCATGCCGACCGACATATAGACGATTTTTTGCACCTCTGAGTCCTGCGCCGCCCGAACGCCCTGAAGCCCAAGCTCGGCCTCCTGAGGCCCGATTGGAACCAGGAGAAACAGCGCGTCTATGTCTTGAAACGCTGCCGGGAGCGTTTCGGGCTTGGCAAGATCGCCGACCGCCGCCTGCGCGCCTTCGGGGACTTCGTGCGCCTTTTGTTCCGAACGAGTGAGCACCCGCACGTCGGCGTTCCGGGCGAGAAGGTCGGCTACAACCTGACTTCCGACGGTCCCCGTGCCGCCGATCACAAGTATTTTCATGGCTCTACCCCCAGTGGATGAGTTTGATGGTCTTTGTATCAGTATCGCCGTTTCGGGGGGAGATCAAACTAAGAAGTCCCCTCTCCCCTTGTGGGAGAGGGTGAGGGGGAATACCTGAAAGTCAGCAATAGACAAATGCGTCCGGGGATGTTGTGTCCCCGGACGCGGTTTATTCTTACGGTTTTTCAAGCGTGATCGCCATAACGCGCACTTTGGCGTTTTGCGGCAGGACGATCGATGAGATCTGCCGGGTCGCATCAAGGGGTATCGCGTAGCGGAACAGGTAGCAGTTCGCTCCCCGTTCGTCGCCCGTTGCAATGTGGCGCTGCAGGGTTACGAGCGCGATTTCCTCGCCGTTTGCCGGTTCGCTCTTCCATGAGCTCATCTTGACCTTTGCAGGCTCGACCGATGAAGGGTAGCCGATGCCAAAACTCGCGTCCTGATCGGGCTCAGTCGCTGCGCCAAGAATGTGGACTACAGAATACTTGCCCTTGGGGACGTTTATCGTCTGACCGGCGCACGTGACGGCGTTTTTGTCGCCCGCCGCTTTGTGGCCGAAGCGGAAGCTGATCTTTCGATTGGCGTCCTTGGTCCAATTGTACCCACAGGGGTAGAGGTCGTTTGGTTTGCCGACGCAGATGTCCGGCGGCATAAACTCAGCCGGGAAGCTTGCGCCTGTGCCGTCAAAGTTGCCGCTTTCGCGGTTGCGGTCCGGGCTTGAGGCGACAGTGTCGAACGTGGTCGAGAGGTCGGCCATAGAGAGCTTGCCGTTCTGCACGGTCACTTCCACAGTGAACAGGTCGCCCCCGCGGGTGATGTCCAGGGTCGATGCCCAGCGGTCGCGCTCCGCGAGGTCCCATGCGAGGATATAGCGGCCGTCGTAGGCGGGCGCGGTCAGCTTGGCGGCGACAATCGTCGGCTCGTTTGGCCTGATCGGCGTCTTCAGAGCGGTCTTTGCGCCGTCCCAGACGGCTTCTGTGCCGTCGAGATAATACCAGTGGTAGCCGATGCTGTGGACGCCTGGAACCCAGAGCTCGGGGCTGTTGTTGCGCACGGCAAGCTTCACATCGATCATCTTGCCAGCGTCGATCGCCTCCGGCACGTCGCATGCGACAAAGTGCGCTCCGAGGTCCGAGTCAAATATGTCGAGCGCCCGCTCGTAGAGGCCGCTTGCTCTGGTCGAGGTCGGAATGCTCGTCTCGCCGTCGACCATAGTGAGCGCCAGGCGGTAGTCGACGCCAGCTTTGAGGTTCGAGAGCGGAAGCGGCTTGCCTGTTGGATCGTTAAAGTTGACGGTGAGCTCAAGGTCGGCGATCTGTCCGGGAGCGGTGTCACGGGCGATCACGGTGCGCCAAGGCGCGGTTGCGACCTCTTTACCGGCGCACAGCAGCTTTGCGATCACGGAGGTGTTGGTCTTCCAAGGCGATGTGCCGTCGTTTCGGACTTTGAGGCGATAAGTGTAGGAAGCGCCGCTTTTGACCATCACAGGCCCGTCAACCGAGGTGACTCTGGCCTGACACTGGGCACTTTGACCGATCTTGATCGGCACGGAAAGCCCATCGTCGCCAAGCGCACTGAACCACTTGTCGTCGGCCATGCGCACCATCTCAAAGCGGATCTCATAGTCACCTTCGGGCAGGTCTTCGGCGTTTTCCTTGACGGCTACGACCCCGATTGCGATCTCAGCGGACTGTCCCGGCAGGATGTCGGACTGCAGAGGTCGCTTGACCGCCGCTTCGCCGATCGGTTTGCCGTCTTTGTACCACCTGTACGAAAGTGCGAACCCCTCCGCGGCGCGCCACGTGCGGATGCCGTCGTTTTGCACGGTCATGTCGACCGAATAGACGGTCTCCGGCAGGATCGCGCGCGGCAGGTTGTGGCGCATAAACTTGGCGTCGTAGTCGCGGGGGCCGCGGAACTTGAGCGCCTGCATTGCGGTCGCGTCAATATAAGTGAAACCGTATTGGCGGCTTCCGCATATCTCGCTTCCCTCGCGGAACTGGTTCCAGCCGTCGACTATCGCCCAGTTAGGGCGTTTGACGAGCGTTTTGCTCCAGTCGGCGCGGTAGGTGTCACCGCCTTCTCGCGAACGGATGGGGGTGACGCTCTGCGGGACGGCGCAGTCGTCGTAACCGGGGCCGACCGCCGCGATTCGGATCTTTGCAGTGTCGTCGTAGGTAAAATCAAGCCCCGCGCCGTAGCGGCAGAAGCCGTCGAGGCCGGGGGCTTTGTCATTGAAGTCGCGCGCGCCAAGCCACATGATGTTTGCGTCAAAGTCGCGTGCGAAGCGCTCGTTTACGTAGGATATAAAGCTTGAGTCAAGGTCGGAAAACGGCCTTGCGGAGTATAGCTGGACTATATACGATGGCCGCCCGGAGCGTTCGTCGGCCATCTGCACCTGCGCGCGGTATTCCTCTGGGACGCGCTCGAAAAAGTCCCGGATCATCCCGTAGAGCGCTTCCTTGGTGGGCAGTTCGCACAGGTTGGCTGGGCCGCCGATAGCTACCGGGATGGATGTGGTGTCGAGATAGAGCCCGACCAGCGGAAAAGGCTTCTTGGCGGCTTCAAGCTCGCGCATCGCCTCGACCATTACGTCGAGCCCCTTGGCCGAGTAGTTTGTGCGGCTTGCGGGGTCGCCCCAGTATACGGGCAGGATGATATCTATCCCCGCGCGCCTGATGTCGGAGAGCTCGTCCTTGTGCCACTGCACTCGGTCGAAGCTGAACCACGGGCCTGCTCCCCTGATCGGCTGATCGGTGAGCGCAAGCCGTCCGTCAGACTCACGCACCCGGGCAAAAGGCGCCGATTTCCTCGGGTCGCCCTGATACCAGTAGAAGTAGTAAGTAAGCGCCATCTTCTGGAACTGGTGTTTGGGTTTGGCGAGCGCTTCGATTGCGAGCGGGATGTCGAAGCTCGTGTTCTTGTTATACTCTTTCAGGCGCACCTGTCCGTCCATAAGCGGCATCCGGGTGATGTACTTGCTTGAGACGATCTTATCAAGCGAAAGCGTCGCCGCGCCGAATACTGGGGCGGTGAAGACGATATCCACCCATTTGCTTGCGTCGTGGACGTCGGCTTCGGCCTTAACGTTCGGTGAGAGGCTGACGAACTTGTTTGAGTCGCCTTTCTGCCTGACCAGCACGTTGAAGCTCATCATCGAGCCGGGTTCGGGCGATTTTGCGCCCATCTCACCCCAGGGAATCGCGAGCTCGACCGTGTAGCCGTTGTCGAGGTCCTCTGCGTTGTTGAGCGAGCCGTCGCAGATGCTCGAATACTTAAACGAGTAGATCTTCTTTGGTTTCCAGACGCCGTCGGCGGCTCCCTGGCTAAAGCATGCCCCACCCGCGGAGCTTACGGCCATGTGGTAGGCGTGCCCGGTGCTGCCTTTGGCGTGGGCGTTGTCGGTTTCGATGAAGACCTCGACGCAGTCGTCCTCCCACGGTTTGGAGAACGGTAGGGAGTTGACCCCAGTGATGTCCGGGTCGTCGACCTGGAACGCTGCGTAGAAGTAGTTTTCGTCCCAGGTTGTGGAACAGCTCACCTTGCCATCGGCATAGGCAAAGCCTGAGGAAACCCCGAGAACGATTGAAAACAGGAGAAATAGCTTGCGCAGTTTACTCACCCCTTTGGAGTTAAAAGTGTAAAGTATAGTGTGATAGTAGAATGTGGAAAGTGCATTGCGCCATTACGCTGTTTTACACTTTACACTTGGCACCTTACACTGTCCACTTACTCTAGACGGATGAGGCCGGCCGCTATTCCCGTCCGGCTGGTATCTCTTCGGCCTTTACGCCGAGTTTTTCGACAAAGTTTGATATTCGCTCGACCGCGATTCGGATCTTGTCGACGGCGGTGGCGTATGAGCAGCGCACGTACCCTTCGCCGCACTGTCCAAAAGCGTTCCCCGGGACGACCGCGACCTTCTCTTCAAAGAGCAGTCGCTCGCTGAACTCTTCTGATGTAAGCCCCGTGCGCTTGATCGACGGGAACGCGTAAAACGCGCCGCCCGGCGTGAAGCACTCAAGGCCAATTGAGTTGAACCCCGAAACGATCAGTTTTCGCCTGCGATCGTACTCCTCGACCATCTTGTCGCTGTCGCCCTCGCCGTTTTTCATCGCCTCGATTGCGGCTATCTGGGCCATAATCGGCGCGCACATCATCGTGTACTGATGGATCTTCATCATGCTGTCGATGATCTCGGGGTTTGCGGCGGCGTAGCCGATGCGCCATCCCGTCATTGCGTAGGCCTTGGAGAACCCATTCAAAAGAATGGTGCGCTCGTAGGCTCCGTCGAGTGTCGGCACACAGGTGTGGGCTCCGATGTAGGTCAGTCTGTCGTAAATCTCGTCGGATATAACGTAGAGGTCGTGCTTAACGGCCAGATCCATGATCTTCTGAAGCGTCTCGCGGGAGATCGTAGCCCCAGTCGGGTTTGACGGGTAGCTTAGGATCATCGCCTTGGTGCGCGGCGTGATCGCGGCTTCGATCTGTTCGGGTGTTACGGCAAAGTTGGTGTCGATCGAAGTCGTGATCGGGACCGCGACTCCGCCCGCGAACATAACGCAGGGCTTGTAGGAGACAAAACAGGGTTCTGGGACGAGCACTTCGTCGCCGGGGTTGGTGATCGTCCGCAGCGCAAGGTCCATCGCCTCGCTTACTCCCACGGTGATCAAGACCTGGTTATCGGGGTTATAGTCAAGCCCCCAGCGCTCGGAAAGATAATCCGTGATAAGCCGCCGAAGCTCGAGCAACCCGTAGTTTGAGGTATAGTTGGTGTAGCCCTTTTCAAGCGAGTAGATGCACGCCTCGCGGATGCGCCAGGGCGTGACAAAGTCCGGCTCGCCGACGCCCAGGGACACAACGTCCTGCATCTGCGAGACAATGTCGAAGAACTTGCGTATCCCCGACGCCGGTGTTTCTATTACTACTTGAGATAGTGGCTTCATAATAAACTCAGCTATTAGCAGTTAGCCGTTAGCTGTTAGCAACCAGATGCTACAGTCTAACAAGTCTCCTCAGCCAGCTAAAAGCTAAACGCTAATGGCTCTCTCACGGCGCAACGGCGAGGCGCTTGTCCTCGCTTGGCTCGTCGAATATGTCGGAATCGACCTTGTAGCGCTTCAGCACAAAGTGCGACGCGGTTGAGAGCACTCTGTCGATTGTCGAGAGCTTCTCTGAGACGAAGAAGGCGATCTCCTGCATCGTCTTGCCCGTAACTACGATTCTAAGATCATACTCCCCCGACACAAGGTACGCCGATGAGACTTCAGGGAACCGGCAGATGCGCTCGGCGACGGCATCGAAGCCTACACCGCGCGACGGGCTCACCTTGACGTCGATAAAGGCATAGACGAGCTCTCTGCCCGCTTTGTCCCAGTTGACGACGGTCTTGTAGCGACGGATGATCCCGCTTGCCTCAAGCTCGGCGACTTCCGAGTCTACCTGCTCGACCGTCGCGCCGGTCATCTGAGCGATCTGCTCGTGGGTCGTCCGCGCGTCCTGTTCGAGAATACTCAGTATATCTTTTACAAGTTTGTCTTTGGAAATCATTTGTGAAATGATACCATTCCCCCGCTTGGAGTGTCAAATTAAACGGAGGTGCGAAGTGCATGTAGGAATTATCGGCAGCGGCCAGCCTGGCTTTGGAGTGCGGCTTGCGAGAGCCGCTTTCACAAATCTTCCGGCCGCCGATAATATGGCGCTTGCTCGCCGCACTCCACATAATGGCCGTTTGTCGCCGACTCGGCATGCTGCACCTGGACCGAGTCGCTCACTTTGAGCTTGCTGAACCCCGCCTCCCAAACTGTTACACTTGCCCCACGGTTGTCACCTGTCAGACAAGCGCTGGTTGATTATACCGAAGTGGAAAGGCACGCAAACGAGCCCTGTGCTATTAACTAATGGCACAGGGCTCGTGTTACTTGATTGTGGCCTGCCTTGCGGCAAACTCCTTTATCGCGTTGTCCACTACGAGTCTGGGCGAAACAATTTGGGCGTTGGGTGGTAAGTTGGCAGAGGTGGAGGACGTTGATGCTGCAGCCAGTGGCATGTTCCCTCAGGCGATAGCGGTATCTTCGCTTTTGGCTTAGCGATAGGGGGTAATCGATCAATTTGTCGGGCGGATGGAATCCGCGGAACGGGGTCGTGGGACGGATTCCCACGACCAACAACCTCAACAGACAGCCCTCCTGCTCAGCTGGCTCGAAAGCCCTGTTTGGAGTATAATATAGGTGTAATTTGGCCGTGCGGGATGATCGTTGTTCCGCACGTTTTTCATGTCCTATGGGGAGCAGCAAGATTCTAGATCAACTTAATCCAGAGCAGCGTGAGGCTGTCGAGTGTACCGAAGGGCCTGTGCTTGTCGTAGCCGGGGCCGGGTCGGGCAAGACCCGCGTTCTCACCTACCGTATCGCGCACCTGATCGAAAAAGGGGTCAACCCCGCAAATATCCTCGCCGTTACATTCACTAACAAAGCGGCCAACTCGATGAAAGAGCGCATCGCCGCGATCATCGGGCCAGTTTCGGCCAGGCTTTGGGCGGGGACGTTTCACTCCGTCACCTCGCGCATACTGAGAATGCACGGCGAGGAGATCGGCATCCCGAACAGCTTCACCATCTTCGACGACCACGACCAGATGTCGCTTATCGGGGAGTGCCTCGAAGCGATGGGGCTTTCGGACAAGAGCTTCCAGCCGCGCCGCGTGCTCGCGCTCATATCCAAGGCCAAAGAACAGCTCGTCACCCCCGAGCAGTTCCCCAGGCGGTTCGCGGGGCAGTTCGAAAACGTCGTCGGGCGCATCTACAAAGACTATGAGCGCAAACTCCGGGAGAACTCGGCGCTTGACTTCGACGACCTGATCACCAAAACCGCGCTTCTCTTCCAGGCGAAGCCCGATGTATTGCGATACTGGCAGGAGAGGTTCAACTATATCCTCGTCGACGAGTATCAGGACATTAACTTCGCCCAGTACAGCTTCATCAAGGCGCTTGCCTCGGGGCACCACAACGTCTGCTGCGTCGGTGACGACGATCAGAGCATCTACCGCTGGCGGGGAGCGGACGTGGGGCTTATCCTGCAGTTTGAGATCGACTACCCCAATGCCAAAATCTTCAAGCTGGAGCAGAACTATCGCTCCACCAAGACGATCCTTGAGGCCGCGCACGGGGTGGTGCGGCGAAACGTGTCCAGGCGCGACAAAGAACTCTGGACCGAGAACCCCCACGGCCGAACGATCGACGTGTTTGAGGCAGCAAACGAGCAGGAGGAGGCGATCCACATCGCAAACTCCATCCTGAACTCGGTCGCATCCGACGGTCGGAAGTTCTCAGACTTTGTCATCCTCTACCGCATGAACGCCCAGTCGCGTGTGTTTGAAGACGTGTTTCTTTCCTACCGTGTGCCCTACGTTTTGATCGGGTCGGTGCGGTTCTACGAGCGCAAAGAAATCAAGGACGTGCTCGCCTACCTGCGCCTTGCCGCGAACCCCAACGAATCCGTGAGCCTGCGGCGTGTGATCAACACCCCGGCGCGCGGCGTTGGGCCGGGGGCGATCGCAAAGATCGAGGAGTTCTGCGCCGAGCGCCAGATTTTGCTCTGGGACGCGCTCCAGCGGGTCGACGAGATCTCCGCCATGCAGAAAAAAGCGCTCCGGGAGATCGGCGTCTTCGTGAAATTGATCAAATTTCTGCACGCCAAGCAGTTCGAGTATTCGCTTCACAGGCTGGTCGAGGAGGCGCTCGAGCACTCCGGGTTCCTGTCGCACCTGAAGAGCGAGAAGAGCATGGACGCGGAGAACCGGCTTGAGAACGTCAAGGAGTTCTTATCCGTAGCCGAGGAGTTCGACAAACGCGCCGAGGACCGCACGCTTCGCACTTTCCTTGAGCAGGTCGCGCTTATAAGCGACATCGACACCTACGAAGAGAGCAGCAACGCGGTCACGCTGATGACGATGCACTCGGCCAAGGGCCTTGAGTATCCGGTCGTCTTTTTGGTCGGGATGGAGGAGGGGCTTTTCCCTCACCAGCGCTCGATGGAGCAGATCGACGAGCTTGAAGAGGAGCGTCGGCTCTGTTACGTGGGAATGACCCGCGCGCGCGAGGAGCTTCATCTCTCGCACGCCCATCTCAGAACGTTTATGGGCCAGACCCAACGCCGCCTGCGTTCCCGCTTTATGAACGAGGTGCCGACCCATCTGCTGACCCGTAAGGTCCCGCCCAAGTCCGACACCAAATGGCGAACGACGATCGAACCTACTCGGCGCTCGGCATCGACTGCGGCCTCGACCTTCAGGCCGGGTGAGAAGGTGAGCCACAGCGAGTTTGGTCGGGGAATCGTGCTCAATTCCTCGGGTGTGGGCGATGAGGAGCAGGTGACGATCGCCTTTGACGGTCAGGGTGTGAAGAAATTACTGGTAGTTTATGCAGGCCTTGAAAAGGTTTAACTCAGTTCCACGTGTGGCATAATATTCATGGGCTGATTGCCCTGTAACACACTGTAGAGACCTATATGAGCAGGCAGGGCCCAAGGTCCTGCCTTACGTTGTCATGACGGGTCGGGAGCGCGTGGAAAGGACACTGAGATGAACCCGGAAGAGAGAGGATCCGGCCAGGTCGGTGGATTTTCGGAGACGGACTTCAAGGTCTGCGATTTCTGTGGCGCGCTGAATCGCCTGTCCAACACCGAGTGCTTCGTGTGCGGCTGGTATGGCACTTTCCGCCGCGATCCCGACACGGTGCGAAGGGCCCTCGCGGAGTTTCAGAGCTATTACGGCGGGATCAACCAGACGCTCCTATCCGAGGAGCTTCTACCAAACGAGCAACCGCGGCCCGGGCTCCTCGCCGATATCTGGGACAAGGTAAAGCGATTCCTAAGCGGCCACCCATAAAACTGTGACTAACCCCCTTTCGGGGACCGATAGACAGACAAAGGCCCGAAGCGAGCGAATTCGCTTCGGGCCTTTTTGTCGCCAAAAGACCCCGATTCGTTATGCGGAAATTGCATATACTCCATACTGTGCTATACTCTCGACTTGAGAGACACTATGACCGCTACACGTGACAGTCGCTACCAATCTTTTCTCACAAAACTGCGTGATGCGCGAATCCGAGCCGGATTGACGCAGAGCGAAGCGGCACGGCTTCTAGGACGGCCACAGTCATTTGTCTCGCGTAGTGAGAGTGGCGAAAGGCGAGTAGACGTGGTGGAAGTTGTAGAGTTTGCGATCATCTATGGCATTACCCCTGAACAATTGCTTCCATCGCAGTGAAGGAACACCGTCCAATGAACCAGCCGATAGAGAAAAACCGAACACAGAGTCGTTACGGCATAGGCGAGTGGTATGGTAGGCTCTTCACATCTTTGGATAGGAACACGCTACATTACTTTGCGTCCTGTGCTTCGCACGAGTGTTCTGATGCTCCTCCTTGCCGGTTTCGGGGAGGCGCACCTTGCTCCAAGTCTGGTGGAGTCTGCTCAATACGGCTCTACGAACGGGATCTCGGCAGTGGAGAGGTAAAGGTCGCGTCGTCCAAAGCGGGACGTTTGGTCACTACGTGCCCTTACAGGTTTCTGGAAGGGAACTCAGCCTTCAAGTGGATAGGAGAGATTGTCCTGTCACATTCGGAACCGCTTATTGCTGGTCAAGTCGGTTTTCTCAGCCCGGTACAAAAAGAGGGGTTCGATCGTTCTTCCGCCAAGGATGTCGGGCGCATCGACAATATCCTCGTAAATCCTAATGGAGATAGTCTCGCGTGGTGTGCACTAGAAATACAAGCCGTATACTTCTCGGGAAGCGGTATGGCAAAGGAATTCAAGGCTATTCTCGCACACCAGGACGACAGCTTACCATTTCCTGTTATGAACAGGCGTCCGGATTATAGAAGCAGCGGGCCTAAACGTCTGATGCCGCAGTTGCAGACCAAGGTGCCGACGCTCAGGCGGTGGGGAAAGAAGATGGCCGTGGTTGTTGACGACAGCTTTTACGATTCACTTGATGAAATGATTCCCGTGGATCATATCTCGAACGCCGATCTGGCATGGTTTGTTCTGGATTACGTGGAGTCCGGAGAACTTGCTGTTCTTACCCCCCAAATGGTTCATATGACTACACTGGAGCGTGCCGTAGAAGGTTTGACTGCGGGACAACCTGTGAGTTTGGATGTGTTTGAGACACGAATTCGCAAGAAGCTTGCCGGTCCGTCAACTATCTCTTTAGCCAATCAAGGTTCCGACTGATCAGAAGCTCAAGTTTTCGAGAGTGGTGAGTGTTCTTCATCACAATCTCTCTGACGGAGAAACCATATTGCTGAGCAAGATAGCGGATTTCTGGAGTGTTGTCGTAAGTCATAAGAAAGTCGCCCCGTAGCGAAGAAGTGGCTTCAAATAGCGCTCGGTGGTCGATCTCGGAATGGGTGTAAAGTCTCCGTCCTGCAACTGTATAAGGTGGATCAATGAAGTAAACACAGTCCTTACGGTTCCGATTCTCGCGTAAGTATGCAACCCCATCTCCCTGCAAGAATCTGATTCGTTCGCGGTGAGAAACTATGTCTAGTATTCTCTTCTGAAGGGTCTTTGGATACCATCGTGAGGTTAAGCCCTTACCATTTTCGCCGTTCTTCACTATTCCTGCGCCCGGCGCAAGTATTCCCCCCCTGCTGATGCGATTTCTCACTACAGTGGCTAGCGCGTGATCATACAGAGAAACGCCTTGTCTTGATAAAATGGCTTCGACTGATTCAGGAGAAAGCTGAAGTTGAGCAATTTCATCAGCCAGTGTCTGTCCCTGCCCGTGAATAATGGTGTGCCATACTGATGCAATATCAGAGTCTATTTCAAGTAGAGTAGCTTTCTCAACGAGATTTTCAAAGACTGCTGTGATACTTACGATGGCTCCACCTGCGAATGGCTCTACTATTTCGTCGGGTGGCGTTAAGTAGCTCCCAAGCCACTGCCGAATTTGTGGAATCAACCACGTCTTTCCGCCAGGGTAACGAAAAGGGCTACGCATAGGTACCGTGGCTACGTTGACCACTTTAGTTTCTATATAGGGTGCCACGACGGAGATATCTAGTGCCATATTGTCACTCCGGAACTTACTAAGACGCTTGGTTGGTTATCATTATACCACGTATATGCCGATTACAATGCAGGTGCCAAGACCGGATTCCTCACGCCGCATACAGCACCTCGGCTTGTGCAAGCACGTCATCGCGGATGATGGGTTTCAGTCCGTGTGAATACATCTCTATGATAGCATGAATCCCGCAATCATTCCCGAAGCCCCTTCAATCTCTCAAGATTCTCAAAATCATACCCCTGTTCGGACTCTGGAGTCTCAAGTATGCCGCCGATGTCGGCGAGGCCGGGGTAGTTGACGATTGCGCGGAAGCCGTCCAAGCCAATGTTGCCGAGGCCTAAGTGCCAGTGGCGGTCGGCTTTGGAATCCAGGGGCTTTTGGGTGTCGTTCAGGTGAAAGACTTTCAGGCGTGAAAGACCAATCAGGCGGTCGACCTGGGACAGGAGCCGCTCGACGCCCTCGGGGGTCGAAATATCGTAACCCGCGCCCCAGAGGTGGGCGGTGTCAAGGCAGATTCCCACGCGCTCGGGGTTTGTTGTGATACGGTCGAGGATCGCCGCCAGCTGCTCGACGGTCGAGCCGATGGTGTTCCCTGCGCCTGAGCCCGCTTCAAGAAGGACCATCGCGCGCGAGTCGCTTGCGTCAAGCGCGTACCCGACGGCGTCGCGGACCCGGTCGGCCCCGGCGTCAAAGCCCGAGCCGCTGTGGCTTCCGATGTGGGTGACGATGTAATCGCCGCCAAGCGCCTTCGCCCGGTCAAGCGCATTTGCAAGCGCTGTGCGGCTCAGGCGCCAGGTGTCGTCCTTGGGGCTTGCGAGGTTCAACAGATATGGGGTGTGCAAGACGACCGGCGACAGCCCGAGGCGCGTGACGCCGGAGCGGAATATATCCACCGTCTTGGGGTCGAGCACCGACACCTGCCAGGAGTTCGGATTGCTCGAAAATATTTGCAGCGCCTCGCAGCCGATACCCTCAGCCGTGGAAATAGCCGAAGCAAGCCCTTTTGCGATTTTTGTATGAACACCAACACGCATATCTTTATTGGGGGATGGGGGTTAGGGGTTGGGTTGGCGCATCTTGATAGGTTGTACCACTTGGTGAGAGATGGGTTTCGCCAGGCCAACCCCCAACCCCTATCCCCTAACCTCCATAACAGAGTTAGTCCACGTCGCCGAGGTCGTCGAGATCGTCGGGAGCGTAGCTGAACGAGTTGATCTCCTCGCCGCGGAATATGGTTACAAGCAAATCCTCCCGCTCGAAGCTTGGGAGGTAGCTTGAGACGATATCGTCGTCGATCTGCTGGAGCAGATCCTCTTCCTCTTCGACCGCAAGGTCCACCTCAAGCAGTATAGTGCAGTGGATGGTATCGTGGGCGTAGTGCAGATGAGTCTGCCCGAGCCTGCGTTCACCCTCCCACAAGATATAAACTTCGCTTGCCACGGTCCGCACGAGTCTGGAAAGCCTGTATTTACTGGTCAAAGTGTATCTCCTTCCCGATCGGTGGCCGCAGTTTGCAGCCCGAAAAGTCTCCGTAGTATGGCACATTTGCGCGCGTGTCGTCAAGCTGATGCGACGTATTAGCTGAACAACATATTCACGTCTTCTGCCGTGAGTGATTTTAGCATCCCGGACTCGACGCTTATCAGCTGGTCTACCAGATCTTTCTTGCGCTCCTGGAGTTCAAGCATTTTCTCCTCGACGGTGCCGCGCACAATTAATTTCTGGACATAGACCGGCTTGTCCTGGCCTATTCGGTGGGTTCTGTCGCTTGCCTGGCGTTCGACCGCCGGGTTCCACCACGGGTCGATGTGTATCACGTAGTCCGCCGCCGTCAGGTTCAGGCCGACGCCTCCGGCCTTCAGACTTATCAGGAAAAACGGCACGGCGGGGTCGCTTTGGAACAGGTCGACCTTGGCGTCGCGGTCTCTCGTGTGCCCGTCGAGATAGGTGTAGGGAAGCCCCAGCTCATCGAGCTTGGTTCTTACAATACGGAGCATCTGGGTGAACTGCGAGAAAACGAGCGCCTTGTGTCCTTCGGAGTGAAGCGTCTCAAGGATCTCAACCAGGGCCTCCATTTTGGCCGATTCGCCGTCGTAGGCTTTGTCGACAAGCTTGGGATGGTTGGCGATCTGCCGGAGCCGGAGCAGCCCCTCAAGCACCTTCATCTTGGTCCGGCCTACTCCCTTGTCCTCTATCATACCTAAAAGCAGAGCTCGATACTGGTCTCTCCACTGCTCGTAGGCCTTTTTCTGAGTGACGTCCATCTCGCAGTAGACGACCTTTTCTGTTCTAGGCGGCAGCTCGCGGGCGACCTGCTCCTTTGTGCGGCGCAGTATGAAGGGATAAACAAGCGCCCGAAGCTGCTGGGCGGCGTCATCGTCGTGCTTGCGCTCGATCGGCGAAGCGAACTCCTTCTTGAACCGTTCGAGCGAGCCGAACATCCCCGGGTTCAGGAACGCAAACTGGCTCCAGAGCTCAACTGTCGAGTTTTCGACCGGAGTGCCCGTCAGCACGAGCCTGTGGTCGCAGTTCAGCCCCCGGGCGCTTCGCGCCGTCTGTGCGAGCGGGTTTTTCACCGACTGCGACTCGTCAAGCACGATGTAATGGAACCGATAGTGCTGCAAAGCGGCGAGGTCCCGGCGCATGATCCCGTAAGTCGTAAGCACGAGGTCGTAACCGTCGAACTCGGAAACGTCTTTTGGGCGGTCGAGATCGGCGTAGACCAGAGTCTTCATGCCCGGCGTGAACTTTTCGGCCTCCCTCCCCCAGTTCGTGAGAAGCGATCGCGGCATGACGATCAGGTTCGCCGACTTGGCATGCCCCGACTCCCGAAGCGACAGCAGGAAAACAAGCGTCTGGATCGTCTTGCCGATCCCCATATCGTCGGCGAGACAGCCGCCAAACTCATACTCGTGGAGGAAGTGTAGCCAGTCGTACCCCGCCTTCTGATAAGCTCGCATCTCGCCCCGGAAGCCTGTGGGGAGATCGACGGGCTCAATCTTGGAGAAATCACTGAGTTTGGCAAGCCTCCGATTGAGCGCCTCGTCGAGCTGCGCCGAGTCGACATCGTCTATGATCTGACCCAGAAGCGTGATCTGTGAGGCGTCGAGGCGCAAGCCATCCTCGGTCACGCTTGCGAGGTCGAAGAGGTGCTTGTAGCGCTCCAGCCACTCATCGGGGATCTCCCCAATCGAGCCATCAGTAAGCTTTACGTATTTTTCGCGCTTTTTGACGGCCTTTCGTATCTCTGAGATCGCCACTTCGATCTCCCCGAAGTTGACAACCGTCTGCAGGTCGAACCAGTCGATTCCCGATGAGACCGATATCGAAATCTTGGGCTTGCTGCGGTTAACTCTGACCGATTTTAGAGTTTCCTCGCCGTAGACCTCGAAGCCGTCGCGGGTGAGCTTTGGCACGTGGTGAATCAGAAAGTCGACCGGGGCAGTGTTCTGCCGGAGCACAAACGCCGAGCCCATCTGCGACCTTTTCAGGCCATATGAAGAGAGCGATTTCCATGTGCCATGTTCGGTCTCTCTCTCTCGCACTACCCGCACCAGGACCCCGCGCTCGGAGTCGCGCTTGACGGAGGTTTGGGGCAGACTCCCGCTGTAGGTGACCTCGTAGCCTTCGTAGCTGAAGCGAAGCTCAACCAAGAGCGCTCCCTGGGACTCCTTGATGTAGACCCGCGGCACCGGCGCGGAACTCACTTCCACCCAATGGCCTATGCCCTGGCCGTCGACTGTCATCTGCTCGGCGAGCCTTGGGATGACATCCTCAAAGCAGTAATCGACATCTTTTTCGGGAACGACGATCTTGGGCGTGCGCATCAGCCACGCAAGCGTGTCGTTCGTCGCCGCGAGGGGGAGCAGGGTGTCCTCGACGATCACCCAGACCGGCTGCTCTGAGGCGACGGTGACATTTTCTTTGGTGATGGGCAGCTTCTTGTCGCCGAGGTCGATCATCGGGCGAAGGATGAGCCCTCCGCCGTCCGTCTCGACGTTCATTTCAAGCTTTGCAGGCTCCGTCCGCACAAACACCCTTCGCTCAAACGGCTGCTGATAGCTTCCCTGGTAGACAAGTCCTTCGCCGATCAGTGGGTAGATCACCGCAGAGGAGGGGTCGGGCTCATAGTAGCTGCGGGTGCTTGCGACAAGTAGGTTTCCGGCTGCGATCTGGCCGGGCTTGACGTTGTGAAAAGATTTGATATTCAGGCGATTGTAAAGCCGCTTTGCGTCGCGGGACATGTCATGGGACTCGATCACCTGGGCGGCCAGATCCAGGTCATCGTGCGCCTCGGGCGGAAACTTGGCAAGCGGAATGGCGTACGCGACCGCGCTGCAGCTGATGCCGTAGTTTTGCAGGCTGAAGACGAGCATGTTCTTGCCCGTTGTCTTGGCGGCCGGCACGGGCGATTCGAGCACATGCTCGATTACATTTTTCCATTCCGAGTCCTTGTTCTCTTTGAAGTGCTTTTGCATCTCAAGGAGGGCTGCTACTTTGTGCTTGCAGATGGTGTTTGAGAGCCCCTCTGCAAATGGGCAGTCGCACTCGGCGTGGATATATTTTGTAGGGTTATCGGGGTCGAGCCAGACACCGACCACATAAGGGTCTTTTGCAGAACCCTGCACGTGTACTGTCACGTCCGTATCATCCGCGGAGATGACCTTTGCTCGACCCCTCCTGAAATAATCGAATCCATTGCTTACAGATTTGGGCGTCCCTCCGGCGATGATCGCCTCGGGGGCAACTCGCCTAAGCGAGGGTATGTTTTCGTTAACTTGTTTGGCCAAAGCCTGCGTGTCCGTCCTTTGTCAATTGCTCCAACAGGAAATGATACCACACCAAGAGCATTGAATCCAGCACAACAATGGTCCAAATCCGTCAATCGCCTGAAAGTCTGTGATCAAAACCGTCGTCGGGACGGTTGATATGGCAGACCTCGCATTTGTTGATAACTCCCGAATGCCCCTGAAGGGCGATAGCCTGGGTGTTGTCGGCAGAGACGACCGTCGGGGTGATCGCATGCGGGCTGCCGTGGCAGGCTGGGCAGTGGACCCCGTGGTGTCCCTTGGAGTTTCTAAATAGCGTTCCGGGCTGCTCGAACTCGAAACCGGATCTGGTGTGGCAGCCGGCGTTGCCGCAACGCGGTTCATCGACCCACGGGCGTCGGCCCGAGCTTGCGACGGCGGTCATCGTTCCGTGGCAGCTGGTGCAGGTGAGTCCGTGGCTGAAGTGGACGTCGCGCAGGCACTTGGTGCGCACTCCGGGGTGGCAGGCGTAGCACGGGACCGAAAGCCCCGCCCGGCTCATTCTGCTGGAGTGTGAGTCATGCATCGCGCGCGAAAGGCTGGGCAGGCTCGGGTTTCCAGCGAGCCCGAGCGGCTCCTGTGCGTGGCATTGGCCGCACTTCACAGGCTTACTCGTTTCAAGATGCGTGCCGTGCTCCTCGTCGTGCTTTCGGAGGATGTCTGTCGCAACCGATATGCCCGGCGTCGTGTGGCAGATGTCGCAGCTGATCTCCCAAGACACAGGGACAACGGCCTGGGTCGAGGCGACCACCTGCCCGCCGCTTGTGACGGTGATCGTCGCCAAGGGATACGGGTCTTCCGCGCCTGAGTCCAGAGTCGGGGTGATCGGAATTCCCGTGACCGACCAGTCGTTCGTGCCGGTCGGGGTCATGTTCCCGGAAAGCCCGTGGCCAGTAAGGCCGATGTTGTCTGCGAGTGAGACCCCAAAGAGCTGCGGGGCATAGGTCCAAAAGTTGGTCTTATCGGCAGAGTGGGTGTTGGACGGGATAGAATAGTCCACCGTGACCCCACCTGTGACGATTCTCGGCTCTCTGCCGCGCTGTATCACCTGCGCGTGGAGGTTGTTGTAGGGAGGGAGTATCATAAACTCCGAAAAATCCTGGTTTATGCAGTGCATGCCGAGGTCGTTGTAGCCGAGCACGACCATACTGGTCGAGACGACTCCGCCGCTTCCTCCGTTGTTTCCCCCACCGCCTCCGCCGCAGCCTGCCGCAAACAGACACGCGGCGACGGCTCCCGCTAGTCTCAGATATCGCATTCTTTTTCCGCCTTTCGATACTTATTGTTACTGTTCGAACTTCAAGTGTTTTGTGGGATAGTGTTTTTCGTCGGTGTAGAGCAGTTCGACCGGCTGGATGACGATTATCACATAGTTGGGGTCGTCTTTGCCCTGGAAGTATTTGCCAAGCATGTCCGACCATAGCTCGTTTTTCAGCTTTTGGTCGTCGCTGACGTTAGCGATACCCTTCAGCATTACATGCTGCCAGTCGGTCATATCGCCGGGGTTCATCGCGGTCCAGGAAACGGCTACCTGGTGGTCGGCCTCGATCTCCTGGATCTTGGGGAGGACTTTGCTCGTTGCAAAGTAGACATTGAAGTCGTCGTCGACCCTCATGGTATACATCGGCCTGACGTGTGGGTAGCCTTCGGCGTCGACGGTCGCCAGGTCGGCCACCGGATACTTGGATATGACCTCGCGGGACATTGCGAGCAGGTTGTTTTCTTCCATTGTGCCCTCCTTGAGCCAGTTTGTCCGGATAGTATACCCAAGGATAGCGCCCGGTAGACGTGCGTAGGTGTCAGGGATGTGAATTGTCGGTGGTATTTTATTGGCAGCGGGTGAAGACTATTCCCCGGCTTCTGCGATGATCTTGAGCGCCCGCTCGGCGTCCTCTTCGCGGACCAAGAGGCGCACCCCGCCTTCGAGCACACTTACGTCTATTCCCACATTGGTCCAGGTATGCGCGCCGAGGATCTGGGCTTCGATCCCCACCGACTCCAGGCGAATCCTCGCCATTTCAGCTTCCATCGGAAATCTATATGAAGCGACGACGACCAGTTTGGTATCCATTTCCATGCCTCCGGGCGGACGGACTCCGCGGAACGTGGTCGGGGGACGGATTCCCCCGACCAACGGATAATAGCTAAAAGCTAACTGCTAAGAGCTTTCTTTCTCTCCTCAAGCTTTGCCTTCTTGTCCTCAAGCTCGGCGGCGATTCGCCGCTCTTTGTCGATGACCTCGGCGGGCGCTTTGGAGGTGAACTGCTCATTGGAGAGCTTACCCAAACACCTCGCCAAGTCCTTCTCGATTGTTTTTAGCTCCGACTCGATCCTGGCGACTTCTTTTTCGATATCTACCAAGCCCGCGACCGGCAGATACACGTCAAACCCCGGCCCGTGGCTTGCCAGATACTGGCTCTTCTCGGTGTCGGGGATGTTCTCTTTTGTCACCTCAAGATTCTCGACCCGGGCAAGCGACCGAAGTCCCACCGCGTTTGCCTGGAACAGCTCGACCATCTCCGTGACGATCACGGCGTCGACCTTTTTGCCAGGAGTCGCGCCGACCTCAGAGCGAAGGTTTCGCACCGTGCGGATCGCCTCCATTACCGAGTTCATCTCGGCCTCTGCCGCGTCGCTGATCATCGACTCGTCGGTCTCGGGGAAAGGCGCGACCATGATGCTCTCGCCCTGGTGGGGAAGCGCCTGCCAGATCTCTTCGGTGATGAAGGGCATGATCGGGTGCAGGAGCCTCATCGAGGTCTCAAGCACGTTCCATAGCACCCACTGAACCGTTGCCCGCTCTGATTCATCCCTGAGCCGCGGCTTGGCAAGCTCCACATACCAGTCCGCGAACTCGCTCCAAAGGAACTCGTAGAGCGAACGCGCCGCGTCGTCCATATCGTAGTTGCCAAAGCCGTCGTTAACGGTTTTTATGACTCTGTTGAGGCGCGAGAGAATCCACCGGTCTTCGAGCTTCAGTTCATCGAGTTCGGGCTTTCCGGCCCCCAACCCCTGACCCCCAGCCCCTTCTTCCAGGTTCATCATCACGAATCGGCTCATGTTCCAGATTTTGTTGCCGAAGTTGCGGGTGTTCTCCACGCGCGAGTCCGAGAAACGCATATCCTGGCCCATCCCCGCCTGCTGGATAAGCGCGTAGCGGAGCGCGTCTGAACCGAAACGCTCGATCAGGTCGAGCGGGTCGACTCCCGTGCCAAGGGACTTGGACATCCGGCGACCCTCTTCGTTTAGCACCGTGGCGTAGATGTAAACGTCGGGGTAGGGCACTTCGCCCATAAACTCAAGGCCCTGGAAGATCATCCTCGCGACCCAGAGATAGATGATGTCGCGCGCGGTGATCAGCACGTTTGTGGGGTAGAACGCCTCAAGCTCGGGGGTCTTTGTGGGCCACCCCAGCGTTGCAAACGGCCAAAGCGCCGAGCTGAACCAGGTGTCGAGCACGTCGGGGTCCTGCTCCATGTTCTTCGATCCGCACTTCGTGCACGCTTCGACAGCAGACTTCGCAGCGACAAACTCCCCGCAGTCCGCGCACTTCCAGACCGGGATCCTGTGGCCCCACCAAAGCTGTCGGGAGATGCACCAGTCCTTGATGTTCTCCATCCAATCGAGGTAGATTCGGCTGTAGCGATCAGGGACGAACTTCACGCGCCCGTCCTTCACCGCGTCGATCGCGGGCTGGGCGAGCTCCTTCATCTTTACAAACCACTGCTCGGACAATAGCGGCTCGATCGTCGTATCACATCGCGAGCAGGTGCCGACTGAGTGGGTGTAATCATCCACTTTGACCAAGAGCCCCAGCTCTTCAAGCTCCTTTACGACGGCTTTTCGCGCCTCAAAGCGGTCCATACCGGCGAACTTGCCCGCTTCCTCGGTCATAACGCCGTCGGGTCCGATCACGACGATCTGCGCCAGGTTGTGCCTGATCCCTATCTCAAAGTCGTTGGGGTCATGCGCTGGGGTTACCTTGACCGCGCCTGAGCCGAACTCCGGGTCTACGTGTGCGTCGTCGACGATGGGGATCGGCCTCTCCATAATCGGGAGCATGATGTCTTTGCCGACCATGCCCATATAGCGCTGGTCCTCGGGGCTTACGGCGACTGCGGTGTCGCCGAGCATCGTCTCGGGTCGAGTCGTCGCGACCTCGACAAACCCCGAGCCGTCGGCGAGCGGGTATTTGATGAACCAGAGGTGGCTGTGCTGCTCTTCGTACTCGACCTCAAGGTCAGATATCCCCGTGTGACAGCGCGGGCACCAGTTGACGACTCGCGCGCCGCGATAGATCACTCCCTTGTTGAACATCTGGACGAACGCCTCAACCACCGCGTCGGCGTAGCCCGCGTCCATCGTGAAGCGTTCGCGCTCCCAGTCAAATGAGCATCCCAGGCGCTTCAGCTGACGTATGATCGTCCCGCCGTAGTGCTCCTTCCACTCCCAGACCTTTTCCAGAAACTTCTCGCGCCCGAGGTCGAATCGAGTGAGCCCATCGGCTGCGATCTGCTGCTCGACCTTGTTCTGGGTCGCGATTCCCGCGTGGTCGGTGCCGGGGAGGATGAGCACATCGAACCCCTTCATACGCTTCCATCGCCCAAGCACGTCGTGGATCGTGTAGCAGAGCGCATGCCCCATATGAAGCGACCCGGTGACGTTGGGCGGCGGGATCGTGATGCAGTACCGCGGCTTGCCAAGCTCGGCCTCGGCGTGAAAATACTTCTGCTCAAGCCAGAAACTATACCATTTTTCCTCTACCTGGAAGGGGTCATACACCTTCGGCAGTTTTTCAAGTTCTGTTGACAATTATATCCTCCGTTGGAGCTGAGAGCTTTCGGCTTTCAGCGATCAGTTATGTCAAATTTAGAATATCAACCCTCTTGTGATGCTTCGGCTAGTCTTGGTCTACTTCATCGCGGCCAGCACGTGCGATTCCAATCAAAGTCGCACCTGCGATAACACTCAAAAGCACAGACAGCAGCTTCCAAGGCAGCACCCACACTGTTATCGAGTTCACCGGCATGCGGGAGAATCCCCCAGCAATCGTGTAGTTGCCCCATTTCCGGTATTCTTTTCTGCCCCACGGGATCGTGGTGGTTTCTCCCGGAGCCAGGTCGATCATATTCTCGGGTGTGAACATTTCTCCTATTTCCTCCGCGTAGGCCCTGCCAAGATAGGCCTGCCTCATTCCTGAGTAGAACCCACTCTGGAACCTGGTAATGTAGCGTCCGAAATTTCTGAGCTCAACGATAAACGCCAACTCGGCGCCGGGGTCCACGTAATTGCGGCTGCAAACCAACCGAGCGCACACGCTTCCATAACGCGACTGCTTCCACTGACCTGCCACGCTGGATTTCGGCGGACCCGCAATCGTCAGGAACAGTCCAATAAGCAGTAACACGACTAGCAGTGCCTGCACAAGATGTTGCCTAACCATAGTTGAACCCCCTATATACAAAAAGCCCCACTCGTCCCTGTGATCAACAAGGACGAGAGGGGCCTCTCGTGGTACCACCTTGGTTCCCGATGCTTTTCGCACCGGCTCAAATTAGGGCTGTAACGGGCCAACCCGGCGAATCCTACCCTGCTAACCGCTAACCTGCATTATTCACGAGAAGCGTGAATAATGCTCTCTTAGCAAGAGCTTTATTCGCTTCACGAATAAAGTGGGCTAACAGCTCAAACCCGCGGCTCCGGGGCGACTTTCGAGCGATGCCCTGTCGGGAGATTTCCAGCTTCCTCTCCTTCTCTGGGACCGGCTATTCGCCTACTCCTCCCCATCAACGCCTATTTTATGTTATCAAATTCTTCGCGAGATATTCCCGCATCCCGCAGGATACGATAGAGTAGCCCGTCTTCTATGTCACTCCCATGCGGATTGGGAATAGCTATCTTGTGGGTTCCGCGCATCATAAATGGATGCCTGCTACCAGGTTTCGGCCCTACGTATCCAAGCAGTTTGAGGCGTCGTATGAACTCTCGGCGACTGATAGGCAATCTATGCGGCCTCAGTTTGAGCCTTCTCGTTTAGGTCGAGACCATCTATGACGGGTATCTCGTGTCCGAGCCTGACCCCAAGTAGAAGCCAATCCTCAATCACTTCTCGCAAAGTCTCTCGACACTGTTCAAGGGTATCCCCATCAGCCCAAGCACCCTGAAGAGCAGGAACGTGACCGTAGAACCGGCCATCTTCCATAATCTCGTAGTGAGCTTGTTTCATAGCAGCCTGAACGTAATCGGTAAACATATTGGCCTCCGCGCAACTCACACCATTTTACCCCGATATCCCCCGCTTGTAAATGGCCCGTACATTGCTTAGCCCGCTTTATTCGTGAAGCGAATAAAGCTTTCGCTAACAGAGCATTATTCACGCTACTCGTGAATAATGCGGGTTAGGGCGACAAGCGATATTCTGCTTGCCGCCCCGCTGTTCTCCAGTCTAATCCCTTGGTGCGTCTGAATGTTATGCGGATATCCTCAGATCGAGTTCCACGTCCTCAAGACAACACGCCACGAGCTCTTCCATGGTCGTCGTTCCTACGCAGATGCAGGTGTCGCCTGCGCCGTAGAATACCTTGACCCCTCCGTTGTGGCGGTTGGGGACCGCTCCGCAGGAGAAGACGACGTTTCCGATGTCGCCGATGCGCTCGTAATACTCACGGGGCGCAAGCACCGGCACGGCGGAGCGGCCGATTACCTTGGACGGGTCCTCAAGATCGAGGAGCACGACGCCCAGGCGATAAACGGGACCGCCGGAGGTGCATTTTACACCGTGATAGATCTCAAGCCAACCCTGAGGGGTCTCGATGGGAGGGGCGCTCGCGCCGATCCGCTCGGAGTCCCAGAACCCGCCGCGGATGGTCATCACGCAGCGAGAATCACCCCAGTGCTTGAGGTCGTTTGAGTAAGAAATCCAGATGTTGCCCAGGCCGCCGGCGAGCGGCCGGTCAAGGCGAGCAAATCTGCCGTTGATCTTTCTTGGGAAAAGCGCCCCGTCCTTGTTCTCCGGCTCGGAGATAAGGCCGTACCGCTTGAACTTCTTGAAGTCCTTGGTGCTTGCCAGCGCAAGGCATGCGCCAAAGCAGGAGTAGGCCGTATACATGATGTAATAGGTCCCCTCGCAATAGCTGATGCGGGGGTCCTCGATACCACGCTGCTCGTAGCTCTTGAACGGCTCCTCTTCAGACGGCTGCATCGCAGGAAGCGGGTCCACTACGAAATGGAACCCGTCTTTGCTGCGGGCGAGGGCGAACACGGAGCGACCCTTCAGGTCCTCCACTCTAAGCAGCAACAGGTAATCTTCTTCGAACATCACGGCGCCGGCGTTGAACACCGAATTACACCGAAAGGGAATGTCCTCCACGGTGATCATGGGGTTCCCTTCCCATCGATGTATAACGTCTCGTCCTGAAATCCTCGGCATCTTTCTGACCTCTCCTTCTAATGGTCGGCGTCCGCGGGGTTATCCGCGTCGCAAAACTTGTTTATGTTAATATCTTCCGTAATTTCGCCGGGTGGCTTACTATTGTTATCGGGAAAGACCCCCGTATTTCTTTATGGTAATTATCGACGAGCTTGCTAAACAATTTCGTGCTATAATTTTGAGTGAGGGTGTTAAATATTGCCCTCTTGGCGCCGCCACACGGATGACCGAGACGACGACATCTGCGTAGATCACGCCCGGGGGAAAGAAGCCGACGTTGGATAGACCCGAACCTCGCCCAGCAAAAGAACGGTTGCAAGTCGAACGTGCAACGCAGTAAGATTTGAAGTACAATACAAACGCATCGAGGAGGATACATACATTGAACAAGAAACTCACAATCGCGCTCGCCGCAGTGGTGGGCATTTCAGGGCTTGCCGCAGTGGCCCAGACCGATCCGAACACGCAGCCGGGGCCGCCGCCACAGCGCATGATGGGGCCTGCGTGTCCGACATCGGCGCTTATGGTGCCGCCGCCCATGTTCACTGAACGGGCTCCGAGCATTCTACAGCTCTCCGAAGCCCAGCGTATACAGCTAAAGGATATTCTGACCAAAGCGCAGGAGTCCCTGAAGCCGCTCCGCGAGTCGGCGTCCAAGGCATCGGGCGAGCTACGTGACGCGGTCATGGCCCCTGAGTCCGATGCTGCGAAGGTCCAGTCGCTCAAGGAAACTGCAATGAAGAGCGAGGCCGATGTTCTCAATATGGAGATAGGCATCTGGACCAAGTTCAAGGCGGTCTTGAACGCAGAGCAGCTCATGATGTACACGAACCTGTTCCGCCCCACTCCCAGGCAGAGCCCTCCTCCCGTAGGCGGCACGCCGGGGCAGCAGTCGCCTGGAATCACAGGCAAGGTAGACCCGAACTCCCAGCCCGTGCCGGTGGAGCCCCCTCCTCCAGCACCTGGTCAGTAATCAGTAATAACAAAAGAGGCGTCGACCATGCGGCCTACGCCTCTTTTGTTGCAAATCCAATAACGCGGGCTAAACGACCAGCACCCTCTCACCTTTTTTGGAGCTTTCCATCGCCGCAAAGACCATCGCAAGCGACTTGATGTTGTCGTGGCACTCGGTCTGGGGTTTCTTGCCGGTCCGCAGGAAGTCGAGCATCTCGCGGAGCGCTCCGTGCTGCGCCCCGAACTCGAGGTTGGACTGGGTGATCTGCGCATCGGCAAGCTGCCTGGTGAAACCTTCGTCGCTCGTGACGACTTGTCCCCGTGGGTCGTTGTCGTGCTCGTAGATCAGTGTTCCCAAGTCACCGATGATCCTCCAGTCGCCGTTCCAGCTCGTGTGGCAGCCCTCGGCGCACCAGCTCCCCCTGTAGGTGAACACCACGCCGTCGGTCATCTCAAAGATACAGCTTGCGGCGACGTCGCCTTTATACCAGGAGCCTTTGGGGTTAAACTCGTGAGCGTAGACGGCGACTGGGTCGAGCCCGGTCATAAAGCGCACGAGGTCGAAGTGGTGGATCGCCATATCGAGAATAAGCGGGCTCGGCATCTCGTCGCGGAACCCTCCGAAGTGCGCGCCGATGTAAAAGTCGCAGTTGGCGGTGGTGATCGATCCGAACTCACCGGACTCCACCGTCAGGCGGATGGTATCGTGCTTGGCGTCCCACCTGCGCGACTGGCCGACCATATACATAAGCCCGGTTTCTTCGGCGGTTTTCACCATCCGGCGCGCTTCGTCCATACTGTTTGCCATCGGTTTTTCGCCGATGACATGGCACCCAGCCTGCAGCGCGGTGCATGTGACCTCGCAGTGGGCATCGGGAATGGTGACGTCGACTACAAAGTCGGGTTTGGTGTCATCAAGCGCCGACTTCAAGTCACTTGAGGCAATCGCCTGCAGATTGAACTGCGCGATCTTATCCTTGGCCGCATCAACGTTGATATCGACGAC
The DNA here is from genome assembly GCA_038207085.1 of Armatimonadota bacterium. Classification (GTDB taxonomy): domain Bacteria; phylum Armatimonadota; class UBA5829; order UBA5829; family DTLH01; genus JBBRAE01. Next base: position 157,915 of record JBBRAE010000002.1, read on the forward strand.
GCCGACGACCTCGATGCCTTCCTTTTCAAGCACAGAAAACCATGCGTGTGACATGCCCCCCGCGCCGATAACTAAAGCTTTCTCGCTCAAAATTTGTGCTCCTAACTAGTGCACGCTAGAACTTAATCCTGCGCGTATGCCGCAGCATGTGTTTTCGCGTGCGAGGCCTTGTAGATAGATGTGTGGAATCTAACACATATAGGTTAATCCAACACTAGCGATAAATATCTCGCCTGTGACCTATGCGCAAAACAGTGACTGATGGCTCCAAATCGTCTATGTCGTAGATGACTCGGTAGTCGCCGATGCGGAGTCGCCAACCATCGCGTCCAACCAGTTGGCGAGATTGTGGCGGCCGTGGATCATTCGCAAGGGCAAAAATGGACTCCTTGACCCTTATATAGACTTTCGCAGGCAGATCGGCAAGCTCTTCCGCGCTCTGCGCGTTACAAGTAATCGATGCTGGCTCACTTCTTCGAGTGCTCTATCTCTTCGATGGCCTGGTCAAATGGGATGATTTCGTCTTTGCAGGCTTTTGCCTCGTCGTACGCGCGGACCGACTGTAGTTCATCTATCTGATCGAGCATTCTTTGGTATTCTGCGCTGTCCAGAATCACACTGACCCGTTTTCCATTTTCATTGACTATAAACTTCTCTTTGGATCTAGGCATTGCCAAACCCTCCAACGCGGACATTGTAGCACAACGCTACAGATCACACAACGAAATATTTGCTATCCCGCTTTATTCGTGAAGCGAATAAAGCTTTCTATTCACGCTCCTCGTGAATAATGCAGGCTATCCCATCTCGACTGTGACTTCATGCACCTTCATGTCCTGAAAATCGGGGACCGCGTGGCCGTGGCGGACGGTTTTGCCGTCGACGGTCATCTTGCGCACGCCGCGTTCGACGCCTGTGGGGTTGTGGACCGCTATTCGGTAGATGGCCTCGCGGAACGGGCGGATCATAGAAAACTCGCGCCAGTCGGGGGGGACACAGGGGTCGATGCGCAGGCCGGGGTAGTCGGGGCGAACGCCGAGGATCCAGTCCGTCATCATCCGCCAGACCCACGACGCGACCCCAGGGGGCCAGGAAGAGTCCGACCTGCCAAGCTCGCCTGATCCCGGACCGCGCAGGAACTCGACGTGGGTGTAGGGCTCGCCGTCGTAATCACTGCCAAGAGACCGAACCGATGGCATAAGCTCCCGAAGCGCCGCATGCGCCCGCGCGCCACCTCCCAGAATACACTCGGTCATCACCAGCCACGCGCCGGAGATCGTTGATATTCCACCATTGTCGCGCAGTCCCGGTCTGTAGCGGGTGATCGTGCCGATGTGCCTGTCGGGACGCACGTAGGGCGGGTCTAGGGTTGTGGGCCCGAGGTCGGTCCGCAGCCGGTCCCTCACGCTTGCCATTACGGCCTCAGTGCGAGCGGGGTTTGCGGCCCCTGAGATGATCGACCATATCTGTGGGAGAAGATACAGGCGGGAAACCGCGCCCGCGCCGCTTCCGATGGGGTCTTTGCGGTCGTCGGTTGCGCGCAGGTACCAGGCCCCGTCCCAGGCGTGGGTGTTTATGCGCCTTGATATCTCGCGGCTCTTGGCGTTCCAGACCCGGGCGCGGGTGCGGTCGTCCCTCAAGGTCGCGACCACTGCGGCCTCTGAGAGCGCCCAGGCGGCCATCATCGAGGTGAGCACGCTTTCGCCCACGCCTTCGGCCCCGGCTTGGTCGAGGTCGTCGTTCCAGTCGCCGGGCCCGACCAGCGACAGCCCGCGCGGGCTCATCTGAGAAAGCAGAAACTCGATCGCCCGGATCATGTGCTCGTAGATCGACGCGGGGCTTTGGCTGTAGTAGTATTTGGTGCGGTCGTTCAAAAAGTCGAGGTCGCCGGTTTCTTTCAAGTAACTCGTCACTGCGAAAATGAGCCATACTGCGTCGTCAAGGTGCCCGGTGCGCGTCCCTACGTCGCTTCGCGGTTCCCAGTTGTGGACCGCGCTTCCGTCCCTGTGCTGGTGCTGGATGATCTCGACCAGACGGAGCTTCCCAGCGTAGGGGTCCATCGGCAGGATCCCGAGGATGTCGTAGCAGGTCTCGCGGAAGTTCACGACAGACGCCCCGTCCCGCGCCGGGCTTGCGAGCCCGTGGGTCTGCGAGGATATCCACGCGCCGTATTTGTCCCAGATATTCACCGCTCGGTTGATCTCAGCGTCCGGGGTATCTACCGTTACTTTGGACGTGATCCCGTCCCAGAACCTTCGAAGCGCGGTGAGCTTTTCGTCGACTATTCCAGGGTCCGTATAGCGGGCGACAACGCCTGATGGGTCGTCCTTGTGGAGCGTCACCCCGACAAAGACGTCAAACTCGACGCTTCCTCCAGCCGGGATGGTAAGCCGGGTCGAAAGCGCACCGGCCACATCGCGCCCATCGCCGTCGGAGTTGGAGCACGTGCCGCGCGTGACCGCTTCGGGGCGCGTGATGTCGCCGTACTGCCCGAGAAAGGCCTCTCTGCTGCAGTCGAACCCCTCGACCGGGAGGCCCATCGCGATAAACGCCCACTTGCCCCAGGCCTGGTTTGCGCTGAGCGTTTCGGGGATGAACTTGGGTCCCCCCGCCGCCTTGGTCTCTTTCAGGGTGACGCTTGCCGAGTCCGGACGCCGCCACAAATGCTTGGTGGCATAGACATAGCTGTCCTGGAAGCCCGATTCGTTGAAAGTGTTGGAAACTTCGCGCACAAGGAGGTCGTCGTAGGATGTGCCAAGCGTCCACTCGACGTAGGCAAAGACGGAGAGGTCGGCCTCGGTCTTTCGGGTGTTTTCAACCTTCACGCGCCATATCTCAAGGTTGTCGTCAAGCGGGACAAAGTAGGTGATGCGCCCGACGATCCCTTCGACCGTTGACGCAACAGTCGTCTCACCGAGCCCATGCCTGCACTCGAACCAATCGTAGTCGTGTCTGACGGGCTGCCAGCCGACGCTCCAGAAGTCTGTGCTTGCGTTGTCCCTGATGAAGATGTACCGCCCCGGTCTGTCGCTTTGTGCGGAGTCGGGGTCGGCGCGGGTGATGCGGTCATACCCCGGCCCGCCGATAAAGGAGTACCCTCCGCCGGTCTGTGAGACGACCGCCGAGTACGAGCCGTTGGTCAGGATATTGACCCAGGGCCTGGGGGTATCGGGCCGCGTGATGACGTACTCCCGCCCGTTTTCAGAGAAGTGACCGTAGTTCATGAGGTTCTCTTACCCATCTATACGGCAAATTCTACGTTTTTCGGGAAAGATCGCGCCTCAATGTTGGGTAATCTACACACAGGGAGATACGATTATGGCAGGCGGCGAAGATACTCTCGTGGAACGGAGCCCGCCCTTTTTTCTCGCTGTTGCGTCTACCAGGAGAAGCAGTCTAACTGCAATAATCTGGCTTGCAGTTGATCTCAAATCTGAATAGAATCCGGTTACATAATTGCGTTGAGCGGGAGAGGCGAAATATCCCAATAAACAGTGAAGAGCCCAGACATTAGCGTCTGGGCCCTTCTGTTAGTGTTCCATTATCAAGCGCGGTTCGTTACTCTGGCACGCGGTCGCTTTCTTCCACAATTGGAGTCTCCGCGGTGTGTCCGTTGCCGGAGACTTTCTCGCCCTCTGCCGTATAGACGACTTTTTTCGGGTGCTTGCGGAGCCTCTTGTGAAGCACGTTGCGAGCCCCGGTCATCCAGTCATCGATGATCGAGTAGAACGTTGGGATGACCAGGAGCGTCAGGAGCGTCGAGAGAATCAACCCACCGATAACCGTGATAGCCAACGGCGCTCGCTGCTCACTTCCCTTGGACAGGGCAAGCGCGGTCGGGAGCATTCCTCCGACCATCGCAAGGGTGGTCATCAGAATCGGTCGGAGCCTGGTCGGCCCCGCCTCAAGGATCGCCTCTGTCCGGCTCTTGCCGCGTTCCCTAAGTGTGTTGGTGTAGTCGACCAACAGAATCGCGTTCTTGGTCACAAGGCCGATCAACATGATAATACCGATCATCGTGATAATCGACATGTTGTTGCCGGTCAGCATAAGCGCCAGAAGCGCCCCGATCATAGCCTGCGGCAGGCTGAACATGATCACAAGCGGAGTGACGAAGCTCTCAAAGAGCGCGCCCATCAGCATGTAGACAAGCACAATCGCAAGTATAAGCGCGCTGACCATATAGCCGAAGCTCTCTGCCATGATCTGCGAGGTTCCACCGGTGTTGATCCTGGCCGTTCCCATAGGTACCGCCTTTACGACCTTGTCGACCGAGGTCTGTACCGCCTGCAGGTTCGCGCCGTAAGCGACGTTTCCACCTACGGTGATTACCCTCTGCCTGTCCTTGCGGTTGATTTTGTTCGGCGCTGCGGCAAGCGTTATGTCGGCCACGTCGCGTAGATAGATAGGCGCGCCGTTTTTGTGCCCGACTATGATGTTTGCCACGTCTCCCGTGCTTTGCCGGTCGAACTTGGCGAGCTGGACCCGGATGCCGTACTCCTCACCCTGATCTCTTAGCTTTGCCGTGTCGTTGCCTTCGATGCTTGTTCTGAGCGCGCCTGCGATTTGGCTTACGCTGACGCCCATATCGGCGGCGCGCAGTCGGTCTACCCGCACCTGAAGCTCAGGCTTGCCAAGCTTCCAGGAGTTCTGAACGTCGACGATACCCGGCACCTTTTTGACCGCCGTCTCAAGCTCGCTTGAAACTCTCACGAGCTCGCCGAAGTTCGAGCCGGTCACTTCCATCTGCACCGGCTGGCCTCCCCCGACTGCGTCAGCAGCCGAAAGCCTGATCTGTCCGCCGGGGAGAAGCGCGGTCTGCTCGTTTAGATCGGTGACAATCTCATCGACCCGCTGCGGTCGCTCTGGGCCAAGGTCTTTTAGCTTCACCGAAATGCTCGCGTACTGCGGCCCGGAGTCTCCTCCGCCAAACACCGCCGACGCGCTCGATGAGCCGATCGTCGACTGATAGTACTCCATGCCCTTGACACGTTTCAGGATATTTTCGACTTTGCGCACGACCGCATCCGTCGAGTCAAGCCCGGACCCCGCCGGAAGCTCGATACTGGCTGAGAACGTGCCCTCATCTACGTTCGGTATGAACTCCCCACCCAAGGGGAACTTGACGAACAGCAGGAGCAGCACCATAAGAGCGCTGAACCCGAGCGCGACTCCCCGGCCCTTTTTGTTCCACGCCGTTGCCAGGAGTGGCACGACCACGCTTAGCGCGATCAGCACTATTCGGGGCTTGCCAAGCAGCGGGGCAAGCAGTCCGAGCACGTCAAAGAGCGTAAGTACCCCGATGGTGATTACGAGTGGCCTGTTTTCAAGCGCCCACGCGAGCACTCCTCGGTAGCGGGCGTCAAGCGCGGTGTAGAAACGCTCGATTGCCGCAAATATTCGCTTCATAAGGCCGCTTGCGCCAGTGACGGGAAGCGTCTCGTCGGTCTCCTCCTCTTCGTGGCTCTTAAGCCACCGGGAGGCAAGCATCGGCGTAAGGGTGAACGACATGAAGAGCGAGAAGAGTGTCGCAACAGCAACCGTTATACCAAACTGCCTGAAGAACTCTCCGACGATGCCGCCCATAAAGGCGATCGGGACGAACACCACGACGTCGACGAGGGTGATCGTCACAGCCGCAAGCCCGATTTCGGATCGCCCCGTAAGAGCCGCCTGCATCGGAGCCTCGCCTCGGCGCACGTGGCGCTCGATATTTTCAAGAACAACGATCGAGTCGTCGACCAAAATACCGACGCAGAGCGAGAGCGCTAGAAGCGTCATCGTGTTCAGCGTAAAGCCAAATATCCACATCGGCAAGAACGTCGCGACAAGGGAGGTCGGGATCGCCGTCGCGACGATCATCGTCGCCCGTCCGCTGTGCAAGAACAAAAAGACAATCAAAATGACGAGGATGATGCCTTCAAAGAGCGACTTGTTGACGTCCGAGAGCGCTTCTTTTACAAATACGGATTCGTCGGTCGTAACGATCAGCTTGGTTCCTGTGGGGAACTGCCCCTGGATTTTCTTGCCGCTCTTGTCGGTGTAACCGTTTAGGAGATCTATCTCTTTCTTGACGGCGTCAGCGACATCGACGGTGTTTGCATCGGACTGCTTCTGGATCGAGAGGATAACGCTGTCACGGCCGTTTAGCCGGGTCTTGGTCGTGTCCTCTTCCACCGTATCGGTTACAGTCGCAATGTCGCCCAGGCGGACGCTCCCGGCGTTGTCGTCGCTAAGTGCGATCTTGATGTTCTTGATCTCATCGGCATTTTTGAACTCACCGACCGTTCGCACGGCGTAGTCGCGGCTCTGTTTGCCGTTGGAGCCCTCTTTGATCGAGCCTGAAGGCAGGTTCAGGTTCTCGGATTTGAGCGCCTGGGCCACCTTGTCTATTGAAAGCCCGTAGGCCTGCAGGCGGTCGCCGTCGATCGCGACTGAGACCTCGCGCACCTGTCCGCCACTCACGTATACCGCGGCGACGCCCGTGGCGCGACTGAGCCTGTCTTTGATCGTGTTGTCGGCGAGTATACGCATGTCGCGCCCGGACTGGTTGCTCTCCAGGGCAAGCGTCAGGACCGGCTGCGCCGAGATATCGGCCTTGATGATCGAGGGCTCCTCAGCGTCGTCGGGAAGGTTTCCCCGCGCCGCTGAGAGCTTGTCGCGAACATCCGCCGCCGCCACATTTACGTCTGTGCCGAGCTCGAACTCCATACCTACGGTCGACACCCCGTCCTGCGAGGTCGAGGTGATATGCTTCATGTTCGCCGTGCTGCCGACAGCCTCTTCAATGGGCTGGGAGACAAGTGTCTCGATTTCCTGAGGCCCCGCGCCCGGATACACCGTCACGACGGTGATGAACGGAAAGTCCACCTTGGGGTTTAGCTCCTTGCTCATCCTGGAATAGCCCTGGAGCCCAAGGATAATGAGCGCAAGCACCACCATCGTGATAAACACGGGCCGTCTTATACTTACATCAGTTAGCCACATACAATATCTCCAGCAGGGGTCTTATCCCCCAACAAGCACCTTGTCGTTGTCCTGCAGCGCCTCGTGGCCTGAGGTGACGATCGTGTCGCCGGCTCTTACGTCGGTCGGTGGGTTGACCTCCACAAACTGCGAGTTGGAGAGCCCACGGTTGATCGCGTTCAGCTTCGCCCGGGTCACACCTTTGGTGTCCTTGGCGACTGTGAACACGATATTTTGGCCGTTTCGCTCTTCAACCGCGTCTTGTGGAATGAGTATCGCCCCTTGCGTGCCTCCGGTGACGATCGCTCCGCGCGAGAACATTCCGGGCCTGAGCGCATTACCCGGATTAGGTATATGTACCCTTACCCTGAAGTTTCGCGTGCCTGACTGCGCGGCGGGGTTGAGACTCTTTACCTTGCCGACAAATGTGCTGTCGGGGTAGGCGTCGACTTTCACGTCTACGGTCTGCCCCGGTTTCACCTTGGCGAGCACTGTCTCTGAGACGTCCGCCTCAAAGAATACGGTGCGCAGGCTGACAACGTTCATCAGCGGCGAAGTCGGCGCAACCGACTGTCCCGGGTCTACCATTCTCTGGCTTACCACCCCGTCGACGCTCGATCTGATAGCCGTATTTGCGAGCTGGTCCTGTGCAAGCGCGACTTGGGCCCTGGCCTGTGCGACCCCTGCCTGCGCCTGTCGAACGTCCTCGCGGCGAAGCGCGTTCTGCGAAGCGTTGGCCTTGGCGCTGATCAGACCCGATCTTGCCTGGATCACTGCCTCCTGAGCCTGACGTATGTCCTCGCTTCGCGCGCCCTCCACAACAAGCGACAGGTTCTGCTTTGCCGTGTTGTAGGATGCCTGCGCGACATCGAACTGAGTCTGATAGACCTCAAGCTGAGCCTCGGCGACCGCTCCCTGAGCGTAGAGCTTCTTATAGCGGTTCAGGTTCGCCCGCGCGTTGTCGAGGTTCGCCTTGGCGGTCGCGACCTGGTTCTCGGCGATCAGCCGCTCCTGAGTGCGCGCACCGCCCCGGAGCTTTGCAAGATTGGCCTGGGCCGAGTCATAACCTGCCTGCGCCTGACTGATTGCGGCTCTTGACTGGATATCAGTCACGGAAACCGTCGTCCTTGCCTGCGATAGCCTGGCAAGCGCGGTCTGAAGCCCGGCCTGCGCCTGCCGCAGGTTCTCCTGGGAGTCGCCGGGGTCAAGCTGCACAAGCACCTGTCCGCGCCGGACCGAATCGCCCTCGCGAACCGTCACAGCTGAGACCTTTCCGCCGATCTTGCTCGTCACCGTAGCCGAATCAAGCGCCTTGATGTTGCCGGTCACAGGGACGATATCGTTGATGCTCCCTACCTCGACCGGCGCCGTCTGAACCGGCGTGCCTACTTCTGCCTGTATCTGCTCGGTCGTCCTGACCACTTTTTTGCGTCCTCGCACTGTCGCAATGCCGAACATCGCCACTACGACAAGCAGTATGAGTCCAACTGCAATTATTCGATTCCTGCTCATTTACTTGCTCCTTGAGGAGTAGCCGTTTGGCCGTCTACGCCGGGTATATCGACCGCCGGTGTGACCACATCGGACGGATAAGGGAACTTCGGTTCAACAATCTTCGGAGAAACCGGTGCGAGCGCGGTTACCGGAGGCGCAAGCTTTGCCCCGGAGTTGAGTGACGGGGACGAAGGCGTCCCGGCGATCACCGCGTACTCCGGCTGATTCGTCGTCGCTCGCTCGAGGGCGGCAAGCGCGGTCAGATAGTTGTATTTCGCGCTGACAGCGTTGCTTCTTGCCTGGGTGTAGTTGTCTTCAGCCTGGGAGACCTCCACCTGGGTGCTCACGCCTTCTTGATATCTGACGCCCGCAAGCCGAAGCGCCTCCTGGGCAAGTGCGACGTTTCTCTCGGAAGTTTCCACCCGCTTGGAGGATTCCATTACGACGTTTGCCGAAGATCGTACCTCCTGCTCGATTCCGAGCGTAGTATTATCGAGCCCGCGGCGGGCGATCTGCGCGTCGTTCCTGGCCTGTCCGACCCTTGCGCGGGTAGCTCCACTGTTCCAGATTGACCAGTTAACACTTGCGCCGTAGGTAAGAGTTGTATTGTCGCTGCTAAAGCCCGTGGCTTCATTGGCCCAGTTGGTCTGGGCAAACAGGTCCAGCGTCGGTTTTGTCTCCGTCTGTGCAAAGTTGACAGTGCGATCGGCAAGAGCGATGCTGAGGCGCGATTGCTCGACCTCAGGCCTTGATGCAAGTGCCCGGGCGATACTTGCGACGACGTCCACCGTCACCGCAGTGGTTGTCGCCGGCTGGTCGACCAGCGTAAACGGGCGAGTAACCTCGATTCCGATTGTTCTGTTCAGCGCTCCCTGGGCAATTTCCAGCACGCTCAGAGCGCCGATGAGCGTCTGCTGTCGGTTGGCGACATCGACCTCGGCGCTGGTTACGTCAAAGCGCGGAGATGCTCCGGCATCAAACAGCGCGCGGGCGATACGAAGCCGCTCCTCATTAACCGTAAGCGACGACTGGGCGACGTCCACATTGGCCTCTGACCGAAGAACGTCGTAGTAGGCGTTTTTTACATCGACTATAAGCTGACGAAGCGTCTGGGCCTCGTTGTAACCCTGAATATCAAGTTGCAGCCCCGCAAGCTCACGCCCAAGCCTGATGCGCCCGCTGATGTCGATCGGCTGTGTGATCTGGGCAGACGCCGACGTCTGGCTCGCGTTCCCGCCGATCGTCACCGGTCCGTCCGGGCCGGGAAACGTGGTTGAGGACGTGGGCGACGTGCGCGAGTAGCGCCCGTTCAGGTTCACCTGGAACCTTCCGGCCGCCCGGGCCTCTTCCACCACGTTTTCTGAGCGAAGCACCCGTTCGCGCGCCGTGGCAAGCCCCGGGCTGTGAACAACTGCCGTCGCGATCGCATCATCGAGCGTCAACACCTCAGCGGCGGGCTGCGCCGTCGCAGCGGGTGTCTGCTCTGTTGGCGCCGCGGTCTGTCCAAACGTGGGAACCGCGAGCGCAAGAGCTGCAAATCCTGTTAGCAATACTTTGGTTAACATCTTCATCTCCACGGATACTTACTTGTTTGCGTTTTTGAAAACGCTGTCGGAAACCCCTTTGTTGACTGTATATTTTGTGATTTTGACGATAGCCGCGCCTCCGCCGGTCGTCGGCTTGGAATACTTGGCCTTGTGCGGGTCGTAAACCGCACCAGCGACCAGGCCTGTCATCTCAATAGTTATATCGGCAGGAAGCCAGTATTTCCCATCGACTTTTGTGTAGCCCCAGCGGCTTTTCATGGTCATCCCATCGCCCGAACTCTCAGTGCCGAGGATCACCCCGCGGCTTTTGTCGACCCACATGCGCACGTTCGAGGGAACCGTCGGGGTCTTGCCGACGAGCTTCAGCACATACACGCTCTGGCCGAACTTTGTGCCGGTTCCCTCGTAGGCCGCGTCAAAGTTCTCTCTAATCCAAGCCGCCGGGTCACCGGGGATCGCATCGTTTGGGATCATCGTGAACCCCTCGCGCGCCACCACTTTGACTCTGTTGGGCCGTTTGAAGTAGATGGTCGCCGAAGAGTCCTTGATATGCATCTGCGGCATATCAATCTTCATTGTGGCCTCCGCCCGGTAATTCTTTACCGGAGCGAAGCTCTTGTCCATCAGTTTGAGCACGTCAAGCGAGCCAAACTTCGCCGCCTGGGCCGATGTCAGAGCGATCATCGACATCAGAGCCGCCGCTCCAAGAGCTCTTCTCATGAAAGAATGTCCTTTCTTTTAAAAACCACGAGCCCGGCGGTGAAAAACACCGCCACATAGGCAAAAAGCACACCAAGCGCCTTTGTGACCTCGCCGCGCGGGACGGGGTCGACAAAGATCAGGTTCCAAGAGTCAAAATAAGTCGTAAACAGATAGGGATGCACCGGCCTGAAGTAATCGATGATCCCCACAATATTAAAAAGTATCATCACCGCGATCGCCCCGCCGATAGCCGAAAGCGAGCTGGTCGTCCAAGACGATATGAAAAACGCGATCGTCGCGACCGACATCACCCCGACCGCCGCGAACCCGTAAGCCACCGCAAGCCGCACGAGCCCTTCGGACTCGGAGTAGCCGTAAACCCCTCCCGCGCCAAGGAGCGTCCCTTCCTGAAACGTCAAAAGCGAGCCATGCCCAAGAAACGCCGAGCCAAGCGCGTAGGCCGCAAGCCCCAGGAAATACGTTAGCGCGACCGAGTAGGCCAATGCTACTAGAAACTTCGACAAATACAGCCGACCACGCCTGACCGGCCTCGAAAGCATCGTCCGAAGCGTCCCATCGTTTGCTTCGCCGCTGATCAAGTCGCCGGTGACGACGCATGCGAACAGCGGCAGAAAAAACGTCATCGCAAGCCGCAGCTGAAACCACGCGAGAAACCCGCCGTTTACGTAGCTCCCGGCCGATGTGAACATCCCCGGCACGCTCGCCCCAAAGGGCGGAGGCCCCATCTTGAGCCCAATTACCATTAGCCCCGCCATGCCAAGAAGCGCTGCGGGCCCGATGTAGCTTCGACCCCGGTGGGTCAGTTTGAACGCTTCAAGCCTGAGCTGTCTTATCATCCCGACTCCCCACCAATGAAAAATAGTAGTCCTCAAGGGTCATCCCCTGAGGAGAAAGCGCGCTCACCCGGAAGCCTTGCCCCACAAGAAACGTGTTTACGTCAGCCGCGTGGCCGTCGCCGGTCTCGACAAGCAGGTCTTCGCCCTCAACCCTGCACGAGCTTACGATGTCGAGCGTCCGAAGCGCGCTCCATGCCTCGGCAGGCCTGTCTACCGAGACCTTCAGCTTGCCGCGTCCCGACAGAAGCTCGCTCACCGCGCCGTAGGCAAGCCGCCTGCCCTTGTGGACGACGGCGACCTTGCTGCAGATCAGTTCGACCTCGTTTAGCAGGTGGCTTGAGAGAAGCACCGTTATGCCGTGGTCCGCCGAAAGGCTCTTGATAAGCTCCCGCACTTCGCGCATCCCTTCGGGGTCGAGCCCCGTCGTCGGCTCGTCGAGTATCACGAGATCCGGGTTTGAGACAATCGTCCCAGCTATCCCCAGGCGCTGTTTCATGCCGTGGGAGAAGCCCTTGACCTTGTCATGTGCCCGGCTCCCGAGCCCGACCTTGTCAAGCGCCGCGTCGATCGCCCTCGGGCTCACCCCACCGGCAAGCTCGGCCATCATCCAAAGGTTCTGCCTTGCCGTGAGATATAGATAAAGCCCCGGGTTTTCTACAAGCGCGCCGACTTTGGATAGCGCGCGCACCCGGTCCCGCCAAACGTCTCGGCCAAACACCCGCACGGTGCCCCCGGTCGGACGCACAAGCCCGACAATCGCGCGCAAGGTCGTGCTTTTGCCCGCGCCATTTGGCCCGAGAAACCCGAACACATCCCCGCGCTCGACCGAAAGATCGAGCCCGTCCACCGCCCGCAGTCGCCCGTAATCTTTTCGCAGCCCCGCTGCTTCAACTATGACTTCCACAGTCGCCCCCGCTGGTCTACTTATTTGGACTTGTTGCCGTTCCCGTTTGGATCTTCCAGGGTGTTTTCCACACCTCGAAGCCCCTCAAGGAACCCGGAAAGGAACTCCCGCATGGAGTCGATCTTGACCAGCACAACCCCCTCTGAAAAGGGATGGCCCATGACAAGAAGCTTGTCCCCTGCGCTTATGCCCATCCGTTTGCGTGCCTCAGCTGGGATAACTACCTGTCCGCGCTCTCCGACCGTAACCGCTCCGAAAAACTGTTCTTCCAGCGAGCATTTCTTGTCTGTATTCATCGGCTCGATCACCTCTTTCTTACATCTGTGTTATATCATACAAATCATACACTGCGTACAATGCATGATATTCCACACGACACAGCGTGTCAAGGGGCGAAACTTATATTATCATTAAGAATGCTCATTCGGCAGCATCGGGAGATTGTACCGTCGCTGCGGGAACTTCATGGTACTAGGCCCGTAGTTGGGGCTAATGGAAACGTTCCCGCAGTATACAACGCTGTCGGCGAGGCGGGCACGGCGACCCGCCACTACAGGGAATTGTTCTACAATGGTATAATGGGAGTCGTAACCCGGGAGGAAGGTGCGTTTGCGCTTCCTCCTTGTTTTGTATATAAGCCAAATGTCAGACTTTATCTCACACAGCATTGTAAATATACTGGACGAACATACCGCAAACCGCATCGCCGCAGGCGAGGTGATTGAGCGGCCGGCTTCGGTCGTCAAGGAGCTGGTCGAAAACTCGATCGACGCCCACGCGAGCGTTGTGCGCGTCAACCTCGAAGACGGGGGCAAGGAGCTTATCCAGATCATCGACAACGGGGTCGGGATGAGCCGGGAGGACGCCGTCGTCGCGCTGCAGAGGCATGCGACTTCGAAGATCAGCTCGGCGGATGATCTTTTTGCTATCCAAACGCTGGGGTTTCGGGGGGAGGCGCTGCCGTCGATCGCGTCGGTCTCGATGATGGAGATCGTCTCCAAGCACAAGAACGACCCCGCAGCGACCAGGCTTGAAGTAGAGGCGGGGACTATCCGCAACCTGGAGTCGGTCGGCGCGCCCGAGGGGACGACTATGTCCGTGCGCCGTCTATTCTTCAACACCCCCGCGCGCCTCAAGTTTATGCGAAGCGCGCAGACCGAGCTTGGGCATATCACCGAGCTTGTTGGCCGCCTCGCGCTCTCCTACCCAGGTGTCAGCTTCAGGCTGAACCACGGCGAGCGGGAGGTGTTGTCCGTCACCGGCACAGGGGACGTGCTAGGCGCGGCGGCGAGCGTTTACGGTCGCGATGTGGCAAAACAACTGATCCCGGTGGGATATGACTCCCCGGCGATCAAGGTGACGGGGTACGTGTCGCGTCCCTCGTTTACCCGTGCCAACCGGGGCCACCAGGTGTTCTTTGTAAATGGCCGCTGCATCAAGAACCGGACGATGAACCACGCCGCCGACCACGCCTACCGCGACTTTATCCTCCAGCCCGGGCGCTACCCCGTCTTGATAATATTTGTCGAGATGGACCCGATGCTGGTTGATGTAAACGTTCACCCTACCAAGGCAGAGGTCAAGTTCTCAAGCGATCAGGAGATACACCACGTCGTCCACAAGGCGGTCCGTGAGGCGCTGCTCTCCGGCGGGGCGGTGCCGACGCTTACTGAGGCGCGGACGGCGCGCGGGCCTGTCCCAAGCGAGCCAAGGGCCTTTGCGTCGCCGCAGGTGCAGCTGATACCCCGGCCTGATGAGTCCGATGTGCAGGCGTTTCGCGAGGCGGTCCAGAGGCGGGTTGAGACGGTAGGTGACCCGTTTGACTGGTCTGCGGTGAGGACGACTGCTCCCTCGGCAATGCCCGAAGAGACTCAGGTGCAGACCGAAACGCTCGAGCCTGCGTCGCCTGTGCGTTTGAGAAATGTGCGGGTGATCGGGCAGGCGCGCAATATGTATATATTGGCCGAAAGCGACGACGGCCTACTTATCATCGATCAGCACGTCGCCCACGAGCGGGTGCTCTACGAACAGCTCAAACGCACCCGCCACGAGGGGCAGGCGATGATGCAGGGGCTGGTGATCCCGATCAACCTTGAGCTCTCACGCCGGGAGGCGATTGTGGTTACCGAGCGGATCGAGGACCTGCGCGGAATCGGCTTTGAGATCGAGCCCTTCGGCAAGGACGCGTTTGTAGTGCGTGCCACTCCGGCGGACGTGAAGGCCAAACACGCCGAGCCGCTGTTGCGCGACATCATCGCCGAGCTTGTCGACGTTTCGATCACCAAACACATCCTCGTTCGCCCGGAGCAGGTGCTGATTACCACCTCATGCAAGATGGCAGTCAAGGCGGGCGACCCGCTCTCTATGCCGGAGATGAGCGACCTTGTCAGACAGCTTCAGGCGACGGAGAACCCCTTTGTCTGCCCGCACGGGCGTCCGATTATTATCAGCCTGACGAGCTTTGAGCTGGACCGTAAGTTCAAACGTCCTACGGTTTGATTGTCCTCGCGCCTTTGAACATACCGGCGCCATCTGGGTGCTGGTAGCCGACTATTGCGTCTTCCGCGCCGGGGGCGAGGTCGGCGTGGATGGTCCATTGTGCCTCTTCGCCAGGGTTTAGACTGTAGGCGAACTGATCCCCTTCTTTGAACGTGACAGCTCCCATTGGCGCGGCCCACAAAAGTATCTTGCCCGTGGCGGGGGCGTCTCCCAGGTTTTTGACCGAAAGACGGAGCGCGCCGGGATCATCCAGGGGCTCAAGGCGGGTTCGGGTCGTCACTATGCTTGGGGTAACACCCGTCCTTCCCGCATGCGAGAGGTCAAGCGGGGCGATGCCGAGGCTCTGGGCGGGTGAGTCGGGGGCGAACTCGACCTTCCACCTGCCCGAGATGGTGAGCTTTGGGTCGGCGACTACTGAGCCGTCGGTGATCTCCATTGGGACCGATGGGTTGATTCCCCAGTCGCCGCCGTAGGAGACCTCGCCCCCCTCTGTGTAGAAGACGTTTCGGGGCATGTGGCCGATAAAGCCTACAGGGCCGTTTAGCAGGATTCCTCCACGCGCAGAGAACACGTTTCGCTCAAGAGTGAAGCCCTCGCACCTTATAAAGCTCAGGCGGGTGGGCTCTTCGTCGATGAAGACGTTTTCCCGGAGCATGTTGCCGCGCGACATGTGGTTGTGGGTCGGCCAGCCGGTGTTCAGGGCGAGATTGCGCTCAACTACGCCTCTCTCGGTCTGCTCGTCCAGGTAATAGGCGTGGGCGACCCCGCCGCTTGTGCCGACTGTCACGTTTTCGCGGATCGTGACGCCCTTTCCAAATATGCTGTATATCGCCGCGCCGTCGTCAAGGACGGTCATGATGTTGTAAAAGAGATTGGCCTCCATGACTGACTCTGATGATCCGCCGCCGATTGCGGTGTAGGTGATGTCGTGGAGCTCGTTGTGCCGGATGTTAAACCCCTGGCCGCCGATGTATATCCCCTCGCCGCTTGGGTAGGTGACGCCGATGTGGTGGATGTGGTTTTCTTCGACGAGCGCGCCGTCGGTTCGCAACAGGTAGACGCCGCCCGCGCCGGTGTTGGAGACCTCGCAGCCGCGGATGGTGATATCCCTCGATCGCAGGAACTTGACCCCCTGGCCTCCTACTCCAGTGATCGAGAGGTTCTCAATCAGGCAGGAGCTAACGTGTTGAGCCGAAATCGCGCCGCTGAAGCGTGCGGCGGCAAAGTCTCCGGCCTCCAAGGGGGTAGTCGTTGCGGTGAGGGTCAGACCGCGCAGCGTTATGTTTTCGATGGGCCGCGACTTCTCGCCCCGGAGCTCTATGATCGACTCGCTTGTCGGGGTGATTACCTCGACCGACTCCATGTTCTCGCCCGGGAGGGGGCGGTAGCAGAGCACGCCTGCAGTCCGGTCCAGACACCACTGGCCGGGCCTGGTGAGCCCCGCGCGGATGTTCCAGACTACGTAACACTGGGCCTTGGGGTTGTCCGCGGTGAGAAACGAGCCAGCGGGGTGGCCTGCGAGGCTCGAGAAGTGTACGGTGTGGGTGTCTTGGTCTATTGAGGCGACCCCGACGACCGATTCGTCCCATTGGTGGTGGATCGTGATCTCTGCGCTTGTGATGTCCGGCCATAGGGCGAGGTCACCGGGGCGATATATGAGCTCGGAGAGCTCCTGCTCGGTCGGTTTTCGCTCCCAGCCGCCGTCTGTGGAGCTGAGCCAGGTGACGTCAAAGTGCGAGAGGTGCCGAAGTGCGCCGGTTTCGGGGTAGCGGGAGCGGGTGCGAAGCGAACCGTTGACCAGGAGGTGACGGAAGTCCCACTTTCTCGCTGCTACCTCGGGAAGCTCGACTTGCCAGACTCCGTCCTCACACTCTTTCCAGCCAGTGACCATCCTTCCGCCTGCGAGAATGACCTCTTCACCCGCCGCAGCCTCGATCGTGAGCCCTGAGTCCTCGGGGGTGAGCAGGGCGGAGGTGTTGAAGTATTTCCCGGCGCGGATGACGGTCTTTTTCTCACCCGCTGAAGCTCTTGCGGCTTCGATCGCTTTCTGGAGGGTGGCAAAGGGCTTCTGCTCGGTCCCGGCGTGCTCGTCGTGTCCGAACGGTGAAACGTAGAAATCTGACATGACAGAAAACCTCTTGACTGGGTGCGAAAATGGTGGGGAAGCGCAAGTCTCCCGGCATAGGGTTAACGAGATATCAGGCGAATTCCTTCATTGCTAATTTATTTTTGTGGGTTCTCCGGCACGCGCCACTCTGCAGCGTCTTCTTTGGTGGGGGCGGCGACTAGCATTTTTGTGCCGTAGGGCTCGGTAAAGGTTATCTCGGCTGCACCGTCTGTGGAGTTGACCGGCTCGCCGGTTTCGGCGTCCATCCACGCGCGGCAGTTCGCAAAGCTCACCTTGGCGGTTGTGGGCTCGGGGCTGTAGCTTTGCAGGACGAGCATTGCGCGGGGCTCGCTTGTCCGGCGCATCGCGAGCCACTTTACCTGCTCGTTTGAGATGTAGACTGGTGGGTTTTCCGACCAATAGTTGAATACTTCGACTTCGGGCTTGCCGTAACCGAAGGCTAGTATGAAGCGGTCGAGCGAGTCGTTCCAGGGGTCGAGGCGGTTGCCGATCTCGTGCACGAGGCGCATCCCCCATTCGCGCCGGGGGGTGGCGTCTGTTCCACCGATCGAAAAATGAGCGTGGGCCGGGACGCCGACTTGCCTGCCGACGGTCTCGGTCAGTAGCAGGTCGGGGGGCATGACTATGCTCTTCTTGCCGGTCGCGGGGTCAGAGATCGACCACTCGAGGTCGAGGTTCGCGGTGGTCCAGGTGTTTAGCGGCAGGACTAGCGTGTTTGTCATGTGCTGGGTGAACCAGACCGGTGGGGTCATTCCGCGCTCGTTGTACTCATTTATGAGGGCCCAGATGCGCTTGTAGTACTCGCGTTGCGCCCAGATCGTCACAGCGGGCTGGATTTGGCCTGTTTCGGTCAGGTGCGCATCGGACATGGTCGGGCTAAAGCTTGTGTGGGGCCAGGTGTTGTCGAAGTAGAGGCTCACCCCGCGCTTCAGGAGTTCGTTTGCGTAGTAGACCGAGAAGTCGACCAGGCTTGGACAAAACGTGTTGCCGATGGCCTGGCCAGTCTGTCCGGTCGCGAGCTGGTGGGGGGAATCGTAGACGACGCGGGAGGTTTCGCGCCGGGGCCACGCGCCGCTATACTCGCGGGCCATCCACTCGTCTGAGAACTGGTCGAAGTCGTGGTGGTTTGGGTTGGTCCAGTGCTCTTCGAAATAGTTGGTGGTCCAAGTTGGGCAGGCTTTCCACTTGGCGAGCCATGCGTAAGGGGCGGCGTTTTCGGGCCAACCCTGGGCTTCAAGCTCGCGGGCTTTGTCGTCGAGGAACGTGAGGTCTGCGGGCGAGGCGCTGGTTTCGCGCTTCTTGGCGCTGATGAAGCTGTCGACAAGCGACATATCCCCGCCGAAGGGGAACTTGTCGCAGCAGAACATCGCCCCGATCACGCTCATCCGGCCCCAGCTTGCGAAGCGGTCTACGGCTCGGAAGTCGGGCATCATGGGCCGGGTCGGGGATGCCTGCAGGCCGAAGACCAGGCTGCGCGGGGCGGTGATGGTGGTCGGTTTGTTGATAATATAGATTCGCAGCACCAGCTTGCCCTTTTCGCGGGTCAGGACCTGAGCGGGTTTTTGGGTGTCCGGGAGCCACCCCTTGTCGCTTTCGGCAAACCAGGCGAGACCACGCTCGGGGCCGCCGAGCCAGATGTAGGGGATGAATGGGTTGACGCTGAAGACCTTGTCCGGGCGTATGTTTTCGCTCGTCCAGATGACGCCGTCCCGGCTTTCGGTGCCGGGTTGCACGCTCCAAGTTGGCGGGCGCTTGTCGATAAACTCGGGCTGGCCGGTCTCCCAGACGATTTTGCCGCCGCTTGGAGTGCGCCCCGCGTAGTTTCGACGGATGTTGTTGAAGACTGTGTAGTGAAAGAGCGGCGTTTCGCTTTCGAGGTAGGGGATCTCGATCCACATTCGCCGGACCTCTTCGGGGAGGCTCCCGGGCTTGATCTGCATCTCGACTTTGGCGCAGCCGTCGTACTCCACGCTTGTCTTTGACTCGACCCTGAGCGCGCCTGCGTCGGCGCGGGATTCGTAGACTGCGAGGTGGGGCTCGGCTGTTGTGAAGTAGCCGCCGGTCACTTCCCAGCTTTTCATGCCCTCAGCAGTCTCGCATCTTAGCGCGATATTGTCTGCGAGGATGTCGCGGCCCAGGCTTACGACCCGGTTGAACATGCCAAAGCCATTCATCTCGTACCTTCGCCCGCTTGACAGCATCACCTCGTGCATAGTGACCGAGAGCGGCTCAAATGGTGGGTAGATCTTGTCGCTTACGCCCAGGCGGTTGTTCTCCCAGACGGTGCGAGCCCGTTCAAGGGGTATTGCCGCCGCCCGCGTGCCTCCGTGGAGGGTGATTCGGGTCTCGTAGACGCCGTCTTTTAAGTTGGGGAGCGTGATCGTTGTCTCGGCGTATTTTCTTTGGTCGAATTCGAGCTGTGCGCGGGCGATCTCCTCGCCGGTGCGCCTTGATATTACCTTCGCCGTCGCCGCGCTCACCCCTCGGACTTCGTCGGGGTAGGGGTAGGTGGAGAGGTCTGCCGCGACCAGCAGCTTGCCTGAGGTAGGGTAGAACGAAATCTGGCAGCTTCGTGCGAGGAGCTCTTCTCGAAGCGTTGGTGCGTCGCCGAGGGCGATCACTTCTGAGGCGGGCAATAGCTCTCGGGTGCGCTCGTCGACCGGGTTTGCCGATTCCTTCGCACTCACCTGCGAGGAGCGGGCGTAGCCAAACTTGCCAGCAGAGACGACGTTTCCGCGTGAGCCCGAGAGCGTGCGCGTGGCTAGGGTGTCGTCGCGCCCGATGTAGAGGACGGCCCCGCCGGAGACTTGGACGCTCTCGAACTTGTAGGAGGACGGGCCGAGGTCGCGAAGGCTCGTGCAGATGTCGTTCATTGAGCGGCTTGAGCCGCCGTTGTTAGCGACAATGAGCGCGCCTGCGCTCTTGCCCGGGGTCTTGACGTACACCGTGCCTGCCGCAGCCTTTGGGGACCACTTTCCGGCCCCACCGAACGCCTGCAGGCGGACGAATGTTGACTTTGCGCCGGTCAAAACGACCGAAACCCTTCCCCCGCCACCTCCGCCTCTTCCCTGGCCGAGGCCGGGGGCGTCGCTTCCGTTTGCACTGACGACACCGCTTCCGACAAGCGCGAAGGTCTTTATGTAGACGGAGCCTCCGCTTGCGCCGGTCTCGCCTGCAAGCCCGCCATCAGCGGATATTTTGCCGTGGAGCACCGTTTTGCCTTTGACTGCGAGCCTGATCGCCCCGCCTCCGAAGGCCCCTTTGCAGGTGTAGAGGCTTGCCTTTTCGCTCCAGACCTCGCCTGGGTTCCCGAGCACCTTTGCGCCGCTTCCCAGGCTCGTGGGCTCGGT
The DNA here is from genome assembly GCA_038207085.1 of Armatimonadota bacterium. Taxonomy (GTDB): domain Bacteria; phylum Armatimonadota; class UBA5829; order UBA5829; family DTLH01; genus JBBRAE01. Next base: position 178,362 of record JBBRAE010000002.1, read on the forward strand.
TATGGAGCCGTAGGCGCCGCCTGCGGGGAACTGCCACCTGCCGGAGCCCGGTGGGTCGGTCCAAGACCAGTGGGGGTGGCCGGTGAATCGGCCTTTGGGGTCGCGGTAGACTCCCGCGCCGCGCCCACCGTGGCCTGCGCCTGCGGGGGAGAGAAGCATCCCTGAGTCGGTGTGCCAGGTGGGGATTGTGGGGGTGCCGGGGCCTTCGGCGAATCCCTGTGCGTCGGCGCTTATGCTTCCAAGGACGGTGAGGCTTCCCCCGACAGTGATCGTGCGGCCCCTGCCTTCCCCCGCAGTCGATGACCTCGTGCAGATGATGGAGGCCCCCTTGGCGACTGATGTGTTCCCTGCGACGTAGAGCGCGCCGCGTTGGTCAGGCGTAAAGCTCCACGTGCCGCCGAGGATTCTCAAATCGGCCTTGACCTTGAGGTCACGCTCCTGGGTGATCGTTCCTTTGTAGCCAGGGAGCACTTTGACGGTGCCGACTTGGCCCGCGTAGGACTTGTCGATGGTTGCGTCGCTTGGCGCTCGACCATCGAATATGGCTGTGTCGGCGGGGCCGGGGACGCCTCCCTTCCAGTTGGCTGCGTCTGACCACACGCCCGGTTTTGTGGCGGCCCAGAAACGGTCGGCGGCCCCTGCTGCAAGCGTTTGTGCGAGGAGCAATAGGGCAATCAGGGTGCATCGGGTGTTCCGGGACATACGGGTCATCCTCCGTTGGAGCGGGTGTCTAACAAGAGTAAAGCAGAGAGTGGGGAAGTTTGTCAATGTTGAGGTGGCTGACTTTATTTGGGGTGTTTGCCTATTGTCCCAAAACAAAGCGGCGTCGAGCCGCCGCACTCCACAACGTAGTATAATAAGAGCCAGGAGGGCATGTTATGGGCGCTGTTGGTATTGTTGCGGGTTCGGGGCTTGAGATGGCTCCGCCGTTTGTGGGCTGGGAGACCGTTTCGGCTAAAAGCCGGTTTGGTGTTATCGAGGTTCGCCGTGGGGAGATTGGCGGGCGGACGGTGCTTTTTTGCCCCAGGCATGGAAGCGAGCATACCGTTCCTCCGCATCTGGTGAACTACCGCGCGATTATTGCGGGGCTTAGCGCGCTTGGGGCGGATCGGATCATCGGCACGGCGGCGGTTGGGTCGCTGTCATGCGACATTCGGCCAGGGACGGCGGCGGTTCTAACCGACTTTATGGACTTCACCCGGCGCGGCCCCGTCACGTTCGCCGACGGCGGAGCTGAAGGCTTTGCTCACACGGATTTGTCCGAGCCCTACTGCCCGGATATCTCGGGCGCGCTGCTCCACGCCTGCGGGGACTCAGGGATCGAGGTTACTACCCCCTGCACCTACATCTGCGTCGACGGGCCTCGCTATGAAACCCCCGCCGAGATCACGATGTACAGGCGCTGGGGAGCGGATGTGGTCGGGATGACCAACGCGCCCGAGGCGATTCTGGCCCGCGAGGCGGGCGTCTGCTACGGCGCGGTCGCGGTGATTACCAACTTCGCCTGCGGGATCTCCCAGATGAAGCTTTCGCATCAGGAGGTGCTTGCGGCGATGGGCTCGGTCCAGGACAGGCTCGTTCGTGCGCTTGTGTTGGCTGTTGAGAAGATTCCCGGCGAGCGCGGATGCTCCTGTAGATGAGTAGCAGGCGGGACAAGTCTGCCCCGCCTGCTGAAGTTATTCAGACTCGATATCGGCTGTGCGGCTGATCGCGGCAACCGACTGCTCGATCTTGAACCTTGTCTCGTCGAGAAGCTGCTGCCTTTCACCGCCGAGCGCGAGCTGTGCGCTGTCTGTCGCGTCTTCGATGTATCGCAGCGATTCGTCGATCGCAAGCTGGTAGTCGCCGGACTCGGAATAGTCCATCGCCTCTTCAAGCCTGTCCCTGGCTTCGACGCCGTAACGGATGGCGGCGTGGATGGCCTCTTTGACTTCGTCCTCGGCATCGGTGTTCGCGGCGAGCTCCACCTGCATCGACATCTCACTTATGATCGATCGCGCATCAGCAAGAAGTATTTCCATTTCGTCCATAGATCACATTCCTTTCCCCAACGGCGCAAGCGCCGTCATTGACAGCTGCAAATATCTGCAAAATAGCAAGCGCGGATAGTGCCAGGGGCCTGCCTTTCACTCTGCCGATGTGGATACCCACAAGCGTGCAAGGGCCAAACTGAGACGATTTAGCAAAAGTACGAGTTGACGCGGGGCCTGAAGCCTGCTATCAATAGTATAGTGCTTGCGAAAAGCAAGTTTTTAGCCGCCACAAGAGCGGAACCGAAGGACGAGAATGAAAATGACACAAACCGCCATTTTCAAAGGAGAAAAAGAGTTATGCATACACTGTTGGCCGCAGCCAGTTGGTTTGCGGTGCTGTTCATCGTGGTTGTTCCGCCGAACGCCGCGTCTGTTGCGGTTTAGGCCCATTGGCCGAGGATTTTCAAGAGATGGACTCCGAATTCAGGATCAAGGGCACGTTCGGCGCGGGCGCCGATGAGCTCGATTATGATAACATCGAGGACCAGGTAGACGCTCATACCTTCCCTGGGACAGCCGACGAGCGCGCCGTTCTCGCGTCCGATCCCTGCGTGGAAGTGGAGGAGCGGCTTACCGTCATGCGGGAATATGGCGCCAAATCCGACAAGTTTCCGTGCATCGTCGAACTCCTCAATATGAGGTATCACCTTGCCAGTCACTTCTTTTGGGCCGGTGACGACCTTTCCGGAGCGGATCCCGCCGACTGCGAGGACAGCGGCGGACTCGATGTTCTCCCGTCCGGCTATCTCCTGCACTGAATCGTAGACCGATTCCTCGTCGTGGGGGCGTGGTTTTCCTCTATGTGGAGTGCGGCGAGCAATCGCCGCTTTGTTGTTGGGCGACAGCAAGGCGCGCAAGCGCCATATTATCGCCGGCTGGAAGATTTGTGAAAGCGGCTCTCGCAAGCCGCACTCCAAAGTTAGCTTGATCGCTGCCGATAATTCCTACATGCGCCCCTCATCTTGTCGGGTTTGACGATGCGGGTTGGGCATGGTAGAATCGTGCGTGGCCGTGGTCAGTAATTCTATCAAAATTCTTCATGTGGTTCGTAGAGCCGAGGGTGGCATACTTGCGCACGTCTCGGCGCTCCTCGGGGGGCTGGACTCTGCGTTTGTGCAGTCCGTCGCCGCCTCTCCTGAGGCCCTGATCTCGTTTGAGGCATTGGGGGCCGACAAGTTGCTTCCAATTGATATCGGTGATCGGCTCGGGCTTCGCACACTCTTTCAGGCGGTCTCTATTGCGAGGTCTGCCAGACGCGCAGGCGTCGACATCATCCACGCTCATGGCTACAAGGCCGCCGTTCCCACGGTTATCGCGGCGCGTATGGCGCGTGTGCGCTCAGTCGTCACCGGGCACAACCTTTTCCCCGAAAACGCTTCTCTTCCTGCTCGGATTTCACTTAGACTCGTCGCGGCTTGCGCGGACAAAGTTATCGCCGTCTCTGGGGCGCTTGGCGGTTCGCTTATCGCAGCCGGTGTAGACCAGGGCAAGGTCGCGGTCGTGCCGTGTGGGATCGATACCGATGCGTGCGCGGGTGGGGACGGACCTGCGGCGAGGAGGTCGATCGATATCGCGACAAGCGAGCCTATGGTGCTTGCGGTCGCGCGATTGACCGGGGTCAAGGGGATCGAGTTTCTCATTCGGGCTGCGGGCTGGATCGGTGAGAAGCGCTCCGACGTGCGCTTTGTGGTCGCAGGTGACGGGCCGGATCGCGCCGAGCTTGAGCACGTAGCCGAGGGCGTCGCGCCGGGGGCGTTCAAGTTCCTGGGATACCGGGAGGACGTGCGTGATCTTGTGGCGGCGGCCGATGTCGTCGCGGTGCCATCTCTTGCCGAAGGCTACGGGCTGATGGCCGCTGAAGCTATGGCGGCGGGCCGGGCGGTTGTCGCCTCGCGGGTCGGCGGGCTCGCCGACAACATAAGCGACGGGGTGACCGGGGTTCTTGTGGCACCAGGGGACCCCGAGGCGCTTGCCGTGGCGATTATGTCGCTTCTGGACTCGCCGGAGAAGCGCGCGGCTCTTGGGGAGGCGGCGCGAGAATATGCGCAGCGGGAGCTTGGTATCGAAAAGATGTTTCGGCAAACCGAGGAGGTCTATCGTTGCGTCGTCTCTTGATCGTGCTTGTAATTGTTCTATTTGCTTGCTCGGCGGCTGTATCGGCGGGACGGCTTGTCATCGTGACGGTGAACGGCGTTTCGCTTGATGAGCTTCTTGACCCACGCCAGAAGAATATTAACGCGCTTGTCGGGGACGGGGCGATCGGGGTGATGAATGCCCGCACCGCCTCAGGGGCCGACGAAGAGGTGGGGCGATACTCGATGGAAGGGGCATGTGCGACGATCGGGGCGGGCACCCGCGCTTCGGCTGGGGTCGATGCCCGTGAGGCGTTTGACGCAGGAGACTCCGACCAGCAAAGACCGGTGCGGGAGACCTACGAGAGCCGGTCTGCCCATGACGCGGGAAACGCTGAAGTGCTCCATCTTGAGATCAACTCGCTTCGCTTTGACAACGCCGACGCGCATTATCCAATCAAAATCGGCGAGCTTGGGACGCTTCTTCACCAGGCCGGACTGCGAACCGCCATAGTGGGGAACAGCGATCAGGCCGCGATCAAACACCGTGAGGCCGCTTTGATCGTCGCGGACGACGAGGGAGTGGTCGACTTCGGCGACGTTGGGCGCAGGCTCTCACAAAGGGACGATGGCTGGCCCTACAGCACCCGCACCGACTCAGGCAGGCTGATATCGGCCTACAGGGAGGCGATTCGGCGGGCTGATGTTGTTGTAGTCGACACCGGGGACACCTCGCGGGCGGCGAGTTACTCGTTGCTCTGCACCGCTTCGCAGGCCGAGATCTTTTCGCGAAGAGCGGTCGCTTCGGCGGACAGCATCATCGGGGCGCTGGTGCGCGAGCTGGATCTTTCCAAAGACAGGATTGTAGTCATCTCACCGAGCCCGTCGCCTGCGGCTGTTGCCAAAGGGGATTGCCTCGTGCCCGTGGTTGCGGCAGGGGCGGGGATCGCTCCGGGGCTGCTGTTTTCGCACTCGACGCGCACTCCGGGGTTGCTTACAAACGCCGATATCTCAGCAAGTGTTCTTGATTTCTTTGGGATAGCGCTACCGAGTTCGTTTGTCGGTAGACCCCTTTCCGTGCGATCCGGATCAGTCCCGGATGTCCGACAGGTGAACCACGACGCGATAATGGTCACACTGCGCCAGCCCGCGATGCGGGGGATTTCGGTGTTTATGCTCGTGATGGTCGTTCTCGCTTCAGTCGGCGCGGTCTGGGGGAGGGGACGTCTCAGGTGGCCCGCATGGGTGGCGTTGCTTCCGACGGCCACTATTCTTGGGACGCTCTGGCTGCCTGCGTTCCTTGACGCAGGGCTTGTCTGCTCCGTCGCCGCGCTCAGCGCTTTGACCGCTTCTATCGTGCTTGTGGGTGGGACTGTTTTGCGCTCTCCCTGGAAGGTGTTTGTCTGGGTCTGCTTGGGCGTGATTTTGACGGTGCTTTTCGATGTTGCCCGGGGAAGCGAGCTCTTGCGCCACTCAATTATGAGTTACAGTCCGGTCGAGGGGGCACGCTACTACGGCATCGGAAACGAGCACATGGGTAGCGCCATTGGGGCGGCGATGATATTTGCAGGCGTCCTCGCCTCGGCGATGCTCAAGCGCCCGAGGCTTCGGATGGTTACGCTTGGGGTGTTTCTCACCGCAGTGACGGCGGCTATCGGACTTCCTCCGCTTGGGGCGAACGCGGGGGGGGCGATGTCGGCGGCGGCGGCTGTTGCGGTGGGGTTGATCCTATGGCGCGGCAAAGGGGTCAGTCGTAAGTGTATACCGCTTGCCATTGTCGCGATTCCCGCGGCGCTTGGGCTGCTGCTTCTTTTCGATAGTTTCACTTCGGGGTCTTCCCAGTCCCATGTCGGGCGCGCGGCGAACCTGATCGCTTCTGGAGGACTTGTGGAGATGTTTGGGATCATCGAACGCAAGGCGGCGATGAACCTGATGCTCCTGCAGTTTAGCCTTTGGAGCAAGCTATTGATAGGCTCGGTTGCGGCGGTTGTCGCTCTTCTTGCGATCGGTGAGCTTGGGGTGCTGTCGCGTCTGCGGGCCAACAGGTCGATTTTTTACGGGGTGGTCGCTGCCGGGGTGGGGGCTGTTGCGGCGTTCTTGTTCAACGACTCAGGCGTGGTCGCCGGAGCTACGGCGTTTATCTACGTCTGGACCGCGGTCCTGCTTGCCTCCCTGGCTACGAAATAGGGCAGGAACCTTTCGGCCCTGCCCCATCTCAGTCTGCAGTATCCAGTAGGCCCGACAGTCTGTGCGGGTTAGTAGGTCGGAACCGTGTTCATGCTCGGTGGATAGGTCATGGTTGGTCCAGACCCCACCGGCGCGGTTGTAGTTGTCATCGTTGGCTGCGTGACCGCAAAGCCCATGCCTTCATGTGCAAACGGATATCTGCTGACATCCATTACGCTGTTCGGGTTCAGGCCATACTCGCGGGCGATCTGCTGCCAGGTGTAACCGCGGTCTGTCCAGGAAAGGACTTCCTGAGTCGATGCGCCGGTCTTGGCGGCGATGTTGGTCGCGACGGCGATGTCCTGCCATCGATAGCCGAGCCTTGAGAGTCTCTCAGCATCGTAGCGGGTCAGCACCGGGTTGCCCCAGGGATCGGTCTTGTAGTAGATCGGCTGGTAGCCGTATTCGGTTGAATACCCAGCGACTCTGGTCATGACTGCCGGCGCGGATGTGATCGCGACGAGCGACAGGTTGCAGCGAGTCGCGATGTCCGAATAGGCCATGCCCTGGCTGCGAAGTGCGGCAATCTCAAGGATCGGACGTTTCGCCTGCATGGCGATATTGGCCATCAGTTGAATGTCACCCCAACTCCATCCGGCGGCGCGCAGCTGCATTACGGAGTTGCGGTCCACTCCGAAGTTGGCGACTGCCAGGTTGGTGTTGAATGCCTCGACCTCGGCCGAAGTCATCGGCATTGTGGTCGAAGGCATGGTTGAAGGCATCATAGACGGCATTGTTGGCGTCGTGGCCGGCGGCATTGTCTCATGAGCCGGTCCGGATCCAGCCGGAGGCTGCGCAAGCGGAACATTGTTTCCGTTTGCGAAGACTGCGACACTGATCGCCAGCAATAGAACTACTAGAATTGTTGTGAAGCGCATTGTGTTCCCTCCTTGACGGTGGTTTAGCGCCGCATATCCATTGCGGCGGACTCCAGGCAAAATACTGCCCAAACTAATCAATCGCGAAAAACGGTATCATAAATTGGAAGTGGCGCCCACCTCCTTTCGTATAGAAGCCGGATATAAATAGGCTCCAGCACGGCAAGCATACCCAGGCTGTCAAACATGGCAAACATTCAAGCGGAAAGATATCATATTAGCTGAACAATTGTCATAGATGAGCTTGTTGGAGGGCCGGTAGATGAAGAAGTGGATATGGGTAATCGTCGGCGCCGCGTGCGCGAAGCCCTCACCCTGTCACAAGCTCGCGTCGACCACATGACCGCGGCGCTTGTTTACCTGTCCCCATCCCCGGGCTCGCGGGTAAAGCGGGTCGATATCAACTCCATCAGCACGCGGACCGGGCACGAGACTGATCGCACCGCCTGGTCTTCCTCAGATCGCTAGTTCTTTGTCTGGACTTCTACAGACTCTACTGTTAACCGCTACGAAATCCGCCCGTAACAATAGGGTGGCATAATCTTATTGTAAGTTGCAGTAAGAGCTCACTGCCCGGTGGCAACCGGCCAGTTGCCACCAATGTCCGATTACAGAGAGGAGACAGCTACATGTCCAGAACAAGACTCAATATGTGGATCATTCTGATCTGCGCGTTTCTATCCCTCGCCTCAGCGGCCGTAGTGCTCGCCGCAGGACCCGTCAACGATGTTGACGGCACCAAAACAGGCACCGCGCAGGATGTAGTCGGGGCGACGGCAGGAGCGCCCTCGGCTGAAGATCTCACCACTGCCAAGACAAGTGAACCGTTTGCAGCAAAACTCGCAGACGTCGTCGGCCAAAACAGGGTGGGCCTCAACCTGACCTGGACCCTGATCGCGGGGTTCCTCGTTATGTTTATGCAAGCGGGGTTCGCTCTCGTTGAGACCGGTTTCACCAGGGCCAAGAATGCGGCCCACACCATGTTTATGAACTTTTCGGTCTACGCGATAGGTATAATCGGTTTCTTTATCTGCGGGTTCGCCTTTATGTATGGCAACGCGGGGCCGATAGGAAACCTTGGAGGGACCCCCGCGCTTGCCGGAGGACACGAGCTCTATATAACGCTTTTCGGCAAGCAAATGGGGATCATCGGAACAAGCGGGTTCTTCCTTGGAGGCAAGTGCTACGACGTTATGGTCGCTGCCTTGTTCCTGTTCCAAATGTGCTTTATGGACACGGCGGTCACGATCCCGACCGGTGCGCTCGCCGAGCGCTGGAGGCTCAAGAGCTTCGTTGTCTACGGGTTCTTTATGTCGATGTTTCTCTATCCGATATTTGGAAACTGGGCGTGGGGCGGCGGATGGCTCGCCAAGCTCGGTGAGAACTTCGGTCTGGGAGCTGGCTATATGGACTTCGCCGGTTCCGGCGTCGTTCACTCCGTCGGTGGACTCTGCGGGCTGGCGGGCGCCATAGTGCTTGGCCCGAGAATCGGCAAGTTCAACCGTGACGGAAGCGCCAACGCGATTCCCGGCCATCACATTCCGATGGCGATCCTTGGAACACTGATTCTTGCCTTCGGCTGGTTTGGGTTCAACCCCGGAAGCACCCTTGGAGCGTCCGGCGGCAACAACTTCCGCTTTGCGATGGTTGCGACAAACACGATGCTCGCATCGGCCGCCGGTATGGCGACGGCAATCATCTATATGCTCTGGAAGGTGGGCAAGCCTGATCCTACGATGGGCGCAAACGGTATGCTAGCGGGGCTCGTTGCGATCACCGCGCCGTGTGCTTTCGTAAACCCGATGGCTGCTGTCCTGATCGGCGGCATCGCCGGTATCCTGGTGTGCGTTTCGGTCTACTTTGTCGACAGGATTCACGTTGACGACCCTGTGGGTGCGATCTCCGTTCACGGAGCTTGCGGACTCTTTGGTGTTCTCTCGGTCGGACTCTTCTCTGACGGCACCTTCAACGGCGTCAAGGGCATCTTCTACGGAGGCGCCATGGGCCAGCTCTGGGCGCAGATCATAGGTATCATCACGCTGATCGTCTGGGCGTTTGGAGTGAGCTTTGTCTTCTTTAAGGTTATGGACAAGATAATCCCGATGCGCTCACCCAAAGACGAAGAGATCGGCGGGCTCGACCTTCCCGAGACGGGTATCCTTGCATACCCCGAGTTCGAACTGAGATAATAGGAGGCTATAAATGATTAAAATAGAAGCTATAATCAGGCCGAACAGGCTGGACGATGTGAAGGCTGCGCTCGATGACCTAGGGCTCTGGGGAATCACCGTCACCCACGTGATGGGAAGCGGCAAGCAGAGAGGCCGCACCCAGCACTACCGGGGCCAGGAGTATGTGGTCAACCTGCTCGACAAGGTGAAGATAGAGACGGTCGTTATGGACGATCAGGCCGAGGCTGTGGTCGAGGCGATATCTGCTTCCGCTTCGACAGGTGAGATCGGCGACGGAAAGATCTTCGTCACCAAAGTTGACAACGCGGTTAGAATCAGAACCCGCGAGTCAGGAGACGCAGCGCTCCGGTAAGTGAAAGATATCAAACCTTGTGCCGCGGGGACAATGCCGACCTAGTAGTAGTCCGGCTTCTTGTCCACCCAAATGTCCCCGCGGCACAATACTACCTTCAGGCTCTGAACTCTATACTTTTTGAAGAAAGGACGGTCCCCGGATGCACGGAACGGCGCTGCTCGGTTATCTTATACTGATTCTCGTCGCGGCAAGGGTCGGCGGGGAGATCGCTTGCCGCTTCAAACAACCAGCCGTCCTGGGTGAGCTTGTCGCTGGGATTTTGCTCGGGCTTTTGCCGTTTATCAGGCCAGCGGTCTCAAGCGAGACGGTGCTCTTTATCGCCGAAATCGGGGTTATTCTCCTGCTGTTTGAGGTGGGGCTCGACAGCGAACTCGGGGAGTTCTTGAAGGTCGGCAAGCCTGCGATGCTGGTCGCGATTATCGGTGTGTGTTTTCCGCTTGCGCTCTGCTATGCAGTTATGAAGGCGCTTTCCTACCCGACCTCGATCGCGCTGTTTCTAGGTGGGACGCTTACGGCTACAAGCGTTGGGATCACGGCGCGGGTGTTCTCCGACCTTCGCAGGATGCAGAGCAACGAGGCGAAGATCGTGATCGGCGCTGCTGTGGTCGATGACATTCTGGGGCTATTGGTTCTTGCAGTGGTCGGGGCGATGGCTGGGACAGCCGCAGGAGAGTCGGCGCGCAACCCGATATTCACAATCGCCCTTGCGATAGGGTTTCTCGTAGTCGCGGTGATAGCGGGCCTGAAGTTTGCGCCGTTTTTCCTCGGGGTCGCAAAACGGATGCAGGGGCGGGGAGTGGTCGCGGTAAGTGCTTTTATCTTCGGCCTGGTTGTGGCGTATCTCGGCACGCTTGTCGGGCTTGCGGCGATTGTCGGGGCGTTTGCGGCGGGGCTTATTCTCGCCTCGACCGAGCACCGTTACCACATAACTGAGCGAATCCAGCCCGTCGCCGATATATTCGCGCCCGTCTTCTTCACTGTGGTCGGTATGCAGGTCGACTTGCGCTACCTGAACCCGTCGCATCCCGGTGCGTGGAAGGTGCTTGGGCTTGCGCTGCTCTTTTTCGCAATCGCCGTCCCGACCAAGCTTGCGGCAGGCATGGGAGCGGTGAAGAAGGGTGTGAACAAGCTGACGGTCGGTATCGCGATGATCCCGCGCGGCGAGGTGGGCCTGATCTTTGCAAATGTGGGCTTTCACGCGAGGCCGCAGGTGCTCACCCCTGAGCTTTACAGCGCGATGGTGATCGCCATTATGCTGACGACGCTGATTACCCCGCCGTGGCTGAAGGCTCAGATTTTCCGCAGTCGCAGGCGAAACTCAGCTGTGCATGATGAAGAGGCAGTCGTCGAGTCTGTCACCTAGATTTTTTTCTTCGCTTGTACCGAGCGCATATCCTGACAGCTGGGCTCCGAATCGGCAGATTAGTCCGACACTAGAGGACTTTCACCAGAGGAGACTGTCGCGTTTTTTGCCCGTGAGGAGAAGAGACCTGCTGCTTGACGGTAATCTCCTGTGCGAAAACGGGGCGAACTTTGCGATTCACCCCGTTTCATAACTGGCTACTGGCGACTAGCCACTAGCTGCTTATACCAATTTGTCACCGTCGAGCAGCGCAAGCTCAAGCACTTCGTCGGCGTGCTCTACCAGCTTGAAGGTCATATCCGCTACGACGTTCTCCGGTATCTCCTCTAGGTCTTTTTCGTTCTCCTTGGGGAGAATCACCGTGCGGATGCCCGCTCGGTGGGCGGCCAGGACTTTTTCTTTCAGACCGCCGATTGGGAGCACTCGGCCGCGGAGCGTGATCTCGCCGGTCATGGCTACGTCTTTTCGTATCCGGCGCTTGGTGATCGCCGACGCTAGAGCGGTCGCCATCGTGATTCCGGCACTGGGGCCGTCCTTGGGGACTGCGCCCGCCGGGACGTGGATGTGGACGTCGGTGCGCTGGGTGAACTCCTCGTCGATGTCGAGAAGCCTCGCGCGGGAGCGAATATAAGTCATCGCGGCTTGAGCGGACTCTTTCATCACGTCGCCCAACTGGCCTGTAAGGATCAAACGGCCCTCGTTTGACTTCATCAGCCCGACCTCGATCTGCATCACGTCGCCACCAAACTCGGTGTAGGCAAGGCCCGTCGCCGCGCCCACTTCGTCTTTTTCTTCGGCCATTCCGTAGTGGTACTTGCGCGCGCCGAGGTAGGTCTTTAGATCGTCCACGCCGACTGTAACTTTGTCGGTCTTGCCTTCGGCCACCTTTTTGGCGACCTTGCGGCAGATGGATGCGATCTCGCGCTCCAGACCACGCACGCCAGCCTCACGGGTGTACTCGCGCACGAGCTTGCGAAGCGCGGCGTCTTCAAAGGCGATGTTTTCGCACGTCAGGCCGTTTTCTCCGAGCTGCTTGGGCACGAGGTAGTGCAGGGCGATCTGAAGTTTCTCATCCTCGATGTACCCCGCAAACGGGATCACTTCCATCCGGTCGCGCAATGGCGGCGGGATGGTGTCGAGGAGGTTCGCCGTGGTGATGAACATCACGTCGGAGAGGTCAAAGGGCACCTCAAGGTAGTGATCGGAAAATGCGTTGTTCTGCTCCGGGTCAAGCGCCTCAAGAAGCGCGGAACTCGGGTCGCCCCTGAAGTCCTGACCGATCTTGTCGATCTCGTCGAGCATGAAGACCGGGTTGCGGAAGCCAGACTGCTTGATTCCCTGGATGATTCTGCCAGGAAGCGCGCCGACGTAGGTGCGGCGGTGGCCCCTGATCTCGGCCTCGTCGCGGATGCCGCCGAGTGATATCCGGTGGAACTTGCGCCCGAGCGCCCGGGCGATAGACTTGCCGATCGAGGTCTTGCCGACTCCTGGAGGTCCCACAAAGCAGAGGATCGGCCCGCGCATCTTGCCAGAGAGCTTGCGCACCGCGAGAAACTCGAGGACACGCTCTTTGACCCGGGCGAGGCCGTAGTGGTCGGCGTCGAGGATAGCCTGCGCCGCATCGATCTCGATTGTCTCGGGCGATGTTTTGTCCCAGGGAAGGGTGGTCAGCCAGTCGAGATAGGTGCGCACTACCACGCCGTCAGGCGCAGCGTAGGGCATCTTCTCAAGGCGGTCGACCTCTTTTAAGGCGCGCTCAGTGACCTCATGAGGCATTTTTGCCTCAGCGATCTTGATCTTATACTCTTCGATCTCGCTTGTGCGCTCGTCGCGGTCGCCGAGCTCCTGCTGGATGGCTTTTAGCTGTTCGCGCAGGATAAACTCTTTTTGGGTGTCCCCCATCTCTTTTTCGACCCTTGATCGGATATTCTTGTGGATCTCAAGGATCTCGACCTCGCGCGCGAGGACGACGTTTAGCCGCTCCAGCCGCTGGTCGACCGAAAGCGCCTCCAGTATCTCCTGCTTGGCAGCGACGGGGACGCCGAGGTGGTGGGCGACGGTGTCGCAGAGGCGGCCGGCTTCGCTGATGCTTGCGACGGTGATGATCGCCTCGGGCGGGATCGTTCGGCTGTTTTGCACGACGATCTCGAACTGTCGGAGCACTTCGCGCCGCTGTGCCTCGACTTCGACTCCGTTCGCGGCCTTCTCAGCAAGAGGTTTGATCTGGGCCTTCAAAAACGGGTCGGTGTGCACGAACTTGACGACCTTGACCCGCGCGACGCCTTCAAGCATCAGGCGAACCGCGCCGTCGGGGACGCGCAAAACCTGCATAACCTCGACCACGAGGCCGATGTCGTAGAGGTCCTCGGGCTCCGGGTCCTCGGTCCCGATCTCATGCTGGGAGAGCAGGATCATCTTGCGGTTCTTCCCGATCGCCTCGTCAAGGCTCCTGATGGACTTCTCGCGCCCGACAAGGAGCGGAAAAAGCATCTGTGGGAAGTACACCTGGTCGCGCACCGGCACGACGGGTAGCACCCGAGGCAGCCGGGTCTTTACTGGCCCGCGCGGCTCGTCGTCGATCATAAGTTCTTCAATCAGGGCAGTGTCCTGTATCATAATCTCTTGTTCCGTGGCGCTATCCGCGCCGTCTCTTAAAGGTCTATCGCGGCGCAAGCGCCATTTGCGATATGAGAATCAAGCCCGGCAGTTGCGCCGCCGGGCTTTGTAGAGTTCGATTTGTAGGTGAATTGTAGCCTAGGAGGCCGCCTTCATCTCGCTGTGGGTAACGAGTGTCGGCTCCTTTTTTTCTGTGATCGTCTCAGCGCTCACAATGCACTGTTTGATGTCCTGGGTGGAAGGCACCTCATACATGATGTTCAGCATCGCTTCTTCGATGATCGTTCGAAGCGCCCTTGCGCCGGTCCGGCGCTTCATCGCTTCGCCCGCGATCGCTTCGAGCGCATCGTCGGTGAAGACGAGGTCGACGCCATCATACTCGAAGAACTTGTGATACTGCTTTACAAGCGAGTTTTTCGGCTCGACAAGGATCTTCTTCAGTGAGTCCTGATCGAGCTCCTGAAGTGTGGAGACGACCGGAAGGCGGCCGATAAACTCGGGTATAAGTCCGTATTTGAGCAGGTCCTCGGGCATTACCTGGTTGAACAGGTCGCCGACGCTCATCGCTTTCTTGCTCTGCACGTCAGCTCTAAAGCCCATATTGGACTTGCCGATCCTGCGCTCGATGATCTGGTCGAGCCCTTCAAACGCGCCGCCGACGATAAAGAGAACCTCTCTTGTGTCGATCTGCACGTATTCCTGCTGCGGGTGCTTGCGTCCCCCCTGCGGAGGCACGTTTGCAACCGTTCCCTCAAGGATCTTGAGGAGCGCCTGCTGGACCCCTTCGCCGGAGACATCCCGGGTGATCGACGGGTTTTCGGCCTTGCGGGATATCTTGTCGATCTCGTCGATGTAGATGATGCCCCGCTGAGCGTTTTTCACCGTCGCCTGGATGCTTTCGCCGGTATCCGCGGCCTGAAGGAGCTTGAGAAGAATGTTTTCGACGTCCTCGCCGACGTAGCCAGCCTCGGTAAGGGAGGTGGCGTCAGCCATAGCGAACGGGACGTTCAAAATGCGAGCGAGCGTCTGGGCAAGAAGCGTTTTGCCGCTTCCCGTCGGCCCGATCAAAAGGATATTAGACTTCTGCAGCTCAACGTCCGAACTCGGCGCGTTGATGCGTTTGAAGTGGTTGTACACCGCCACCGAAAGCGATCTCTTCGCCTTCTCCTGGCCAATGACGTACTGACTCAGGATTCGGTAGATCTCCTTTGGTTTGGGGATGCTGCCGATGGCAAACTCCTCGGGCTGGCTCGCCTCTCCCTTGACTATCTCGTTACAAAGCCCGATACAGTCAAGACAGACACCACCATAGACGCCGAGAATTAGTTTCCGTACTTGTTCGCGACTCTTTCCGCAAAGGGCACAGCGCCCATCGTTGCGATCATAACCGACCCTAGCCAACTGGCGGTCTCCTTCTCTAAGACCAGCAGGAAGTGCAGAGTGCAGAGTTCAATGAGTTGGGATGGACCGGAGTCCACCCCAACATTTCACTTTACACTTGGCGCTTCGCGCTGTTATTTCTTTGGCCCGGGGAACACAGTCTCCGAAACCCCTCCGCAAACGGCAATCATTGCTGTCTGCGTCCCCACCGTAGCGGCTGCCACGGTGCTTAAGATGATGGTGATACTACTTTTCGCTCTATCACCTTATCTACTATACCGTACTCTACGGCTTCTTCGGGAGACATATAATAATCTCTATCGATATCTTTTTCAACGCGCTCCGGCGGCTGGCCTGAGTGCTCGGCAAGGAGCTTCACGTACAGCGACTTGTACCGAAGCACTTCGCGCGCCACGATGTCGATGTCAGAAGGCGTGCCATGGAACCCGGCGGACCCCTGATGGATCATGATTCTCGAGTTCGGCAGTGCGAACCTCTTGCCTCTGGTTCCGCCGGCAAGGAGGATCGCCCCCATGCTCATAGCGTGACCAACGCACGAGGTCGCGATGTCAGGCTTGATGACCTGCATCGTATCGTAGATCGCAAGCCCCGCGATCACCGACCCACCCGGGCTGTTGATGTAGAGCTCGATGTCTCTGTCCGGGTCCTCCTTCTCAAGGAAGAGCAACTGTGCGACAACGAGGTTTGCGATATCGTCGTCGATCGGTGTGCCGATAAAGATGATCCTATCCTTGAGCAAGCGAGAATAAATATCGTACGCCCTTTCTCCACGGGCGCTCTGTTCAACTACCATTGGAACGAGCATTAGGTATCCTGACTCCTTTCGGGATGAGCTCTGATTTCCTGGCGCCGGTCGAAGAGGCTAGCTCTTCTTCTTACTCTTGGCGCTTACATTCTTAATATTGGAAGCCGCGAGCAGAAACTCCAGCACTTTATTGCGCTCAACCCGATGTTTTATCTGATGGCGGCCGTCGGTCTTATCGAGATAAGCCGCAAACGACTCCACCGGGTAACCGTTTTCTGCTGCCATCTTGGTGATCTCCGCCTCAACGTCCTCGTCGGTGACTTCGATCTTTTCTTTGACAGTGATCTTGTCGAGCACCTGGCTGATCTTGATATCGTGCTCAGCCGATTTCTCTACGCTCTCTCTTACATCTTCAAAGCTCTTGTTAGTGTACCTGAGGTAGTCCTCTAGGCTGATCTTGCGCTGCTCAAGGTCTGCAACCAGATCCTGCAGTCTGTGTGCGACCTCATGGTCGAGCATGACCTGCGGGAACTCCACAGTCGAGCCCTCGGCGATCTTTTCGATGATCTGCGTCTCGACCTGCCTGTCGGCCAGATCGCCCGCAGCTTTTTCCATCGACTCCCTGATCTTTGCCTTCAGGTCGGCGACAGTCTCGACGTTCTGCTCGCTTGCGCCGGTGATCTCCTTGACGAGATCGTCGGTCAGCTCAGGGATCAGGCGCTCTTTGACATCTGTCACAGTGACGGTTGTGCTGCCGGTCGACCCTGCGATTTCCTTGTCTTCGTAGTCCTCAGGGTAGACCAGATCGATCGACTTGGTCTCTCCCTTGGTCATTCCTGTGAGTCCAGCGTCAAAGCTCTGCAGGTTCTTGCCAACTTCGATTACGGTCTCACGTGCCTCGCCGCCCGGCTCGGCTATCTGTACAAGCAGCAGGTCTCCGACTTGTGCGGGCCGCTCGACGGGCTCCACTTTGGCCATTCTCTCGCGCATGCCGTTGATCTGGCCGTCGATGTCCTCATCGGTGACCGGCGGGATCAGCTTGTCGATCTTGAGCTTTGTGTATTCCCCAAGTTCAACCGTAGGAGCAAGCGGAATGACGGCCTTGAACTTGAAAGGCTCTGTATCCGATAATTGTAATACCTCGTATTCGGCGTCTCCAAACGGCTCTACGCCGCTCTCTTCGACAGCTTTCTCGTAGGCGGGGGGCACGAGCAGGTGGGCGACTCGCTCCATGACGTGGGGGGTATCCACATACTTCTCAAGCAGGCTTCTTGGGGCCTTGCCCTTTCGGAATCCCGGGACCGCGGTATATTTGCCGATCTCGCGATAGGCGTCACTGTACGCCTTTTTGACCTGGTCGAGTTCTACTTCGACCTCCATTGTCATTTCACACGGTTTGGTTTGCTCTTGCTGAGTTATAAGCACTGTATGTCTCCAAATAAGTCGGAAGCTCCGGGTTCGGCTTCCATCTGATAGCCCGCTATAAAGCTATTGCTAGCGGAGCATTGTTCACGTTTATCGTGGACAATGCTGGATAGTCCACTGGGCGTAAGCGCAAATGTTGTTCCCATTTGCGTGGACTTTGTCCTACCCACAAACAAAAAACAGGATACAGGATATAAGATAGCGTTCTCGAAGTTGAGAATCTATCCTCTATCCCATATCCTGCCACTTCAGGTCAGCGGCAATTTGGCCGCTTTTGGGTGCGTTCGACGGAGACTTAAGCTCCATCGTCTTCACCCTGAATTATGGAGCGGGAGACGAGATTCGAACTCGCGACATCCACCTTGGCAAGGTGGCGTTCTACCACTGAACCACTCCCGCGTGATTCTGACCTATTAAGTTTTTGCGCTCCTTCGAGCTGGTGGGCGAGGCGAGAGTTGAACTCGCACGCCTCTCGGCACTAGATCCTAAGTCTAGCGTGTCTGCCATTCCACCACTCGCCCAATAGAAACGGTGGTGGGTCGTACAGGACTCGAACCTGTGACCCGCTGATTAAGAGTCAGCTGCTCTACCAACTGAGCTAACGACCCAGGCATGCTCATCGAACCGGCTCTCATTATACCACTTGCTCTCAGTTGGCGTCAACAAGACTAAAACCAGCCGCACGGCTGATCCGACCACAATCCTCACGAGCAAAAAGATTATACCAGACCACTTTAATGTCTGTCAACAGCATTTGACCCGGCAGTTATACGGGAAAGTGGGGGAGGTCAGAGTTGAGTGTTCAGAGTGCAGAGTAGGGGGATGCCTCTTTGACTCTGAACTCTTCACTCTGAACTACTTCCTATGCTACTCCCAGTGTCTCTTTGCCCGGTTCCCACTCCACGGGGCAGAGCTGCCCGGTCTGCAGAGCCGAGAGGACCCGGAGGATCTCGTCTACGCTTCGCCCGACGTTCAGGTTGTGCACCGCCTGATACTGGATCTTGCCGTGGGGGTCGATGATGAACGTCCCGCGAAGGGCGATGCCCTGGCCTTCGATCAATATCCCATAGTCGCGGCTGACTTCCTTGGTGAGGTCCGAAAGCATTGGGAAGTTGATCTTGCCGATCGTCTCGGTCCATGCCTTGTGCGCGTATTTGCTGTCGGTGCTCGCACCAAGGAGCACACCGTCGAGGTCCTCGATCTCTTTGACTCTGCGACTGAACTCGAGAATTTCGGTCGGGCAGATAAATGTAAAATCAAGAGGCCAGAAGAAAAGCACTACCCATTTTCCCATGAAATCGGATAGACCGACCTCGACAAACTCGCCGTCTCGTATGCCCTCAAGCTTGAAGTCGGGCGCCTGCTGTCCCACCTGAATCATTGTGTATTGCTCCCTTCAGATACAGTTACCCGGCGCTGTTCGCCGGGATTATGTGTATACCCCAACAAGGTCAACGGTAAAACGGGGAAGTCGCTAGTAGTCAGTGGCTAGCCCGCTTTATTCGTGAAGCGAATAAAGCTCTCGCTAGCCCGGACTTGGCTACTGGCGACTATCATGTTTTCCTGGCAAGTTTACGGGTATAATGCACAGGTCTATGCACAGACTGTGTCGGCGATGGCGGGCACGAAACCACGATGTGAAGGGAGAATTAAGTTATGAAGAAAGTTGTAATTGGGGTGATCTGTGCCGCGGTTGGCGCTTTGGCCGCCGCATCCGTGCCTGCGGCGCAGTTCACCAACACCACATTTCCGGTGTACCAGGCGTACCCGTCGGCAGCCTCGTCGATGCTGGTCAAGTTCAGTGGGTTTGGCGGAGCGACTCCGGTGGTTCGAGCGGCGCAGCCAGGGTTCTTTGATATCGACCCGGGGCTGAGCTGGAAGAACTACGTTTCGGCGGCTCGGGCGGGGCAGGTCTACACGCTAAAGAGCGTGGTCATGGTGAAACAGACCATGCAGCCGATCCAGTGCTCGGAGGTCTACGCGGCAAAAAAGATCACCCAGACGGGGTCGGGCATCAGGCTTCACTGGCCGCTGATGTACGAAGCGCCGGGGACCACCTGGAAGCTCACTATCCTCTACGGCACTAAGTTGCTCTGGAACAACGCCTACGTCCATCAGGACATCTGGGGCTGGAAGGTCGACGCGAGCTTCGACAGCCTGAGCGACCTTTTGGTGCTCTTCCACGAGACGCCGTTCGGGCTCGACGAGGTGCCGCTGATTTCCGACGAAGTGCTGTTCCCCCAGCTTATGACTCTTGTCTCAAGCGCGAAGTCGGCCTATCTTGCCTCGAACAAGGCGCTTGCGGCTCAGTATCTGTCGGACTTTGAGCTTGAAGTCGCCGACCGGACGATCTCAAACTCGCCCACGACGCCGGTCACAAGCGGCTGGGAAGTGGGAATCGCCCAGACGAGCGAAAACCCCGCGGCGTGCAAGCTGCTGGTTGACGTGGAGTATCTGTTCGGCAAATACGGGCTCGGTCAGTGGGCGATCTATTGACGAGTTAAACGTAAAAGTGAGCCGGGGAGTGTTCTCCGGCTCACTTTACCAAACTATGACTCTTCGTCTTTGAGCGCGAGTGCTGCGGCGTAGACTTCGCGGCGGGGAAGCTTCATCTCGGCTGCAACCTGGCGGACGGAGTCGCGCTCGCTCATTCCGGAGCCGATAAGCTCCCGCAGTCGCTCCTCGACGCTCGCGCCTGAGGCTTCCTGCGCCGATGCCTCTTCAGGGGCTGCGCCCTCGATGACCAGGGTGATCTCCCCACGGGCCTTGGGCAGTGTGAAGCGCTCTATTGCTTCTGTGATCGTCCCTCTGAAGACCTCTTCGAACATCTTGGTCGCCTCACGCACAACTGCAACCTGCCTGTCACCGAGCACGGAGAGCGCCGACTTCAGGGTCGCAAGGAGCCTAAGCGGGGACTCATAAAGAATGATCGTTCGGGCATCGGTGCGCAAGCCCCGAAAGAACGCTTTGCGGTCGCTTTCTTTTCTTGGGGGGAAGCCGTCAAAGGCAAAGTGCGCGGTGGGGAGCCCTGAGACGACGATCGCGGTCGCCATCGCGTTTGCTCCTGGGATTGCGACTACGGGGACTCCTGAGTCTATCGCAAAGCGGATCAACTCGTGGCCGGGGTCGGATATACCGGGGGTTCCGGCGTCCGAGACCACTGCGACGTCGTTGCCCGCGAGGAGGCGTTCGAGGATCTCCTCAGAGCGCCGTCCCTTGCTGTGCTGGTGGTAGGCGGTGAGCGGCGTGTGGATATCGTAGTGCGAGAGCAACTTGCGGGTCACGCGAGTGTCCTCGGCGGCGATCAGCGCGACCTCTTTCAGGGTGCGGATCGCCCTAAGCGTGATATCCTCAAGGTTCCCGATTGGTGTCGATACAATATAGAGGGTGCCGTTTGGCATTTCTTAGCTATTAGCTATTAGCTGTTAGCTATTAGCTAGTCTCCTGTCTACCAAAGAATAAGCCCCGGACAGAAGTGCCCGGGGCTGCATTTTCGATCAATCCGTCTGCCAAGAGCTAACAGCTAATAGCTAACGGCCTATTTGTAATTATCCTCCCGGTGTGGGAGCGGGTCTGCCGCCTGCGGGCTGCTGAGCGGCTTTCATTCTGGTTTCGTAGTCGGCGAGCCACTTGTCTTCTTGTGCCACGCGCTGGGGCTGTCCGACCTGCTTCCAGAGCCCTTTCAGTTCGGTGTGGACGCTCGGGTCACCGTAGCCGATGTCACCGGCGAGCTCCAACTGCTCGATCGCTTTTTTGGTGTCGCCCTTCTTCATATAGAGCTTGCCGAGCATAATGCTCAGGTCGCTTCCAACTGCGTGCTGGACGTTGATCACCTGGTCGAGCTCTTTTATCGCCTGGTCGATGTCGCCCTTCTGCATATAAAGCTCACCGATCTTGCTGCGGGCTCCGTCTCGGACGATCTCGTCAGACTTGGTGATCGACTGTTGAAGCGATGCGATGGCCTCGTCTATTGCCTTTGCGCGCTCGTCCGGGCTCGGCGCAGAGCTGATTTTTGCAGCGATCCAGTAGCCCTTCAGCTCGGGGTTTTTGATCTCGACTTTGGCAGTCTTCTGGATCTCGGCGTACATCTTCTGGACTTCCTGCTGCTCATAGGCCGACTGGATCTGTTTGCGATACTCGGCCTTCTTTGCAACATAGTCTTTGGGGAGCTCGGTCCTTACGTCTTCGACCATAACGATTCTGTATCCGCCGTACATCGGGGACTTGATGACTCCGCTCATTTTACCCTTGGAAAGGCCCTGGAGGTCGGTGTCCTGGATCGCAGGGATCCAGCCGATCTCGCCGCCCTTGCTCTTGGTGGTGGGGTCGTCAGAGAACTGCCTGGCGACTGTCGCGAAGTCGTCTCCGGCCTGGAGCTTCTTCAGCACCTCGTTCGCGCGGCGTTCGGTCTGTGGGCCGGGCATTCCGCTGTCGCGGATCAGGATGTGTCGCACTTTGAACTGCTGGTAGACCTGCTCGACCTTCTGGTCGTTGATGGTTCCAACCTTGGCTTTGGCCTTGTCTTCGAGTTTGCGGACAAGGAGCGCGTCGCGGACTTTGTCCTTTGTGAGCTGCTTTTTCATATCGCTGCGGATCTGCGCGATCGAGGTGGGCGGGTTCACCCGTTTGAGCATGGCGTCGATCTCAGCATCGGTCGGTTTGATCTTCTTGCCCTGAGCGGCCATCGTGCGGATATACTCGATCTGGTCGTCGATCATCTTGTTCTTCTCGCGACCGATCTCAAAGTAGCCTGCGCCAAGCCCCTGCTTTTCCGCGGCGGAGAGCTTGAGCTTCTCAAGAACTATCTGGTTCAGGATGTTGAGCATCATATCAGCGTTCTGCAGCGGGCTGAGGCCTGCTGAGTTGCCCATCGACTTAATCTGGGCCATATACGCGTCAGTGAGCTCAGTCTTGCTGATCTTCTGACCGTTGATGGTGACGAGAACCTCATCGTTACTGGTCTGCTTGTTGCTGCTCTGGAGCGCAGGCATTCCGATCACAAAGATCGCGCCGAGTCCGAACACGGCGACGAGCAGCCACATAATCGGCCTGAGAATATGTGAGAAGCTCTCTCTCATCCTGGTAATAGACATCTGGTTTCCTCCAAGTGGGAAAATTGGGTATTGCCGGCGTTTTCCGGCGAGTAGCACCTATCAAAAAGCGGCGAGGTAGAATTGCGCCGCAAATCCAAGTTAAATCTTAACCGTATGGCGAGTCTATGTCAAGCCGACGAACGGGCATGTAGGAATTATCGGCAGCGATCAAGCTAACTTTGGAGTGCGGCATGCGAGAGCCGCTTTCACAAATCTTCCGGCTGGCGATAATATGGCGCTTGCGCGCCTTGCTGTCGTCCGAGAACAAAGCGACGATTGCTCGCCGCACTACAATTAAAGGTTACTCGATATATCAGCTTCAGATCAGTGTGCTCAAGTGGTATAATATGTCGCTATGAAAATATCTGAGTTTGGCGGCGAGGGCGCCGTTATAAAGTTGATAGAAAAGTCCTGCGCCGGGAGCGACCCTAGGGTCAGGCTAGGCTTCGGCGACGACGCCGCGCTTTTGCGCACGGGGGAGCGGCTGCTCATCGTCACGACCGACCTTTTGGTCGAAGGGACTCACTTTCGCCGTGACACGATAGACCCGTACTCGCTTGGGTGGAAGGCGGTCGCGGTAAACATAAGCGACATCGCCGCGATGGGCGGCGAGCCGAGCTTCGCGTTCGTCTCAATTGCACTACCAGATATAGATGTCGGTTTTGTCCGCGAACTTTATCAGGGGATGGGTGATATTTCTATGCGATTTGGCAGCCGGGTGATCGGCGGGGACACCAACCGGGTCTCAGGGGAAATCGCGATCAACGTCGCGCAGCTGGGCGAGGTCGAAGATGGTCACGAGGCGCTTCGAAGCAGTGCCCGGCCTGGGGATAAGATACTGGTGACCGGCACGCTCGGCGACTCACTCGCTGGGTTCAAGCTGCTGGAGCGGCTCGGGCTTGAGGAGGCTCTTCGCGGCCACTCCGAGGTCGTCTGCCGTCATCTGCGCCCGACCCCGAGGGTTCTGGAGTCGCGCGCGGCTGTGGCAAAGGGGCTTGTTCGTGGTATGATGGACCTGTCCGACGGGCTGGCCATCGACCTCGGCAAGATGTGCGAGGCAAGCGGGGTTGGCGCTCGGGTGCGATATGACAAGGTTCCCGTGAGTGCCGCGCTTTTGTACGCTTCTGAGACTCTCGGCGAGGAGGCGAAAAGCCTTGCTGCAGGGGGTGGCGAGGACTATGAGCTTTTGATCGCGGCCGCGCCTGAGTCGGTCGAGGAGTTGATCTCGACGGTTGAGTCGGCGACGGGGACGCAGGTTACGGAGATCGGCGAGTTTGTCGAGGGCTTGGGGACGGTTTTGATCGATCCATCGGGCCGTGAGACTGAGTTTGTTCCGGGGTGGACGCATTATTGATGAAGATATGCACGGATTCATTTGAAGAGACAATAGCGCTCGGTGAGGAGCTGGGGAAGCTCCTTGGACCGGGGGATGTGGTCGCTATGTACGGCGGGCTTGGCGCGGGTAAGACTACGATGACCAAGGGGATCGCCCGGGGTGCGGGGGTGGAGTCCGAGGTCCACAGCCCGACCTTTACGCTGATCCACGAACACGTGGGGCGGGTGCCGTTCTATCACATCGACCTTTACAGGCTCGCGGGGGATGTCGACACCTCTATGCTTGGGATCGACGAGTACATCTACGGCGAGGGGATTGTGGTGATCGAGTGGCCGGACCGCGCGCCGGGGGCGCTGCCTCCCGAGCGACTTGAGATAAGGCTTCGAGCCGACGAGGACCGCCGCGAGATCGAGTTTATCGCGACTAGCGAGCGGCTTCAGAAGATAATAGAATCGGTGGTGGAGAATGCTGGCACTTGCGATTGACACGTCCGGCGATATGTCGGCTGTTGCGCTTGCGACTGAAAATCAGCTTGTAAGCGAATTCAATTTCAGAAACAAGATGGACCTCTTGCGCAGGCTTATGCCAAACGTCGACCGGATAGTGTCGGACGCAGGCAAGACGCAGAGCGACATCGACGCGGTGGTGATCTCGCTTGGTCCGGGCTCGTTTACTGGGCTTCGGATTGGGATGGCGGCGGCAAAGGGGATCGCGCAGGCGCTCGACCGCCCGATTGTCGGGGTTTCGACGCTTGACGTGCTCGCGCACGGGGCGTCGCTCGCTGCTCCAAGGCCCGTCGCCGCGCTGATCCACGCAAAACCCGGGGACGTCTACTGGGCGCTTTATCGGTTCGTCGAGGGGGTGCTTGTGCGCTCGACGGAGGACGCGGTTGTGCCGCTTGGGGATGTTGTAGCGCACGTCCATGACGAAGATGGAGTGCTCTTTGTCGGTGATGGCTCGGAGCGGAGTCGCACGGCGCTTGAGCTGCAGTTTGGGCCGGGGGCGGTCGCGCCGGAGTGGTTGAACTATCCCCGTGGCGCGGTGCTTGCGCGGCTTGGGATTGACAAAATCCTTGCGGGTGAGGTCGACGATGTGATGAAGATCGCGCCGAGCTACGTGCAGCGGCCGACTCCTGTTATCAGGCTTGAAGCGGGGAAGTTTGAGTAAATGGAGAATTAGATGATCGACGTATCCGAGCTGCTGCTCACGCCGCCGCCCAAGATGCTTACCAAGCGCGACGGGGTGTTTAATGCCGGGGGGAAACGCTACTTACAGATCTCCTCAGAGCGGCCTTCTGAGCTTATGATCGCGGCTAAGCAGGCCGGGCTCGACTTGGAAGTCACCGCGAGCCCGAGCGTTCCAAAGGGTGAGCTTGGGCTTGTGATCAGGCTTGACGCCGAGTCTGGGATCGAGCAGCAGGGGTATAAGCTATCGATCGGCCCGGAGTGCATCGAGATTGTCGCGTCGAGTGCATCCGGTGCGTTCTACGGCGCATGCACGCTTCGCCAGATCGTGCGGCAGTGCGGGGAGGAGCTTCCGTGCCTTTCGATCAGCGACTCGCCGGACTTTGCCGAGCGCGGGGTGATGCTCGACATCAGCCGCGACAAGGTTCCGACGATGGAGACGCTGTACCGGCTCGTGGACCAGCTCGCCGAGTTCAAGATCAACCAGTTCCAGCTCTACACCGAGCATACCTTCGCCTACCCGTCTCACCGCGAGGTGTGGGCCGAGGCTAGCCCGATGACGGGCGAGCAGATAATCGAGATCGATGCCTACTGCCGGGCGCGGTTCATCGACCTCGTGCCCAACCAGAACTCGTTTGGTCATATGGAGCGGTGGCTGAAGTTCGACCGTTACCGCCCGATGGCCGAGTCGCCAAACGGGGGTGAGACTGCGTGGGGGCGTCGCGATTATCCCTTCAGCCTGTGCCCGATAGACAAGAAAAGCATCCCATTCGTGCGGGGGCTTTACGACGAGCTTTTGCCGCACTTTACGAGCTCTTACTTCAACGTCGGGCTCGATGAAACGATCGACCTCGGCTACGGCAGAAGCAAGCTGGTGTGTAAGGAGCGCGGGACGGGGCGGGTGTACCTCGATTTTCTGCTCCAGATTTACCAGGAAGTGAAGAAGCGCGGGCGGAGGATGCAGTTCTGGTGGGACATAATACTGCACTACCCCGAGCTGATCGACGAGCTTCCCCGCGACCTCATCGCCCTTGAATGGGGCTATGAGTGGAACCATCCATTTGCCGAGCACACCAAAAGAATTGCCGACTCGGGGCTTGAGTTCCACGTCTGCCCCGGCACATCGAGCTGGAATGCGCTTGTCGGGCGCACCGAAAACGCGATCGTCAATATCACCACCGCCGCCAAATCGGGAGCAAAGCACGGCGCTCGGGGGCTTCTCAACACCGACTGGGGTGATTTTGGCCACTGGCAGCCGCTCTCGGTGTCGTACCTGGGCTATATGGTAGGCGCGGCGGCTTCATGGAACGCCAGGGCCGACGTTCGTGACCGGCTCGCCGAGAACCTGTCGCTGCACTTCTTTGGCGACGCAAGCGGCAAGACCGGGCGCGCGTTCTACGACCTCGGCGACCTCTACAGGCTCTTTGACACGTATACCAGCAACCACAACGTGCAGTGGGCGGTGCTTCAGAAGCCGGTCGATGACCCCAAAGTGGTCGAGGGGCTTACCCGCGAGCAGTTCGAGAACCTTGCCGCCCGGACCGAGGAGATCGCTCGGGCTTTTGATGGTGAGCAGATGACGATTCCCGACGCTGGGATCGTCCGCGAGGAGTTCTGCTTTCTGGTGAAGCTGATGCGGCTATCTTCGACTGCAGGGCTTGTTCGCCTGGGTGAGCCGAGGCCGGATACGCTTGCTGATCAGATCGCCGAGATCAAGCAGTATCACAACGCCGTCTGGTTGCTCAGAAACCGGCCCGGGGGGATGGTGGATAGCCTCGGGACGATGGTGTTTTTGGAGGAATAGACCAATGATCGACGGGGAGATTGCTCCCCGTTGCCGTTATTTGGGACGTTTGTCCCGGAAACTCAGTGTGTTCGACAAGTTGTTCGGGGGCGAATGCCCCGGATAGCTTGGAAAGGGAGGAATCTCCCTTCCCATCGTGCATTGGGTACACAAATATGGCTGCGGGACCAGGATTCGAACCTAGATAACGAGATCCAAAATCTCGCGTCCTGCCATTGGACGATCCCGCAGCAACTTTTATTATTATAGCGGCATGCCGGGCTTCGGTCAATGAATCAGGGCTAATCCGCATTATTCACGAGAAGCGTGAATAATGCCCTCTTAGCAAGAGCTTTATTCGCTTCACGAATAAAGCGGGCTAACGCATCTTAACGGGCAACCGACGTAGTGGCCGTCCCGCCGCAGCGGCCATCGGCGCGGAACGCGCCGAACAAACAATGGAATTTCGTAGAGTTGCTCATTTGGAGCGCATTACACAGTTAGCGCAGCACCTTTGGTGCTGATGGCGGGCGCGGCGACCCGCCACTACGGGCGTTCGGTGCTGCCCAACAGCTAAGATGCGTTCGCCCTGGTCAATGAATGCAGGGCGGGCAGGGTGTTGACGTGCGTGCGCCGTTCAGGGC